>CANIAA010000091.1 GCA_947465255.1 Flavobacteriales bacterium | reverse complement strand
GTTGGCAGAGCCATCGGTTATGATGAACTTTTTGAATTGCTCCAGGCAATCGTACTGTTCATACCAAGCCAATAATTCCTTGGATTTGTAGCGTTCGTGAGAGCCGCTTGTGCTGTGGCCTTGCGGCTGTGTTATTTCCTCCACGTGCACTAGAACAGGCACATGGTTTTCACGGCAGTAGCTTACGGCCTTTTCATATGTCATGAGAAGCTCCGGGTAATTCCATCCCTTCGCTTTAAAAATCTTGATTCCGTTGGTGGTGGTTGTTTTCTCGAAACCCTTGAGGGCTTCAGAGATGCTTTCTTTAACGGTTTGGAATTTCTTGGGAACTGAAATTCCCCAGCCATCGTCCCATACACTCATACACATCGGCACACCCAACACGGCCGCAGCGTTCATGCTTTCCCAGAATAAACCTTCGCTGGTAGATGCATCGCCTATTGTTCCAAAAGCAACTTCGTTACCCTTGTTACTAAACTGTGTGAAGCCTTCCAGTTCAGGAAGGTTGCGGAACAGCTTTGAAGCCTGAGCCAATCCCACCAGGCGAGGCATCTGCCCTGCCGTGGGTGATATATCAGCTGAGGAGTTTTTTAAAGACGCAACGTTTTTCCAAGATCCATCTTCATTCAGAAAACGTGTAGCGTAGTGCCCGCCCATTTGTCGGCCGCCACTTGAGGGCTCATGTTCCACATCGGTATGCGCATACAATGCAGCGAAATACTGTTGCACGGTAAGCTCTTCAATGGCCATCATGAGTGTCTGGTCTCGGTAGTAACCACTACGCCAGTCGCCCGGTTTAAACTGCTTTGCTAGCGCGATTTGCGCTAATTCCTTTCCGTCGCCGAAAATTCCAAACTTGGCTTTACCGGTGAGCACTTCCTTTCTACCCAACAGCGATGCTTCGCGCGAAATACACGCTAAGCGATAATCATCGAGCATACGTTGACGGATTTTCTCTTCGGTGAGAATATAGTCGGGCGTTTCAAACGTTTTGGACATGGCGCGAAGATAATGAGTACAGGCCCCTTGGCGGAAATATCAAAGTGCTATGAAAGTGTGTTTTTTTCGAATCGCAGCTAAATCAACTGCAATTTGTGCAGCAACGGCTGCATTGTGAAGCACCAGCTGTTTATTGGCCAACTGGCTGACACCGCTGGTGATTTCATTCAATTGTTTGAGCAAGAAAGGAGTTAGCTCCTTTCCGCTAATTCCTTGGCGAGCCGCTTCTGCAATAGCCCTTTCTATGGCAGGTTCTATTTTCTCGCGCTCTATTTCGTATAGAGCAGGAATCGGATTTGCCACCAGAACACCACCCTTGAGGTTCATCCGTCTTTTTTCGTGAATGAAAGCAGCGATATCGACCGTGGTATTCAATGACAACGGCAGTTGAAGTCCCGAAGACCGCGAATAGAAGGCGGGAAATTCGTTCGTTTGATAACCGATGACGGGCACTCCAGCAGTTTCAAGGTATTCCAGCGTTTTAGGTAAATCAAGAATAGCCTTAGCGCCTGCGCTTACCACCGCAACATTGGTTTGGGCGAATTCGGGAAGATCAGCGGAAACATCCCAGGTAGATTCAGCCCCTCGGTGCACTCCACCGATTCCACCGGTAGCAAACACTTCGATGCCGGCCATTTCCGCCAAAATCATTGTGGCCGATACGGTTGTTGCTCCATGTAACCCTTGTGTAATGGCGAAGGGAATATCGCGACGGCTGCACTTCATTACGTTTGTCGCTTGCGCAAATCGCTCAAGGGTTTCTGCTTCCAGTCCGATGCATATTTTTCCGCTTTGGATAGCGATAGTCGCCGGCACTGCTCCGTTCCTTCTAACCGAATCTTCCACTTCGCGCGCCACCGCCAGATTCTCGGGAAAAGGCATTCCGTGAGAAATGATGGTGCTTTCCAGGGCAACAACCGGCCTATGCTCATTAAGAGCCGCATGCACTTCCTCCGAAATAGCAAACTCATTCATCCAGCTCATAGTTCTACTCATTCAAGTCGGATTGTGCACGTTGGAAATTCAATACGCTCATGTACTCATTGAGAAGCCTCTTGAAATCATTGTTGGAAGCATCCGAAATTGCCTTGTGAATAACAGCAATACCCTCCAACAACTGCTCTTCCGGGATAGGATCTTCTATACTCTCGAGCAAGGTTAGGCACTCAATCGTGAGGGCATAATCGCCGGAGGCTGCTAATTCACTTATCTGACTAACAGCATCCACAGGTTGTAAACCGGTACTCCACATAAAACCCACGACATCCTTGCGGATATGTTTCCATTGCGGGTTAGCTAACGCCTGCAGAAAGTATGTTTCCACATTCGAAACCTTCAGCGAGCCCAGCATATCAGCTGCGCGCATTCGGAGCGATTCAGGAGCATTTGATGCATAAAATGCGAGCAATGGTTCCACTAATGCCGCAGACCCAACCTCCTCGCAAAGGCCAATTGCCTTGGCTACCAATATATCGTCGCCGCTGAATAAGTCGTTTCGGATAGCATCGAGCTTGCGTTGTTGAGCAGTTGACATGGATTTTATTTGCTGCAAATGTAGTCTTAAGCCAAAGCCCGAAAATGAATTGAGCGTTGGTATTCGGTTGATTTTTTTGTGTAAACTTGCAGACGAACATTATTAAATACTTCAAAAACATGAAACACCTCATTACAGCGATACTCGTATGCGCAAGCTCAATTCTCTTCGCGCAATCTACCGGCAACGTAGATGTTACCATCAACGGACAAACAACTCGCGAGCAATTGGCTCAGATGCGCAAGGATCTTCAATTGCAGGGTATTGTTTTCAACTACGCACCTCAATTCGATAATGAGCGCCGACTCCTTTCACTCCGATACAAATTCTCTACTAATGACAATGTGCTTATTGGTGAAGGAGGACACGAAGCACTGCAACAAGCCGGAGCCAACGTAACCATTCATGTAAACCCGAGCACGAAATTCTATTCGGAGGAAAGAAATGTAGCCCCGCATAAATAAGGAGCCAGACAAATATTCAATGAGAAAGCCGCTTTCAGCGGCTTTTTTTTTTATAGGAATAACTGACGTACACGCATCCAATCTTTTTCCTTCACCGAGCACAAATCCAACCACTCGCTTTGCTCAAGGTGTAAAGGCCGGTGACCCAGAAACTTTATTATCGGATCAACCTGACTGATGTATCGCTTGGATTCTTCCGCAAAAAACATCTCCTGAAACTTGCCGATAATGAATTCGACGGCTTGAGGAGTTGGGTGAAGCATATCCGCATTATAGAAGCGATAGTCGCGCAGTTCGTCCATCATGATTTCGTAGGATGGGAAGTAATGCACACGTTTATTTGAGGCAGCCAGTTGGCTGGCAGCGAGGAGCAAATGAGCCTTTGACAATTGATTGCCGTGAGCGCCATCGCGCCAGTATCGCACAGGGCTTACCGTAATAATGACTTCGAGATTGGGATTGATTTTCCACACTTCATTCAGGAGTTCTTGATATTCCGGCACAATTTCGCCGGCAGTAACCAACTCCTTGGTAAAATTTGACTGCGGAATCTTATGGCAATTAGACACCCATTGACCTTGCTCGTTCCATTTGTATCCCCACGCCGAACCCCAGGTAAGAACTAAGGTTGATGCCTCCGAAAGCGATTGGCGGGTGGACTTTAGCTGTGAATTAATAATTTCAGTGTGTTCACTCTGAGAAGCGCAACTGAAAGAGCCGTGGAAGTCAAAACTGTGATAAAGGCCACCATAGGAAACAGATTCTTCGTCTCGATAGGCTCGACCAAGCAAAGCACGATTCAAACAACGGGCAATCACCATCGGATGAAATAGAATTCCGTTAGGGTTTAGGTTAACGTCAAATCGTCGATGCAAAAACCACTGACCCATTTCTTGCGCAAAGCATGAGCCCACAAGGAGCATTTTATCGGCAACCCTAATTGGATGCTCCGACCTTTCGATTGCTATTTCAGTGGTGAACTTCATCGTTTATGCAGAGGCCGACATCAAATCAGATAACAGAATTTTCCCGCAATCGAAATGCCCTTTCGGGCAAGCAGCCTTACCATGATTACCGCAAGGCTTGCAAGCAAGTTCAAGTCGTGATTGCACCACTCTTGCATTATCGGAAAGCGGTCCAAAACCAAATTCAGGGATTGTGCTGCAGAAAACCGCTGTGACGGGGGCATTCATAGCAGAGCAAAGATGGAGCGGTGCGCTGTCGTTGGTGTAGTTCATCACTGCTTTTTTCATGAGAGCGGCAGATTGCAGCAAAGTCAACTTTCCCGCGAGCACCTGCACATGGGAGAAATCCCGTGCCAATGAATCGCAAAGCGAAATGTCGCCGGGCCCACCCAGCAGAAATATCTGCTTGTCGGCGCAGGCTCCGATTAGCTGACGCCAAACATCAACGGGTGTTTGTTTGGTAAACCACACCGATGAAGGACTGATAGTCACAAAGGGTTTGTCTGTGTAAGAGCTAACAGCCGAGAAATCATGTGCCGAAGGATACAACGCCGGCCTTCCCTTCTCCAAGGGCAACCAAGGTTCGGTGAGTTGAAGGCAGCGATCGACCTCATGCAAAAAATCCGAATCATTCCTTTCACCGAGGCGATGTTTTACTCTGTGAGAAAAGAGAACTGACAACGCCGATGAATCGAACCCTGATGTTTTCCTGGCTCCCGACAAAACCGTTATAAGAGCTGATGCCGTATATCGCTGTAAGTTTATAACTCCGTCGTACTGTTCATCCCGAATAGTCTTAATCAGAAAGAAGAGATTACGATACTTCGATGATTTCTTCTGCCAGACAAGGACATTATTGATGAATGGATGATTAGTCAAAAGCGCTTCGTTTCCGGCACGCACCAGCATATCGACTTGTGCATTTGGAAAATGCTTGTGCAGATGCTCCGGCACAGCAGTAGCCAGAATAACATCACCGATGAAAGCCGTTTGTATGACTAAGAATTTCTTCAAGTTGAGTTTATGCAGAGACGTTGAAATCGCGTAGAGCATCATTCAGTGACGTTTTCAAATCGGTGCTGGCTTTGCGTTTTCCGATAATGAGCGCGCACGGCACACCAAATTCACCGGCAGGAAAGCTTTTATTGACAACACCCGGTATGACCACTGAGCGTTCAGGTATTTCACCGGAAAAGGAGACCGGTTCCGGACCGCTTACATCGATGATTCGGGTTGTTTTGGTGAGCACAACATTTGCACCAAGGACAGCTTCCCTTCCTACTCGAACACCTTCCACCACAATGGCACGCGAGCCGATAAATGCGCCATCTTCTATTACAACCGGTGCTGCTTGCAAAGGTTCGAGCACACCACCGATACCCACTCCACCACTCAAGTGTACATTCTTCCCTATTTGCGCGCAACTACCCACTGTTGCCCAAGTGTCGACCATAGTACCTGAATCGACGTATGCGCCGATGTTAACGTAGCTCGGCATCATAATGACACCGGGCGCGAGGTAAGCACCATAGCGAGCAACGGCGTGAGGAACCACACGAACGCCCAGCGCTGCATAATTGCGCTTGAGTTCCATTTTATCATGAAACTCCATGGGTCCGGCCTCCATCGTTTTCATTTGCTGAATGGGGAAATACATGACAACCGCCTTCTTCACCCATTCATTTACCTCCCAAGCTCCATTTTCCATAGGAGCAGCGACACGCAACTCACCCTTATCAAGTTTTTCAATTACCTCACGAATAGCCTGTTTTGCTTCGTTCTCCTGAAGCGCTTCGCGGTTATCCCACGCAAACTCTATAATTGATTGAAGATCGTTCATCGTTGAATTATTTGGTCAAAAATAGTTGGTGCATATTCACAACCTGAAATAATCATCATGAGTAAAGTATTGGGTATCGATTTCGGCACAGTTCGCGTTGGTCTTGCCATCACCGATTCGGCGCGCATAATAGCTTCGCCATTGGAAACGATCCCAAACAAGGGAGCCTTACTTTACTTAAAGCAACTCATTGAAAAAGAAAAAATAGAGGACATCGTCGTTGGGGAAGCCAAATACCTGAACGGAGAATCATCCGAAATCACCGCATTGCAATTGGAATTTGTTCAGAAGCTTTCCGCTCAAAATGAAAGGGTACGCATCCATCGTGTGAATGAAATGTATACAAGTAAAATGGCATCACAGGCAATGATAGCATCCGGTGCGAAGCAAAGTGCACGACGCGACAAGGGTAATCTTGACATGATCAGTGCTGCGATTTTACTTCAGTCGTGGCTCGACTATCACAGGCCTTAGGACTCGACTATAACCAATGTGCTGGCCGGAGGCTGAAATTCGTGTAGTAGCAGACGCATCAGTTCTTTGTCGTTGGCCATAGCCTCTTTTAAAATGTTCAGAGATCGTTCCTGCCAATTGTTTGAAGGATATAATTCACCCCAGACCTTATCAAGAGAACTCAACTTTTGCTCTTCTTTTAATTTTAATGCCTTCCACATTTTCGCCTGCAACTGATCGATGCCTGCCAGTGCGCGATTTGCTTCGGCCATGGCTGAAGCCTTTAGAGTAGGATCTACCTGAGCAATACGAACGGACAACACCTCGAAGACGCGTAATAACTCATCTTTCTCAAGAGAAAAATCAGGTTTCTGACCAATAATCATGGCTACGAGCTCTTGTTTATCTCGAAGTAAGTCGCGATGGTTAAACGCGAGTTTCGCAAGCCGCTTACTTATTGCGGGCGATATCAAAAGGGCGGAATCGCGCAACACAAGCGCAGGCATGGGCACTTCATGTTCAGCAAATAATGCCTTCAGCTGAAGCCAGTAGGCCAATTCACCCGGACCACCCACATAGGCAACATTGGGAAGAATGATTTCCTGATAAAGAGGACGAAGCAAAACATTCGGACTAAAATTCTCCGGGTGTTTTTCTAGCTCCTTTAGTACTTGTGTCTGACTCCAACTATGAAGCTTATCGGTGGTATGCCAGCTATGCTCTACTCTTTCAATGCGAACTCTCGACTGATGGCTCAAATAAAAGAGATTGATTTCTCTGGGATTCACCTGCACATGATATCCCAGCTGCGTGAGCTGTTCATTCGACTTAGTTACGCACTGAAAAGCGACATCTTGAAGGAGCTCTCTTTTCATCACCGGTGCGAAAAGCTGCTTCAAGCGAGCTTCATCCGGGTTAATTACCACCAATCCCCATTCACCAAAACACTCATGAACCCATGATTTGGTGAGCTCTGCCCACGTTTTAAATTGAGTAGCACGATTCCAAATTGCGCGGAAAGAATTGCGGAGGTTATCATCCTCCACGGAATCGATCCACTGGAGCAGCACATCCTCAAAACCATCCAAAGCGAATCGTCCTACGGCACCGTTTTGCGACGTACTCCATTCAAGGCGATTTCCGTTTACATAGGTGTGATTAATTTCCTCCTTGTCATGATCTTCACTCGCCAACCAGAAAACGGGAACGATCTTTTTCCCCGGAACAAGTGCTTGTAAATTCTGAGCTAGCTTGATGGTGCTTAGTATCTTGAAGAAGAAATATGCCGGCCCTCCCAACAAGCAAAGCTGATGACCCGTGGTGACCGTTATGGCATTACCCGCGCTGAACGCGGCAAGGTTTTCATCTACCGCATCGATTGTTGCATTTCTTTGATATTGTTCGCGAAGCACCGCCGTTAGCACTTCATAATGCGTGAAATTCAAGTTTCGATGAATTGCAGATTTGGCTATTTCAGTCAAATCAGTGTCAACCTGAAAAAATTCTCTAGTCTTAGGGTTCCGACTGCAATACGCATGAACAAGCTCATTGAGCTTGCGAAATTCGAGATCCGGAAATTGCTGCGCTTGCATGCAGCGAAAGTAATGAATCGGTTATCTCACCAGATGAAACATACCGCGCAATTCCTGTCGCTTAGGCTTTCCATTCGTGCCATCCTCGAAATAAGTGATCTGCCAAACATATCCACCGGGTGAACAAGCAAGCCCTTGGTAAATCCCATCCCAGCCAGTTGAATTTTGATCGGATACGTATACCCTATCACCCCATGAGCTGAAAATTTCGAGCATCCAATCACCATCTGTAGCTGCGACCGGGAGAAAACGATCGTTATTCCCATCAGCATTTGGTGTGAACGTATTCGGAATAAAAAACTCCTTCTCCCCTTTTGAAAGTGATGCACTATCAATGACCGGTTCTCTTTCACCATCGACCTCCGCGTATTCACCGAAGAGTGGTTCAATTGTAAAGTAATCGACGAAGTAATATGCCAAGGATGGATTACTGCCACGACGTATCTGGATATCCTTGTCAGAGTCATCGCCAAAAAGACCGAATGTCATGAATTTATAGGGCTCCTGTGGGAAAAAGGTGAAGATGTATGTTTGCCAATCGGGTGAATACACCACCGATTCAATCTTCAATTGAGGCTGCCGATTGATTGGATCCGTGCCGTTTTGAGCAATTGGGTCGACGCTGAAGCAAAATCCCATATCGCTGGTCGCCAATCCGGCTTGCGATGTAGGTATGTGCTCTCCGTTTGCCATTCGAAAGCCAACAGCGTAAGGTTTTCCGACCACCATTGCAGAGGATAGCTGGGTGCTGATATACTCACGTTTGTTATCACCGGGTCTCCCACATAAGGTTATTCCCATGACAGCATCACCATCGAAAGAGTCGACAAAACCTACTGAGGTTTCGGGTAAGTCACACGCGTTAATAGCATCGTAATGCAGCAAGTCAGGAGAAGAAAGATTGCTGCCAGCATTTGACCAACCTGTGGCTCTCTGCCATTGCCCTAGTCCGTTGGGCATAGAACTGATCAACTCAAAGCTCCCATTGCTCAGCTGTGCGCTCGCGCGCATGCACACGAGGTAAATGAGTATGGTAGTGAACAGTTTCATGGATTTGATTACCAATTGGCAATATACAATTATTGATTGAATTTCCCTCATCAAAAAAAGAATCGTCCGTAAATGGCCAATGAAAAACTTTGCAATTCAATGGAGAACTGCTCTGATCGCACAATTGTAGCGGCAGGAGCAGAAAGTTGGAAGGTTGCGCCGAGCGTCCAGAACGTACGATTCGCTATACCTTCCGGCTGAATGATTTTCTCTGCACCAAAAGCAAAGTGTGGGACGAGCACATTCGATGTTCGCCAGCGAGTTTCATTGATTACAACCGCTTCTTGGTTGTCTTGAATTGAATAGAAATC
>CANIAA010000090.1 GCA_947465255.1 Flavobacteriales bacterium | reverse complement strand
GCCGATATCGCCGGCATGCCATATTTCATCGCAATCGGCGAAATGGCGAAACACGGCCTCATCGAGCCAGCCGTGGGTGTCGGAGAGTAAACCGATACGTTTCATGTGGCGAAGATAACATGCGTAATTTGCCCCCGCATGAAACGAATCGGTTTACTCTCCGACACCCACGGCTGGCTCGATGAGGCCGTGTTTCGCCATTTCGCCGATTGCGATGAAATATGGCATGCCGGCGATATCGGCGAAGAATCTGTGATAGATGCGTTGGAAGCGTTCAAGCCCACCCGGATCGTGTATGGCAACATCGATAGCACGCAGATCCGTAAGCGCACACATGAGCACCTGCGCTTCAACTGCGAAGGCCTCGACGTTTGGATTACGCACATCGGCGGGCGCCCCGGCAACTACGCCACACCAGTGCGAGCAGAACTCAAAGCCAATGCCTCCGGCCTATTCATCTGCGGCCATTCGCACATCTGCATGGTCAAATTCGACCCTGCATTCGGCATGATATACATGAATCCCGGAGCAGCAGGAAAGCATGGGTTTCACCATATGCGCACCATACTGCGTTTCGAAATTGAAACGGGAAAAGTGCAGAAGGCGGAAGTGATTGAGTTGGGAAAAAGAGCGTGAGAGTATCAGTTAATACGTAAGAAAAAAGGGCTGAGGAGTAAGAGGAATAACAGATAAATTACCCTTCTCACGAACCCGCAGGGCACACTGAAAATAGTATCAAATTGAAGAGGGAGCAAGGCAACCATAACACACGAACGCTGCCTAACACTTCATCCCTTATCACTTCCTATATTTGTCGCAAACAACGCCGTTCCATCGCTCCGCCTTGTGCGGGGAGGAAAGTCCGGGCTGCAAAGGGCACCGCACCCTGTGAAAAGCGGGGGCGTTGTGCGAGAAACCGCACAATGACAGATAGTGTTGCAGAAATTTAAACCGCCACGTGCAAACGGGGTAAGGATGAAAAGGTGGGGTAAGAGCCCACCAGCAGCGTAGGCAACTCGTTGGCTCAGACAAACCTTGCGGGCTGTAAGACCATGTAAACCGGGAATGTGCAGAGGGTTTTATTTTTTTCCCTCTGCATTGAAGGATGGCCCGTCCGGCCCCGGAGGGTAGGTCGCATAGATAAATGATGGAAGCCCGCGCAAGCGGGATACAGAACTCGGCTTACAGGCGTTGTTTTTTTTCTTTCTGCTTACAACAACTCGGGTTGAAAGTTGAAAGTTGAAGGTTGAAAGTTGAAGGTTGCAAGTTGGGCCTTGGTACAACTTTCAACCTTCAACTTGCAACTTGCAACTCCATCAGGTAATAAACTCCAGTCGGCTGACATCGACCTTGGTCTTGAAGACTCCAATGGCCACAACCGCCTGCCCCTTGTCGAGCTCGATAACCTTGCCGGTTTGCTTGGTGTTCTCCAACCGAACGGTTGAGCCCACTTTTATCGCTCCCGTTCTTCGCTCCTTTGTTTGCTCTTGTTCCTTCTGCTTGACAATGCTCTTCTGAATGCTCTTCTGCTTGCGATCGTCCTCAATCTTGGTCTTCTCCATCGCAAGGTACTTTTTCACTTCGTCTAGCAACTCCTTATTCTTCGTGCGCAAATTGTATCCCTCAATAAACTGAACCAAACGCCGACCATGATTGAGGTACTTGTTATTGCGCTCCATAGTATCCTGCTGCTTCTGCAAACGCTCTTCCATTTTCTCGCGCTTCTTTTCGTACTCCGTAATAGCACTGCTCGCCAACTCACCCGCCGATTGTGCACTCTGAGTGAGCAACTGATACTTCGATTTTTCATCCTGCAATGACGCCAGCATCTCGTCCATCTGGACCTTCTGACTGCTCATTTTCTTCTTGGCAGCTTCTATCAGTTCTTTTGGAATTCCATTGATCTCCGCCACTTCAAACGTGAACGAACTACCCGGTTGTCCAATCGATAACTGATAGGTTGGCTCCAGTGTTTGCGTATTGAACAACATGCATCCGTTACGTGCATTTCGGAGTTGCGCAGCCTTTAACTTGATGTTTCCATAGTGCGTGGTAATCACACCAAACGACTTTCTGCTGTAAAGCTCCTCGAAAAATACTTCCGCCAGAGCGCCGCCCAAATCGGGATCAGATCCGGTTCCAAACTCATCCAGTAAAACCAAGGAACGCCTGTTCGACACATCCAGAAAATGCTTCATGCGCTTCAATCGATAGCTATAAGTCGATAGCTGATTTTCGATGCTTTGATTATCTCCAATATCGGTAAGTACCGCATGGAAAAAGGACATCTTACTGCCTGGAGCAACAGGTACCAGCAAACCGCTTTGCAGCATCACCTGAAGCAATCCCACTGTTTTGAGTGTAATACTCTTACCTCCGGCGTTGGGCCCACTAATCACAAGCATCCGACTGTCTTTGTCCATGCGCAACGATTGAGGGAAAGTGGCTCGTCCCATACGTCTATTCTGCAGCATCAATATCGGGTGGTATGCCTTGCGCAAATCAATCACCGGCTCATCCTCTATCTCAGGAAGTATCGCGTCAATATCGGCCGCCAAGCGCGCTTTGGCCTGTATAAAGTCAAACTCCGTCAAGCACCGCTGGTAATTTCGTATAGCAGGTAATTCATGTCGAATGCTTTGCGTGAGCTCCTTTAGAATGCGGCGTATCTCGTTGCGCTCATCGTCCATGAGCGACTCCAGTTCAAAATTGAGTTGAATATTTACTTCCGGTTCAATATACGTGAGCGATCCTGTCTTACTGCTGCTGATAACAAGGCCGGGTACCTTGCGCTTGTGTGTGCTGTAAACGGCCAACACTTTGCGCTCATTCAAATAGGCTTCGCCTGTATCGCCCAGAAAGCCTTTACCTGCAAGATCGCGCATCACTTTAGCGAAGTTCTTGGCAATGTTGCGTCGCACGATTACAATACCCTCGCGAATGCTCTTCAACTCAGGCGATGCATCATCGCGCACCTTCCACTTATTATCGAACACCTGCATCACGCGCTCCGGTATGTAGGTGCTCTTCTCAATATCAGACACCAGCAAATGCAATTCCTTACAAGCCTCTTCGATGCCCTCAAAGGCGTCCAGTATTTCATTGACCAATACGTTGGCTTTGTAAATGCGGAAAAAACTTTCTTCGCTCAGCACGCTATCGCGCAGCTGCAGCAATTTTATCTCCTGATCGAGCTCCTCAAAATCGAGCGCCGGAAATGAAATGCCATTGGCCCGTATCTGAAGAAACTCATGCGTACGAATCAATTCTGTTCTCAGCCTTCGATGGTCTCGCATCGGTTCGAGATCTATCATACGCAATCGCGCAGTTGGCTGCAAACAGAAATCATGAAGCATCAACCGAATAAGATCGAACTCGAGGTCTTTTACCGCTTGTGAATCAAAATGCATCATGCCTTTTCCATCGGCGCAGAAAGTGTTTGCGCACTACCATCAACAACGGCATTGTCTGTTTTGTTCACGTAGCGATTTACCCCGACAATGATGCGCTTGCCCTCCTTCACCAACTCTTGCTGCTCTGTCGCGAACGAGGAAACATCGGCTCGATGTTCCTTCCAAACACGATCAAGTCCTTGCTCGGAAGCCTTTACATCCAACGCTTGAAATTGCTTCCAGGCCGCATTCACAAGTTGCCCGGTCAGTTCTTCTATGTAGTAAGCGCCATCAGCCGCCGATTTAAACTGTGCGAAGTAACTCTCTTCCAACAAGAGCTGTTGAATGTTGCGAGCCCAGCGTAAGGCAGACTCATCAGCACCTTGCACTCCGGCATTGTAGGGTAGCACGCTCACGCTGTTTGATCCGCCTACATAGGCACTCATGGTTTGTGTGGTAGCGCGCAACAAGTTGTTGTGCTTGTCTTTGGCTGTCTGTAAATAGCGACTTGTCGAAGAATGCACGAACGTATTCACCGAACATGCGTGCACGGGGTTATAGGCTTCAATGATACGTTTCCACATCCATCGAAATGCGCGAAGCTTGGCTATCTGAGGAAAATATGATGAGCCGGTAGCGAAGTTGAATTGAATACATGCCGAAGCCTCATCAATATCCACTCCTGACTCCATGAGTAAAATCAAGTTAGTATGACCTGCAACCAACGCCCATGAAAGCTCCTGAACCAAACTCCCTCCTTGCTCATGCACACAAGCGGCATCGATCGTTACCATTCTGAAACGAGGAAAGGCAACGCGCGTCTGAGAGTACCATGTTCTCATTTCCTCTTGGGTCAACACAGAAGACGAAATTTCAAATGATCCGTTCAACTGCGTTTTGTCGATCGACTTTGTCTCACAATAAGAGGCAAATGCACCTGCCCACTTACCGCCATCATTCATGTTTACAAAGTGAACACTGATGTATTGAATCTCGATTCCTTGCAGAAGAATCGGTAATACCTCGGGCGAAAATGCTCCGCACTCAATCCCTAACGCATTAGTACCACCCATGAGGGAATCGAGAGCTATTCTGTTCCATGCCTTGGGGTCTGAATGCGAAATCAGCTGATACTGTTCGGTTGTTGACACATAATCAGTGCTGTATTCATGTGCCGCTGCCGTTTGGTAAGGGCCTACCGAAACTTCTGCTTCGACTCCCCACTGCAATGTATCGACAGTGCGATCGCCCAATTCCTTTTGCACCAGCTGAAGCCATTGTTCTGCTGTGCTTGTATTAAACTCATCAAAATTCAAATCGCTCATACACGGGGGTTCATCATGGTTTGTAATACTTCAATGCCTCGGGCATGAAAGCCTTTAAATCTGCTATTCGCGTTTCATCGCTGGGGTGAGTGCTCAATAACTGCGGAGGCGCTTGCCCTCCTTGCTCTGACATACGCTCCCAGAAACCGATGGAGCTCTGCGGATCGTAACCTGCCATAGCCATAAAGACCAATCCGAGTTTATCCGCTTCACTTTCATGATTGCGGCTATAAGCAAGCATGCCCAAATTCGAACCTACGCCATACGACTGTAAAAACAAATTCTGAGCCTCAGGAGCATGTTCCGAAAGTGCGACACTCAGAGCCAGCCCTCCTAACTGAACGGCTAACCCTTGGCTCATGCGTTCATTTCCATGACGCGCAACAGCGTGTGCTATTTCATGCCCCATCACCACTGCCAAACTCTTCTCATCTTTTGTAACGGGTAATATGCCGGTATACACCACAACCTTTCCTCCGGGCATGCACCAGGCATTAACGGTAGGATCATTCACCACGTTAAACTCCCACTCAAAACCGTCGATCCGCTTCAATTCGCCATTATCCGTGAGATACTTCACAACGGCATCTTTGATTTTGTTGCCAATGCGTCGCACCACAATCACATCCTTGTGCGTATCGGGCAATACCTTGTTGGTATCCAAAAATTCGTCGTATGCCTGAAACGACATTCCAATCATATCCTGTTCACTGATCAAACGCAATTGCTTACGTCCGCTGATTGGCACGGTATCGCATGCGTTAAAAAGCATCACCACGGCAGTGACAGATGCTAAAAAGATTGTATTTCGTTTCATCGTTTCGTTTTTAGTGGACGAACAGCAGTGCGCCCAAACACAAGGTTTGACGAGAGGAGTCCTTCGTCCCTCGTCCCTTCTCTTGTTTGGTGTACGCAAAGCAGTGCGTCCTTACACAGGGTTTGGCGAGAGGCGTCCTTCGTCCCTCGTCCCTTCTCTTGTTTGGTTGACGCACAGCAGTGCGTCCTTACACAGGGTTTGGCGAGAGGAGTCCTTCGCACCTCGTCCCTCGTCCCTTCTATTGTTTGGTGGACGCACAGCAGTGCGTCCTTACACAGGGTTTGGCGAGAGGAGTCCTTCGCACCTCGTCCCTCGTCCCTTCTATTGTATTTCCGCGGTCAATCCCCTCTCCAACAGCGCCGTGCACATTGGCTCCAGCTCTTCCCATGTTCCGTTCTTCACCGCGCATTTGCCTTTATAATGGACAATTACCGTGCATTGTTCCGCCTGCAACAGCTCATGGCCACACACATCCATTAATGCCTCTATCACGAAATCAAACGAATGGACATCATCATTGAAAAGAACGATCTTGTTGCCATCAGCAAGCAGCGTTTCTTCAAGCAATACTTCATCGAGTTCTGTAAATGGGCACATGCGCAAATGTTTGTGTCACAAAGGTAATCAGTATGCCAGCAACACAAGGGGCTTGTGCGCTCGAAAAAGTCCTACATTTGAACATCACAATCGATTATGAAATTCATTTATTGCCTCGCCTTTTTTCTGCCTGTTTTGGCAGTTGCCCAAAATGAACCTGCCAAATACTGGGAAGATAAATTCAAGCAACTGGGACCAGAGCTTGCTACCCCCAATGAACAGCGCACAGCTAGCGGCGCACCGGGCAATGCCTACTGGCAGCAGCGTGCCGACTACGTGATGAACATAACCATCGATGATGCTACCCAAACCCTTTTTGGTGAAGAAACCATCACCTACTTCAATCAATCACCCGACGCATTAAGCTACCTCTGGCTACAACTCGACCAGAATGCGTTCGCCAAGGATGCCGACAGCTACGCTATAGAGCAAATGAAAATGGGGGAAAGTGTCAGCTATAACGATTTGGTTGATCTTAACCCGTGGTACGATGGCGGCTTTAAACTCGAATACGTGAGCGATGCCGGTGGTAAAGCATTGCCTTACACGGTCAACAAAACGATGATGCGTATCGACCTTCCACAAACGCTCAAGCCGGGCGGAACATTCGTCTTCAAAATCAAATGGTGGTACAACATCAACGACCGCATTCGCCTCGGTGGGCGAAGCGGCTACGAGTATTTCGAAGAAGATGGTAATTACCTGTACACCATGGCTCAGTTCTTCCCGCGCATGGTCGTGTATTGCGACAATCAAGGGTGGCAACACAAGCAGTTTCTCGGGATGGGTGAATTCACCCTCAACTTCGGTAACTACGATGTAAAGATTACCGTTCCTGCAGATCACATCGTTGCTTCGACCGGTGTATTGCAAAATGCGAAAGAGGTGCTAACCGCTGATGAATTGAAGAGATTCAATGCTGCAAAAACCAGCGACGAGCCTATTGTGATCACTACGCAAGAAGAAGCTGAGAAAAAAGAGAAGAACAAAGAGACTTCAAAAACCAAGACCTGGCATTTTAAAGCTGAAAACGTGCGCGACTTCGCCTTTGCCAATTCACGGAAATTCATATGGGATGCACAAGCTGTAAAAATCGGTGACAAAACACCTCTCGCCATGTCATATTACCCCAAAGAAGGAAATCCGCTCTGGGGGCAATTCAGCACGCGCGTAGTTGCTCATACACTTCGCAGCTACAGCAAACACACCATCGACTATCCTTATCCCGTAGCCATCTCCGTTCACACCAAGTGGATGGGCATGGAATACCCCATGATTTGCTTTAACGGCGGTCGCCCGGAAAAAGACGGTACTTATGATCAAGGTACTCGCGACGGGATGATATCGGTGATCATTCACGAAGTAGGACACAACTTCTTCCCGATGATCATTAACAGCGATGAGCGCCAATGGACGTGGATGGACGAAGGCCTTAACACGTTTGTGCAGTACCTCGCCGAAAAGGAATACGACCGCAACTACCCTACCCGTCGCGGTCCGGCTCGCAACATTGTCGACTACATGCGCGGCGACAAAAGCACGATGAGCCCCATCATGACCAACAGCGAAAGCATTTATCAGTTCGGTAATAACGCATACGGTAAGCCCGCCACGGCACTCAATATTCTGCGCGAGACTGTAATGGGCCGTGAGCTTTTCGACTATGCTTTCAAGGAATACTGCCGCCGTTGGGCATTTCGCCATCCCACCCCGGAAGACTTCTTCCGCACCATGGAAGACGCAAGCGCTGTTGATCTCGACTGGTTCTGGAGAGGATGGTTTTATGAAACCGACCATTGCGACATGAATCTGAAAGACGTAAAAATCTTCCGTCTCAACACGCACAACCCTGAAATCGAAAAGGCTCTTGAACGTGAGAAAAAAGAGAAGGCCGCTCCTGATATCTCTCAACAGCGCGATGCTGCTGAAAAAATGAAAGTCGAGGTTGATGGTGATGCAGACATGCGCGACTTCTATACTTCATACGACCCTTATAAGGTGACTGCGCTCGACCGCGTTGAATATGACGAATATGTAAAAAAGCTGACCGACAAGGAGAAGGAACTTCTTTCGAAAAACATGCTCTATTACCAGGTTACAGTCGAAAACAAGGGAGGACTCATCATGCCACTCATTTTCGACCTCGAGTTCATGGACGGCACTACACGCCGCATAAACATCCCTGCCGAAATCTGGAAGCGAAGCGAGAAGGAAGTGACAAAGGTATTTGCCTGTGAGCGCGAGGTAAAATCAATCATTCTCGACCCTCAACTGGAAACAGCCGACATCGATATTTCGAACAATACCTGGCCACAACGCATTGCACCAACACGTTTCGAGTTATTCAAAGAAAACCAAGGACGCTCGCGCGAAAACCCCATGCAGCGGGCTAAACGAGAAGCCGAGCTCAACAATAAATAATCAGAGAAGCAACGCCAATGCGACTAAACTGAGAGCGACTCCAAGCCAGTTGTAGCGCGTAAGTTTTTCCTTGAAAATCAAAACTGCAGCCAGGGCAGACACTAGGACCACGCCCAGATTATTGATGGGTAACATAGCCGATTTCTGCATAATACCGGAATCGTAGGCGAGCACCAAAAAGATAATAGAACCATAGTTGATGGCACCCAACACGATTCCTCCCATGACGTCGCGCAGGGTCAATGTCATTCGTCCGGCATAAAGTTGCACCCCCATAAACACTGAGCCGCATAACCCCGCCATACCAAATGAAAGGCAGGAATAGAGCTTAAGTTCATCGTCATTGGCAGGAAATGAAGAAAAATAAGCAATACCGAAATCGACTCCCGTGCTTCCCAAAAGAATAAGCGCGGGCAACAAAAAAGATCGTATACTCAACTTTTGTCCGTCATCCTTCAAGGAGGAAAAATAGACACCGGCCATAGCCACCAGAATAGCCAACACTTTGGTTAGGCTTAAAAATTCGTTCGGATCAACCCATACAAACAAGAGTACCGCTAACGCTAACGACATTTTAGAAGCTATCGTAGTTACAGAAACGCCAATGATTCGGGCCGTCGTACCTGTCAAATAGAAAACGAGAATAAACAGAACACCCAGCGACAAACCACCCACAGTCCAAATCGGCCATTGAGAAGCACCTTCCAAAGCGCGCCCCAAATCGGGAACAACGAGTAGGCCCACACTGCAAGCCATGAAATAATTGACCACAATGGCAGGCAACGTTTGAACCTTAAAGCGATCAAACAACTTAAAAAGAAAAAAAATTGCAGCATTCGTCAAAATGCTCATCAGTAAAT
>CANIAA010000089.1 GCA_947465255.1 Flavobacteriales bacterium | reverse complement strand
CTTGACCCGTGGCTTGCTTGCCGAGAATACACCTTACTATGAGTGTGGTTTGCGTTGGTCCGGAAAAACCGAAACAGGGTTGAACTGGGCTGTGTTGCTCCTTAATGGCTGGCAGCGTATTGGTCTGGACGAAGGCCGCAACTGGCCGGCGTTTGGTGTGCAAATACAACATGTGAAAGCGAATGGTCGCGTATTGAACTATTCCAATTACATGGGTATCATTGGCGACCGTGTCACCATTTATCACAACACTTATGGTCAATGGAAGGTAGGCAACGACTGGAGCGTTCAAACCGAGTTGAATTATGAATCGGTTCCGCTGGAGAAAGACTTTGTTGGATACTCGCTGGGTATAGGTCGCACCTTCGCCAAGAAATGGATGGCTGCATGCAGGTTTGAACAAACACGTGATAACCGTGGTGATTTTTTCCGCACACGCTACGCCCCCGTGAATCTCAACCCAGGCGGATGGTCGGTGAATGTCGACTACAGCCCATTCAAGAAGTTGAAGTGCAGAGTGGAGGCGCGACGACTTTGGTCGGCCAAAGGCGAACAGATTGAAGTGTTGCCTATAACCTCGTCGTTGTGGTTGTTAACCGCATCGGCTTCTGTTTCTTTTTGAACTGTTGAAGGCGCTGCAAGGTTTTAGCGCCTGTAACCGAAATTTGCACAAAACTCAATCTGATGAATACAGCAGAACTAGCTGAAGATATAGCGATTTTTCAAGATGCCATTCGCGCGGGGATTCCCTCCTTGTTGCCGGATGCGCACGAATATGATACAGCGATTAATCACGCTCCGAAACGAAAGGATATTCTTTCACCGGATGAAAAGAAACTGGCCTTGCGCAATGCGCTGCGCTATTTCCCACAGCACTTGCATGCTTCGTTAGTCGAAGAGTTTAAGCATGAGTTGGAAGTGTATGGCCGTATCTATATGTATCGCTTCCGCCCTGCGTATGCCATGCATGCGCGACCCATCGATCAGTATCCCGTGAAGTCGCAGCAAACAGCCGCTATCATGCTCATGATCCAAAACAATTTGGATCCGCGTGTGGCGCAACATCCGCACGAGCTCATCACGTATGGTGGCAATGGAGGTGTGTTTCAGAACTGGGCGCAGTACCTGCTCACCATGCAGTACTTGAGCGAAATGGGCGATGATCAAACTCTCGTCATGTACAGCGGACATCCTCTTGGATTGTTTCCCTCACACAAAGACGCACCGCGCGTCGTTGTGACGAACGGCATGATGATACCCAACTACTCGAAGCCCGATGATTGGGAGAAATTCAATGCATTGGGTGTAACGCAATACGGACAGATGACAGCAGGCTCGTATATGTACATCGGTCCGCAAGGCATCGTGCACGGTACTACCATCACGGTGATGAACGCCGCGCGCCGCATGCGAGAGCAGCGAGGCATGAAGGCGACCGATCCGATTCTGTTTATCACCGCAGGCTTGGGTGGTATGAGCGGTGCTCAACCCAAAGCAGGCAACATTGCAGGCGTTGTTTCGGTAACCGCAGAAGTGAATCCGAAAGCCGCTTACAAGCGCCACGAACAAGGATGGGTGGATGTCATCACCGATAATCTGGATGAGCTGAGCAACGCCGTGCGCGAAGCAATGGCGAACAACAAAGTGACTTCATTTGCTTACATCGGCAACATTGTAGATGTGTGGGAGAAGTTCGATGCAGAAGGCATCACGGTGCATTTGGGCAGTGATCAAACCTCGTTGCACAATCCGTGGGCAGGAGGATATTATCCGGTTGGAATTTCGTATGAAGAGAGCAACCGCATGATGGCCGAGCAACCCGAAGAGTTTAAGAAGCGAGTGCAAGAAACGTTGCGACGTCATGCAGCAGCGGTTAACAGACACGCTGCAAAGGGCATGTATTTCTTCGATTATGGCAATGCATTTTTGTTAGAGTCGTCGCGAGCAGGTGCTGACGTGATGGCAAGCGAAGAACAACGCAAAGGCCGCAAGCCACGCGAGTTTAAATACCCCAGCTATGTGCAAGACATACTCGGGCCGATGTGTTTCGACTACGGCTTCGGACCGTTTCGTTGGGTGTGTTGCAGTGGCAAGCCCGAAGACTTGGAGCGTACCGATCGCATTGCAGAAGAAGTGCTCACTGAGATGATGCGCACAGCACCAAGTGAGATCCAACAGCAGATGGCCGACAACATTCAATGGATAAAAGAGGCCGGCAAAAACAAGATGGTAGTGGGTTCACAAGCACGCATTCTGTATGCCGATGCTGAAGGACGCATGCGCATAGCGAAAGCATTCAACGATGCTATTGCGAGTGGTGAAATTGGTGATGTTATTTTGGGTCGCGATCACCACGATGTTTCGGGCACTGACTCACCGTACAGAGAAACGTCGAACATTTACGACGGCTCGCGTTTCACCGCCGACATGGCGGTGCACAACTTCGTAGGCGATGCATTTCGCGGAGCTACGTGGGTGAGCTTGCACAACGGCGGCGGTGTGGGTTGGGGCGAAGTCATCAACGGCGGCTTCGGTATGTTACTCGACGGCAGCGCCGACAGTGAACGCCGCCTCAAGAGCATGCTGCACTGGGACGTGAACAACGGTATTGCGCGCCGCGCGTGGGCCCGCAACGACGAAGCAGTATTCGCGATTGAACGCGCAATGCAAGCCGAGCCGCGGTTGAAAGTCACGCTGCCGAATGAAGTGAGTGGGGAGTTTGATTTGTAGCGGGCGTTTGGCGGGGGTGTGTATCCGAACTGCGTTCGGATGAACGAAAAGTCAAGCCCTTCGGGCTTGGGGGCTTTTGTGCGGGGGTGGTTTGCGGGAAAGCGGGCGTCATATCCGAACTGCGTTCGGATGAACCTAAAGTCAAGCCCTTCGGGCTTGGTAGCTGCGCCCCGTTTCGCTCCGAAGCCCGGAGGGCTTCACTTTCCATACCTCCGGGCGCAGCTCGGAGGGAAAAGGAAATCCCCAGCGCGCTATCCCGCGCTTTATTCCGAAGCCCGCAGGGCTTCACTCTACAATCATCCAAGCAAAGCTCGGACGGTCGCGCAACAGCGCACACGTTTGCATGCTAACGTGTTATCTTTGTAAATAAGACATACACCAAAACCAACCTTACTGAATATCATGCTGGCATTTTTGTCGTTTGAATTGTCGCGCACTGTTTGTGCCTCGCAGAAGAAAAATTGTTTGAGCCACTTCATACTCTCGGCTTGTATGCTTTTGATGGGCGCGTGGAGCCTGTCGGCACAGAGCGCGGAGTTGCAGTATGCTTATCGCTTGCAAACACCAGAGAACGCCTCCACAGGCAGTTGTGGCGTTGCGCCCGACTGGGCTTTGCAGTTGGATGGGCAGCCCGATTCTACCCGTTATTTCACGTTGAGCAACGGATATCTGGAAACCTATGCCGATGGCCGCATACGCTTGTGGGCGACGTTTACGAACTACAACGCCTCGTTTCCGTCTTTGAATCTGGACGTGTCTTTTTATTCAGTTTCAGACTGGCAAACATGGCAGGCGGCCAATTCATCGTTTGAGTATCTGTCGTTTTGCGGCGGTACCGACAACCGCGAAGCGTGGAGTTATATGGAGCCGCAGGCGGGACAAGTGGTTCTGCAGAGTGGCTCGTACTGGTATTACCCGGCCATGAATGTAACACCTATGCAGAATGATGAGGTTGTATGGGTGCAGCGAGGCGCAGGAGCGCACGGCATAAGCGGTGAAGAAGGATTGTCGATGGAGTTTGGGTACAATGCATCATGGACGAATATGAACGGGCTTGACTATGCGTTGTTGCAGGGAGTGGGAAGGGTTGCGGTGGAGGTGGCGGATCTCGTCACAAATCCATCAAGCATTGAAATTCAGACGCAGGATAATGCACTAGTTTTAGATTGTGATCGAACCATCATTCAAGCATATGATGCTAATTATCGTGATGCAATCTATACAACGCGATGGGAACGAAGGTATTGGTGGGGCGACTACTGGTATACGATTGGTCAGGACTCTTCGATTGTGATTGGCGAGCCTGGAGATTATCGATATGTGTTTCAAACACCGGGAGGTTATTCGTTGTATGATTTTTTTACCATCACACGAGATTCCTTGCGCGTTTCGAGGAGTACACAAATTCAACAGACTATACCTGCAGGCACATCGTATGCCTTTGCCGGTAGCACGCTAACAGAGCCCGGCTATTACTATGACACGCTCCAAACCGTATACGGTTGCGATAGTGTTGTTCAACTTTGGTTGCGCGTGCAGGACAATAGTTTGTGTAGCATTTCGGTCAGCGATACGGAGGTTTGTTCGGGAGATGAAGTGGATATGGTATGCTCTGTTGCCCCTGCCCTGGCCAATAGCGGTAACCTAAGCTATGTTTGGAGTAATGATGCAACCGCAGCAAGTGTAAGTGTGTTGGTTGCTGCAGATGGGGTGTACTCGTGTGAAGTGTCGTCCGATTTATATCTATGTACAGCTTCGATCGGTATTGATGTGAATCTGAATGACGCGGACACGGACGGTGTGTGTGATGCAAGGGATCAATGCGCAGCGGGTCCTGAAGTGGGACAAGCCTGCGATGATAGTAATCCATGCACTGTGATCGACGTGATCCAGTCCGATTGCTCGTGTGCAGGAAGTATCATAACCGCGGAGCTTTTCTCATTGTCATCATTATCAACGACATACGCTGATGGCAGTTACCTTGGCAGTTTTACCATAACTGGCCCACCTTCGATACCAGTGAATTATCAGCTTAACGGCGTGCTGCAGAACGCGGCATTGAATACAGATGGCATTGCGACTATAAACATCACATCGGTAGCTGCTGATTCCGCCGAGACATACATCCTGAATCTACTTTCATTTGAAACTTCCACTGCACAACCATGTACAGGTGAACTGACACTGAGCGATACTTTGACTAAGTGTCGGTCGGTTATGCTCACATTAGATTATAAGTATACAAACATCTCCGATTGTCCTGAAGTATGGCCATTTGACCCACAATATTACCTTGAATATGAAGCAAGACAACCAATCGGTTCAAGACTATATTTTAGCACGAGTCATCCCATTAATTTCGACCAAACGACTAATAGCGGCGCTTACTATAATGATTATTATTATGATCTATATAATTCATACCTAATAATATTCAGCTCTTACAATGAGTATGAAAGCTACTCGATACCCGAGGGTACTAATTTCATTGTGACACTTGATTCCTTGGAGTATGAAGGTTGTGTTTCGAGGTTCGCCAATCTAGCCGACACTACACGCATGCCTCCGGCGATGTTGAATATGACGGATGCTTATTATAGTAGTCCTTACGTGCCTCAAAATGGCGTTCAACCGGTGGGCTGTTTATTTGATCAATATTATTATAACGACTATGGCGGTATTAAACTGCAGGATTACGAATTGTACATATATACTTCACCACCTGTGGACTATAATTACTTGGGATATTATCAACCGGAGATATTTGCAGACTATGATTTTGAATTCGAGATTAATGGTGATACGGTTCATTTTAATAACTTTTCGAATCCGTTGTATCCTTACTATGGCTTAAGAAGTATTGCGGTTGTCGACAGCGTTAGCTACAGGCTAGATTTAAATGGTAATGGATGGGGGTCTGTCGGTCCGACATTAAGTATCGCTTATGCTTATTCGACTGAATTAGCAAATGATACTATTCGTGTGAAACCGCTTGCTTACACAGGTCCAGGTGGGTGCAGAATGGAGCGGTTTTATTATGGAGGATATTATAATGGATATGATGTAACAAATGAGTGGACTTACGTTGTTTACCCAACTGAAATTCTACCGGAAGAGTCTTTAGTATTGAACTGCAGCTCAAGTAGTATTGATTTAGTTGCTAATCAGCTTCCGTTATCAGATTATTATGCTCCAAATTACTCGTGGATTAATGAGCCATTTCCTGACTATGATTTACAGGCTAACTTATTAGATTACTGGATGAGTGATTATTATTCGGACACCTTATCGATTAACCAACCCGGCACCTATTCTTTCATAAGCAGGGATAATCAGACATGCCAGTACTATCAGAAACAATTCACCGTCACCGCCCTTGCCGGCACCCCCTGCGACGATGGGAACGAGTGCACCATCAATGATCAGTATGATGAGAATTGCCTCTGTGCCGGCACGCATGTGGATGGGGATAATGATGGGGTGTGCGATGGCCAAGAAGTGTGCGAAACTGCAGGCAACGTTTGCGACGACGGCGACCCATGCACGCTGCTAGACAAGATTCAACCCGATTGCTCGTGTGCAGGAAGCATCATAACCGCGGAGCTTTTTTCATTGGCGTCATCATCAACAACCTACCCGGACGGTAGTTACCATGCCGATTTTACTATATCGGGTCCGGCTTCGATGATCGTGAATTTTCAGTTGAACGGCGAGCTACAGAGCACGACAATAAATGCAGAAGGCTTAGCGACCATAAACATCGTATCAACATCAGATTCCGCCGAGACATACATCCTGAACCTACTTTCATTTGAAACTTCCACTGCACAGCCATGTACAGGTGAACTGACACTGAGCGATACTTTGACTAAGTGTCGGTCGGTTATACCAACCCTGGCTAATAAGTATACAATCATCTCTGATTGCCCGATAGAAGCCACCTCGATCCCTAACGTGTACATTGCATACACTCAGATAACACCTTCAGGGTCACATCTTTTTTTCAGCACAAATTATCCGGTTTCATTTAATAGTCCAGTTGTTCCGAGCGGAATAGCATCAAGTTTCATGCTTACTAATGGAAATTATCTAGAATTGGATTACTCCGATCTTTTTGTTATTCCTGAATACAGCAATCTCGTATTAACACTAGATTCCATGAACTATGAGGGTTGTGTTTCTACTTTCTCTAATTTGGCGGACACCACAGTATTGCCGGGAACCAGCCTTTCTATGTATGATGGCTACTATCCAAATGAATATACCGATGAGAATGGTTATACACGTGTGGGTTGTAACTCTTCTTTCGGATACGACTATAACCTTCCCATTTCCTGCTTCATTTTTTTACACAACTATGAATTAAACATTTTTTCACAACCACCGCAGAACTACCCTCTCCCCAATTATCAAGCTGATTTTTTTCTAGACTACGATTTTGAGTTTAAGATTAATGATGACACTGTACATTTTAATAACTTCTCGACCAGCATGTCTAGCGGTTTGAGAAGTTACGCAATAGCTGATGGGGTAGAGTATTCTTTGTTTCTTTTGGGAGAATATGGCCCCTCAATTTATATTTCAAATGCTTGTTCGCTGCAATTGGCCAACGACACAATAAGAATAAAACCCATTGCCTATACAGCACCAGGCGGATGCAGAACGGAGGGTTTTTTCCTGGAGTTCTCTTCTGATTACGATTCTTTTATAAATGGAAAACCCTTTATAATTTTTCCGACAGAAAATCTGCAAGGTGACTCTTTAGTTTTGGATTGCAGCGCAAGTAGTATCGATTTAATTGGATTTCAAACGGCCACTTCAAACACTTGGCAAGGCTACTATTGGGTCAATTCACCACTGCCGGATTACGACTTACATTATTACCTAGGAGATTATTGGTTACCCAGTTATTATTCGGATACCCTGTCGGTTAATCAACCTGGAATCTACTCCCTTATCACCAATGATTATGAGTCCTGCCAGTACTATCAAAAAGAATTCACCGTCACCGCCCTAGCCGGCACCCCCTGCGACGATGGGAACGGATGTACCATCAATGACCTATACGATGAAAACTGCTCATGTGCGGGTGCGTATGTGGATAGCGACAACGACGGTGTGTGTGATGGCCAAGAAGTGTGCGAAACAGCAGGCGCCGTTTGCGACGACGGCGACCCATGCACGCTGCTAGACAAGATTCAACCCGACTGCACGTGCGCAGGGTTTACCGATCCGAATGATGCGTTTACGATTACGCCATCCGCTGAAAAAGTATGCGGAGGGGATTCGGCGTATTTTACGATAACCGGGCCTGCGATGGTTAGTGTGCAGTATTCCATGGATGGTGAGCAGGGTGTTCTTGTTCTGAACAATGAGGGTGTTGGCGCATTAGGCATCACGCCATTCTTTGCGCAGTACACAATTACGGCAGATACGGTTCAGGTTGAATTGTTGTCGTTTCAAATCGATGGAGAGCCCACTTGCTCGGCGGATTTGTCTTTACAAAGTACATTGTTAGACTACAGTTCATTTCAACCATACTTCTTATCCAAATCAGACAATCTTTCCGACTGTCCCGGTTATACACCTTACATCACTTATGAATTAGCCAGCCCCATAGGCTCTACGACCTATTTCAGTGTCAATAACTTGGTAGATCCAATCATTAACGGTAATAACCAAGATGTTTACGGAAATAGTTTTTCAATTACAAGAGCTGATAGTTCAATTAATGGTATTATCACGTTCGATGATATGTCATTAATATTCGCACCGCAACGCTCGGATTTTATCGTCACCTTGGATTCCATTGATTATGGGGGGTGTGTTTCTGAAACACAAGTTTTAGTTGATACATCTCAAATTCCATCTCAGCGATTTTGGATGGAATATGGATATTTACCCTGTTCTGTCGATAATAACGAGTTTATAAGAGGCTACCTATGGACTAGTACAACTGATAATTATTTCGCGTCAGTTGTTCTAATGGAATATTTATGGCACCCCATTTCGTATTCCTCAAGTAATGAGAATTATTTTTGGCAGTATGATCCGAACGCTTTAGTCGATTTCGATTTCGAATATGTGATTGACGGGGATACCGTACATTTTAAGAATTTTTCGAGTAGCGGCAATTTGTTTAATTCCTATTATGATGGATCTTTGGTTAGTACCGCGATTGCAAACGGTGTAACATACGAGCTGGACATAACAGGTATGGATGGTCCCATCTTGTCGATTTTGCCACCTTACCTTGAATTCTTAAATGATACTATTCATTTAAAGCTCATTGCAGTTACAGGGCCGGATGGGTGCAAGCAAACCGAAGTTATGAATAATTATTCGGGAATTGAGAACTATAACGAGAGCACTTTTTTCCTCTTTCCAACCGAGGTACTTCCTCCTGTTACATCATGCTATGAGCCTAACACGAATATTGTGGCAAGTCAAGTTGCCGAACAGGCCGCTTTGGACCTTAGTTCTTTTACGTATTCATGGGGTTATAACGATTCTTCCACAGAATATTACGGACAAGAAATATCATTTATCGATACCTGGTATTATTCGCGGTACACAACCCCTGAAGCTACAATTACTATCGATGCGCCCGGTGTTTACACTCTTCATTGTCTAGAGAATTGTAAATTATATGTTAAGAAGTTTTATGTCGATGTTCTCGCAGGAACCGCCTGCGACGATGGCTACGAATGCACCATCAATGATCAGTATGATACCAACTGCCAATGCTCCGGTACTTATATCGACAGTGATGGTGATGGTATATGCGACGCGCAAGATGTAGGGTCGGCCCCGTTGACGATTACAGCGATGAATCAGGCATTTCAATGTAATCAACCAACAAGTTATTATGCGCCTGTTGTGAGCGGTGGTTGTCCCCCCTATACAATTACGTACAG
>CANIAA010000088.1 GCA_947465255.1 Flavobacteriales bacterium | reverse complement strand
GCTATATGGGGAGAGAGAACGACGTTGCCCATGGCAATAAGATCGCGCATGGCTGTGAGGGCCGGATCTTTTTCCAACCCTTCTAATGATGCTTTTTCGTATTCAATTACATCGATACATGCACCGCGCACTTTGCCGCTTTTGAGAGCTTCAACTAATGCTGCTGTGTCGGTATTCTTTCCGCGAGCCGTGTTGATGAAGTAGATAGGCTTGACAAACGAGTTAAAGAATTCAGCATTGGCGAAGTAGTGGGTTTCTTCGTTGAGCGGAAGATGCAAACTAACGATATCTGCTTGTTGTTGCAGTTCGATCATAGTCGCTTCACTCACATATTCATTGCTAAAGCTACTCTTATACTTGTCGTAAGCAATCACTCGTGCGCCAAAGCCTCGCAGCTTTTCGGCCAGAGAACTTCCCATCAATCCGTAACCGATAATTCCAACGGTCTTTCCTGCTATTTCATGTCCGCGGTTTTCTTCTCGAGGCCATAGTCCTGCTCGCACATCGGCATCGGCCTGTCGCAAGTTGTTCATCAACATGAGCAACATTCCCAAGGCATGTTCACCCACTGCATCGCGGTTGCCTTCGGGCGAATTATAGACAGCGATGCCTTTACTCTCTGCGTAAGCGACATCAATGTTTTCCAATCCGCTGCCACTGCGAGCTATGAATCGAAGGTTGCAAGCGGCATCGATAAATGCCTTGTCTATCTTAATGCGTGAACGCACCACCACACCGGAATATTCATGTGCCATAGCCAACAGCTCTTCGCGTGTGGCCTCATATCGACAATCGCACACATATCCGGCTGCCTCGAGCCGTTGGTGCAACACTTCGTGAACACTTTCAATGAATAATACCTTCGCCATAGAGGCAAAAGTAGGGGTATAAGCTATTGCTCTATTGCTGCTTTGAGAGTTACAAGGTTTAGCTTGTGCTGATCCATTCTTCGATGGGTGCCTTGCTTAGCGTGATACCCGGCCAAATACTCTTGTTCTGACTGACCGGGTGTAGGCACCAGCAATGCCTTTACATCAAGACTATGCAAATCCATGAGCGTGCTATACCCTGAACGGCACACAACGAGCCGCGCGCTTTTGAGTGCATCTGCAAGTTCGGAGTCGGGCAGGTGGTTCACTATGTGCAACAAACCCTTTTGCTCCTGCACCGGTTCTTCAGGTTTACCCAAAACCAAAAGGGCAGGGCATTCAAGTTGACCCAAGATGTTGCGAAGTTGGTTTTCGAAACGAGTGCGCGTGGGCTCCGGACCTGAAACGACGGCTACCACGCTGTATGGTTTTTCGACGGTTACTGCAGCTGAGTGAAAACGGGAAAGCGGGCCGATGAATAAGGCTTTCTTGTCCCACGCCCCACCGTGCGAGAGCAATCCGCTCAAGTTGGATCCGCGTCCGTAATCCGGTACCCAAAGTGCTCTGAATCGCTTCAAATAAGAATTCAACCATTTTCCGACAATCCATCGAAAAGGCTTGGGAACCCGAAGGTACAGTTGGTGAGTTATGAGTGTGCAAGGCACTTGTGCATGATAGAGCCCATACCGATTGTCGCTGCATACCTGGTGAATGTTTTTCTCTACAACGATGCGTTGCAACCACCGATGTTCTGCTCGTACAACCTTTCGCAATCGGACCATTTGTTTCACAAGGTGAAGAGTAATGGGGCCGCGTGACGGATAAGTAACGGCGTAGTCGGGTATGTCGGTGAGCAATTCCAAATGCGGATAACGTGCCTTGAGCCAGTCAGCACTTCGACCATTGGATGCGAGCACCACTTCGTGTCCGGCTGCCAGCCAGCGGTCAATGAGTGGTGCACACCGCGTAGCATGTCCAAGCCCCCAATCGAGAGGCGCTACGAGTATGCGATGTGTTGAGCCTTCTTTCATTGCTTATAACAACGGCACAAAGTACACGTATCTTGCTACCCAAATTGCGCTGCGTTGGAAGAAGTTACCCCCAATATCGATGAGAAGTACATGCGCATGGCTATGAGAGAAGCCATGAATGCTTATGATGCCGATGAAGTTCCCATAGGCTGCGTCATTGTGTGCAAAGGCCAGGTAATAGCAAGAGGTTATAACCTGACAGAACGCTTGCATGATTTTACGGCGCATGCCGAAATGCAGGCCTACACCTCGGCCTCGGAGTTTCTGAACGGAAAATCACTGCATGATTGCACGTTATATGTCACACTTGAGCCCTGCGTGATGTGCGCAGGAGCAGCCTACAACACACGTATAGGGCGCATTGTGTTTGGCGCGTATGATGAGAAGCGCGGATTCAGCAAGTTTGGCAGTCACAGCGACAATGGTCAGGGAATCGTCCATCCGCGTTGTGAAGTTGTAGGAGGAGTGCTGGCCGAGGAGTGCTCGGCATTGCTGACCAATTTCTTTCGCGATAAGCGCGACTGACGAACTTTTAGCTTGGCAATTCAGGGTGAATGAATTACATTCGCGCCGCTAAAAACAACTACCGTCCCCCTCAATGAACCCTCGATTATGCAATTTTCACTATCCAAAGAGCTGCTTTCTGAGCTCCGCGAGTGGATTGCGGACGGTAAAGACACAGCGATAGCCCAGGCTACTATTGATGCTCACCCGGCCGACATAGCCGAGTTGCTCAACGAACTCAAGCGCGACGAAGCCGTTTACGTATATCGCCTGCTCGATGAGGAGAAGGCCGCAGACGTCATGCTCGAGCTCGATGAAGATGTGCGCGAGAAGTTGCTTTCAAGCCTCACCAGTCGTGAAATTGCTGAAGAGCTTATCGAGAACATCGATTCAGACGATGCGGCGGACGTTATTGCGGAGCTTCCCGAGCAGAAGCAGGAAGAGGTAATTGCGCTCTTGGAAGATGAGGAGCAAGCGAGTGACATCATTGACCTGATGACCTATGCCGAAGGAACTGCGGGCGCCATCATGGGAACGGAGTTGATTCGTGTCAATCAGAACTGGACGGTGACTCAGGCCATTCGTGAGATGCGCAAGCAAGCCGAAGACCTGGATAACATCTACACCATTTATGTTGTCGACGATGAGGAGGTGATTCTGGGAACGTTGAGTGTGAAGTACATGCTTTTCAACTTATCGAGCTTACGCACTACGATCAAAGATTTATATAAGCAAACCAAGGTAAGGACCGTTCAGGTGGATGCCCCCTTGGAGGAGGTCGCCAAGGTGATGGAGAAATATGACTTGGTGGTGTTGCCTGTTGTTAACGAGCATAACGTGCTATTGGGACGTATTACCATCGATGACGTAGTAGACATCATTAAAGAAGAGGCGGATAAAGACTACCAAATGGCCAGTGGTATTTCGGAAGACGTTGAGTATAGCGACAGTGTGCGCACATTAACCCGAGCGCGTTTGCCATGGTTGCTCATTGGCATGGCAGGTGGAATGATTAGTGCCAACATCATAGGCGTCTTTGACATCAGCGAAAACCCCGGAATGGCTGTTTTTATGCCTCTGATAGCTGCAATGGGAGGGAATGTAGGAGTACAATCGGCGGCACTTGTGGTAAAGGCGTTGGCCAATCAAAGCGCACTTGATGAAACCCTGTGGCAGAAGCTATGGAAGGAATTACGTGTTGGACTTATTAATGGACTGGTTTGTTCAGCCATCATTCTTGCCGTGAGTTTGCTCTTTCACATGGATCTTACTTTGTGTATCACGGCGAGTATTGCTTTATTCTTCGTAATCATTTTCGCCAGTTTTTTTGGCACCTGGATACCGATGACATTGAATCGGTTTAAGATAGACCCTGCATTGGCCACCGGTCCGTTCGTTACTACACTGAACGACATTTTCGGTTTGATCATCTATTTTACCATTGGCCATCAGGTCATGGAGCGACTGGGCCATTTAGCCTGGTAGTCCACCACGAATTTACTTGTCGGCAAAAATCATGAAGATGGATGACCATCGTCATTAATGGCTTTTATGAACATTCTGATGTTAGCAGCGTCAAAATAACCAAAACCATTTACGCATGAAACATCTGATACTCGAACTAGAGAACCTCGATTGCGAGGGTTGTGCCAATAGTATTCGTCGTTCACTTCTTCGACAGCCGGGTGTACTATCCGTGCACGTGGGGGTAAAGGCAGCGCAAGTACAGATATCCTGTGAAGATGATTTGGATAGGGCACATGTGCTGAGTGTGCTGGAAAACATGGGTTTCCCAACACTTGGAAGAAACACAATGTTGAATATGGCTAGAGCCAAACTAAGCTGTGAGCTTGGGAAAATTAGGCACCGAGCATATAGCCAACCATTGATGAGCTGATTTTCAATTTGAGTTAAGGTTAGTTTAATAAGTCGAAAATGCTATTGAGTGACGAACGTCGGTTAGCATCGTGGTGAGTTAGCAAAATCCGGTTAATGAAATTCAATAGCAAACGAAAAAGGCGGGTTTTACCCGCCTTTTTTTATTTCACAAATCACCATACGTGATGAAATTACTTGGTCTCTGCCACGAAGCGCTTCTTCTCCTGGATGCGGCTCGCTTTACCGGTGAGGCTGCGCAAGTAGAAGATACGAGCACGGCGTACTTTACCGCGCTTGGTTACTACTACGCTCTCAATGAAAGGAGAAGACACAGGGAAGATACGCTCAACACCTACACCACCGCTGATCTTACGAACAGTGAAAGTTGCGGTAGCTGCTGAACCCTTGCGTTGAATTACAACGCCGGCAAACTCCTGGATACGCTCCTTGTTTCCTTCAACAATTTTGTAGCTAACAGTGATAGTGTCGCCTGCAGCAAATGCCGGGATTTCCTTCACCGGATTGAGCTTTTTCTCGAGTTCTTTAATGCGGTTCATGATGCGTTTCTTTTAATGAGTCCCCGAAAGGGGGCGCAATATTACGACATTTCTTTTACGAATGTGCCGCCGATGAAAAAAAAAGTAGCTTTTTTTAATCAGTCGGCCGTTTGTGCTTCCAGCGCTTGTGCGACCAAAGCCAATATCGGGGCTCCTTGCGTATATCTGCTTCAAGCAACATTTGTAACTGAGAGGTAAGCTGTCCATGAGCCATGGACCGGGGTTCTTTGGTAACCAGTTCGTATTCAATAGCATATTTCCCGCGCCCAATCTTTTTAAGATGTCCGAATACAACAGCTAGATTGTATTCGCGGGCATACTTCTCAGTGCCAAACAGGCAAGCGGTATCTTGACCAAGAAACTGAATCCAGTGAGCCTTCCTTGGATTAGAGGGCGATTGGTCAATGGCAAAAACAGAAAATGTAAGATCGTTTTGATTGGCACGGAGCCATTCACTTGTTTCTTTGGTAGAAACGAGCTCTAGTCCGAATTTCCCTCTTGTCTCACGCATTTTTTGATCGAAATAGGGATTAGACAACCGCTTGTAGATAGCCATAAGTCGATGCTTGAAATGCGCAGGGGCTGAAAGCGCCCACATTTCCCAATTGGCATAATGACCACCGGCCAAAATGGCGCTTCTTCCTTCAGCATGCAGCGTGTCGAGTACTTCCGTGTTATGATGGTCAAAACGCGCATTCAATTGACTTCCACGGACGCTGAAATTTTTTAAGCTTTCTACAACGACATCGCAAAAGTGACGGTAGAACGCTCTTTCAATGGATTGTATCTCGGACAATTTCTTTTCGGGAAATGATCGGGTAAGATTTCCGCGAACCACTTTCTTTCGGTAGCCTATGATAGAATAGAGAACCACAAAAAACACATCGGATACCACGTACAGCGCCCGATACGGTAATAGACTAATTGGCTTCATTACGAGCCAGTACAATGCTGCCGACATCATGATGCGACCTCCAACTTCAAACCGTCGTAGGCGAGAAACATTCCTTCGGGTAATTCCTTGGTTACTTCATCATGCAAACCGAGCTGATGGCTAATGTGAGTGAACCACGTTTGCCGGGCACCGATTCGATTTGCCACTTCAATTGCTTCTTCCAGAGTGAAATGCGATGGGTGTTTTTCACGTCGCAAAGCATTCAATACTAAAATATCAAGACCTTGAAGCTTTTCGTACTCTTCTTCCGGAATTACATTGGCATCGGTAATATAGGCGAAGTTTCCGATGCGAAAGCCGAATACAGGCAAATGCAAATGGAACACTCGAATTGGTTGAAATAGAACTTGTGCAATTTGAAAGGGGCGGTCGTCGATGATATTGAGATCTATTTCAGGAATTCCGGGGTATTTTTTATCAGAAAACGCATAAGCGAACTCACGTTTTAATGCATCCGCTACCTGTTCGGTGCAATAAACCTGCGCTCTCCATCGGTTGATGTAATTGAATGCTCTCACATCATCAAGCCCGGCAATGTGATCTTTGTGTTCGTGCGTAAAAACAATTGCTTCCATTGCCTTTACACCTTCGCGAAGCATCTGTTGCCTGAAATCGGGCCCCGTGTCAATGACGTAATTTTTATTGTCGATAGTAATCATAACCGAACTTCTCAAACGTGCATCGCGAGCATCGGGAGAGGTGCAAATGCTGCATGTGCACGCCATAAGCGGAACCCCCTGCGAAGTACCTGTGCCAAGGAAGGTGATGATCATGCGGGCGAAATTAGTGAAGCACAGCAGTCGCACAGTCATCACGAGTTCGTTAAGTTTCCGAAAATGATTCCGCAGGAACAAGCCACTTCATCTAAATTTGCCTGCATTGCAAATGAATCAAGTGGAACTAGAACACGTCATACTATCGGCCAGTCAAAAGGCTCTGCGGGTAAACCTCAATCCTGAGATTTACGGAACGTTTGCTGAAATAGGTGCAGGTCAGGAAGTAGTGCGTCACTTCTTTCGTGCGGGTGGGGCGAGCGGCACAATTGCCAAAGCCATGAGTGCCTATGACAAGGACTTCAGCGATGCAATCTATGGCAAAGAGGAAAAGGGCAGATACGTATGCAAGCCACGTCTCATAAACATGCTCAACCATGAGTATCGGCTCATGGAAGAACGCTTAAAACGAAGTGAGCACTCTGCAAAAAAGTTTTTTTCTTTCGCTGATACCGTTGCGACCATTAATTACCAAAAGACCATTCAAGGACATGGCTGGATGGGCTTAAAGTTTCAGACAGCTCCTGATAAGGCTCCTAATATGGTCATCTTGCACATGCGTTTGCACGAAATGGACGCATTGGCTCAGCAGGCTTCAGTCGGTTTGTTGGGAGTGAATCTGTTATATGGTTGCTATTTCTTTTACGCTAAGCCCAAAGAGCTCATACTATCGCTGTACGACAATTTGAATCGCGATCAGGTTGAAATTGATATGGTGGAAATGAGTGGTCCTGATTTCGACCATGTCGACAACAGATTACTCTCGTTGCATTTGGTAAAGAATGGAATGACCGACGCAGTGATTTTCTCGCCCGATGGCAAGAACATACAAGCGGCCGACATTCTTTACAAGAAAAACATTTTGGCCTTGCGCGGAAGTTTCCGTCCGGTTACAAAGGTCAACATCGACATGATCATGAAGGGCTTCAAACTCTTCGAGAAGGAGTATAAAGTTGACCATAATAATGTACAGGTATTGTTTGAAATAACGCTCAACAACCTGCGCGCGGAGGGTGATATTGACGAGCAAGACTTTTTGGACAGGGCAGAAATATTATGTTCACTTGGTCAAACAGTGCTCATTTCGAATTATTCCAAATATTTTAAACTGGTCGAGTTCTTCTCCAAGCATACCAGTCGCCGCATGGGAATTATCGTTGGCACGAATATGATCATGGAGCTGTTCAACGAAAAGTATTACCGTGATTTAAATGGTGGTATTCTCGAAGCTTTCGGTATTTTATTCAGCCGCGATTTAAAGATATATGTCTATCCTTTCAAGGATGTTAAAACCGGCAAACTGTTAACTACGAAGAATTGCCCGGTCCATCCGCGCTTAAAGCCCCTTTACGATTATCTCATATACAACAAGCGTTTAGTGGACATTGCCGACTATAATCCTGAAGTGCTCGATATTTACTCCAAAGATGCGTTGGACATGATTCAGCATGGCTATGAAGGTTGGGAAGATTTGGTTCCCACTTATGTCGACACGATTATCAAGGATAATAGACTCTTCGGATATAGTCCTGATACACCGAAGAACCCGGATTACCATCCGCCGATGAAACACAACGATCAACGTTTGAATCCGAATTAATCTGAACACTTCGAAGTAAAATCAGTTTTGAGTTACTCTAGGGTGCAATTACATCACGAAATACATCGCTGTTTGAATCCGAATGCCGGTTGGGTTCTTATGGTGCATGGTGCCGGAGGAAGCACACGCACCTGGCGAAAGCAAGTGGATGCCTTCAGCAAAAACTACCACGTGTTGTTGGTTGATTTACCCGGACATGCCGGCTCAGCGGACAAAACGGCGCATCAAGACAAGTACGATTTTGAGTGGATTTCTTCACGTATTTGGGCAGTAGTTGATTGTTATACTTCCGCTCCGATTCATGTCGTGGCGGTATCGCTCGGAAGTATTATTGCCATGCAGATGTACGAGCAACGACCCGGCGGTGTAGCTAGTTTACTATTTGCAGGGCCTATTGTTTCTCTCAACGTGAAGCTTCGAATTCTTGCTCGTGCCGGTTTAACGATTGCCCGTGTTATTGGCTTTCGTAATTTTTATAGCCTAATGGCTATGATTGTTTTGCCACGAAAGAATCACAAGAAGTCGCGTGAAATTTTTGTTCGGGAATCTAAATTTCTCAGCATAGAAGAATACAGGAAGTGGACGGCTATGTATGGCAGATACCTCGATGATACATTGAGAAAACTGTTTAATCTGCAGCCTGAAATTCCAATGCTCATTCTTGTTGGCGGGCAAGACCATCTTTTCTTAAAGCCAACGCTTCAGTATGGCGAACGTTTTCGACAAATTCAAGTAGAGGTTGTGCATCGTTGCGGGCATTTGGTGAGCCTCGAGAAATCGGAAGCATTCAATGCACGATGCCTTGATTTTCTTGCGTCCTTTAGAAAATAGTTTTTTATTGGCTGTTTTCTGGTGGTTAGGGTATATTCGCTGACAACCAAATTCTATACTAACCATGGAAGCCTTAATTAACGAAGCCCTCAATCACCGTGCAATCAATCATCCGTATTTGATTGCGCTAAAGAACGGTGAATTCAAGAATATGGATGCTGTGCTCAAGGATTTTGCTCTGCAGTATGGAGCATACAGTTCGTGGTTCCCTCGCTATCTAACGGGGGTTATTTCGAAACTGGAAAGTCCGGAGCATCGCGAACACCTGTTAGACAATCTCGCTGAAGAAAGTGGTCATTTGCATGATGACGATATCGAAGCGGTTGCAGCGCTCGGCATACAAGAAGAGTGGGTGCAAGGTATTGCACACCCAAAACTGTTCCGTCGCTTTCAAGACGCTATGGGTGTGGACCGAAAAGAACCAATCGGCATTGAAGTACAAATTTGGCGCGAGTCATTTTTAAGTCTCATTCAGGATGGCTCATCTGTCGAAGCAGTTGGCGCTATCGGTTTGGGAACGGAATCAATCGTGAAGTTTGTTTACCGTCACCTTATCGAAGCAATCGAGAAGCACACAAAACTTTCGATGTTCGATTATGTGTTTTTCCCGCTCCATACCGAGGTGGATGACGAGCACGGTCTAATTCTATTGCGCATTGCGGAAGAACTGAGCAGTCAAGGTGAAGAGTCTGCACTTCAACTGCGAAAG
>CANIAA010000087.1 GCA_947465255.1 Flavobacteriales bacterium | reverse complement strand
CATATGCTGAGATACCGTACACCATCATATACGACCCCGAGATAATCCGCAACGAATTACCCAAGTACGACTGGCTGCATTTGCACCATGAGGATTTCACTGGGCAATACGGTAAGTTCTACCGCAGCTTTAAGAATGCGGCCTGGTATCAGGAAGAAGTACGTTCGCAAGAAGCATTGGCTTCGTCATTGGGTTTCTCGAAAGTATCGGAGATGAAGCGTCAGGTAGCGCTTAATATACGCAACTTCGTGATGGGAGGCGGCTTTTTGTTTACTATGTGCAGCGGCACAGATTCGTTTGACATTGCGCTGGCAGCGGAGAACGTCGACATCGTAGAGAGTGTGTTTGACGGCGACCCGAGTGACCCATCAGCGCAGAGCAAGCTCGATTACCAAGCCGGTTTTGCGTTTCAGAATTATCGTCTCGACAAGGACCCGAACATTTATGAATTCTCCGATATCGACGGCACGGAAGATCACGGCAAGCTCACGGAGCTGAACGACTTCTTCACCTTGTTTGATTTCTCGGCTAAATGGGATATCGTTCCAACGATACTGACTCAGAATCACACGCAAGTAATCAAGGGCTTCATGGGTCAAACCACATCGTTTCGCGACAAGTTCATTCGCAGCAACGTCACCATCATGGGAGAAACCAAGAGCGTGAAATGCGCCAAGTACATCCACGGCGAACTTGGTCAAGGCCAGTGGACCTATTACGGTGGCCACGACCCGGAAGACTATCGACACCTTGTTGGCGACCCACCCACCGACTTAAACCTACACCCCACTTCACCGGGGTATCGCCTTATCTTGAATAACATTTTGTTTCCGGCGGCAAAGCGGGAAAAGCAGAAGACTTAGTGGCAAATGGCGAGTGGCGAATGGCGAGTGGCGAATGGCGAGTGGCGAGTGTGCTGAGCGCAGCCGAAGTCAGGGACGCCAACTACCGATTATCTCTTTGCTTCATTCTTTTGAAAACCGCAAAGACGCGGAGAGAGCAGAGAAAATGCCTTAAAAAGAACGTTGTGATTCTTTGCGCCACTGCCCTCGACTTCGCCAGGGCACCGGAAGCTATCGTTTTACTATGGCCTCGGCTTCGCTCGGCCGTGTGCAAATCGAGCTGTTCGGAAATTCCGAACAACTGAATACCGGACAAACTTTCAACTTTCAATTTTCAACCTTCAACCATATTCAACGCTCCACTATCAACTCTCTCTGAACATCATACTTGTAATGAATGATGCGCCCGGTAATGATTAAATCGATGGCCTGATCGATCACCGGCAAGGGCACAATAAACCACTCCTGCGGCATGTGGCGTTGCAGGTTGTCGTCATAAATATCCACGTTCAAACAGGAAGCTCCGAAGAAGTTGTGCAGCAACTGTTCAAACCGCTGCGTGTTCATGTTAAAGGTTTGGTACTCCGCTTCAATGTGCACTTCAGCCATCAAATAGGTAGGTTCCTTGGCCGCGTTCTTGATGCGATTGGCAACAGGAGTGGTGGAATATCCAATCTTATAGAGGTTACGTATTTCCCGAATCTTCGCATCCCTTGATTTGGAACTGAGAATATAGATATAACCCGCTTCAGTGTCCTTCTCTGTTATGGCATTAAAGTTCTCCGAAAATTCGTCAAGTTCTTCCTGCGCACTCATCGTAACGGCCTTACCCTGGAAATGAAGGGCCTTGTAAAGCGACTGGAACATCATGTTCGATTGGGTGCCATTTTCGAAGATGACCTCGGTTCTGCCGTCGGGACGATTATGCACGCCGCTCTCAAAATGCTGAACTTGTTTCTCCCACTTCACCGACTTTAAATACAACAGAACACCGTTGTGTACGTAGTAATGATTCTCGCGCAGCAACTCAAGGTGAAAGGGAATCAACTTCCGCTTGCCTTCTCTTAGATCTTGATGCACCCGCTTAAACCCTTCCTCATAGTCGCCAAACTTCTTGCACGGCTTGCGGCGCGCCACAAAATCGGCTTCCGCCCGGGCTATCTCGCGCGGGGTATGCTTAAACTCAAACAACGATTGCGCTTCGCCGTCTTCAAAGATGCCCAGCAAATCATCGTTGAAGATGTCGTCGATTGAATTGATTTCCTTCTTCGCAACCTTGAACAACTCATATTTATCCTGCTGGTCGAGCGCCGCCATTTTACCGGGATCTTCCCGCAAACTCTTAAGCCGTGAATACAACTGATACTCCGATATATTCGAAGGGTTTGGCTCCGGCTCTCGGCCCTGACTGGCCACAAATTCATTGATCTCCTCAAACGACGCACTCAACCGCTCGTCGGCCGTTTTGGCATTCGACACCTTGGGCTGCACGTGCAGCAACCCAAAAGGATCGTTGTTGAAGATCTCGTCCAGTATGCTGTCCTTATCCTGCATAGTTCTGTCGTGCCAATCGTTTGCGTTTTTCTTCCTTGAGGTAAATCACACATTCTGCCATGCGGCGCTCCAGCGGATCGTTGGACTCAATGGCCGGCTCGCGCTTAAATGTTTGCACAAACTCCTGCACCTTGGGCCACAGAATCTTCGCCTCTTCAAAATCCATCTTGATGCGCGTGGCCTCAATGGTCTCTTGTATAATCTTCAGCACCTTGGTGGTAACCGACTTCGATAAAATCTCGAAGGCCTTTTGAAACGGATTCACGCGGTCGATGAGATCGATGTGAATGTCGTCAATGTTCACAAACTTCCCGGCCATGCGAATGAAGCGAGTGTCCTCCACCTCCTTGATCTCGCCATTTTTGATGACCGAGTCGACCACCACATGTTGTCGCACCTCCTCTACTTCACCGGGCGACAGATCCGGGTATTTCGTGCGGATGATCTTCGGAATAATCACCTTGTTGATGACCTCCGGATCCACATTGCCCGGCATGGCCTTCAGCATTGTATCGTCTTGCAAAATCGTCGCCTTGAGATCGTTCAGGTCTGACTCCAAAATCTCCTTCACGCGCTTGGAACTGGGTTCCTTCAATCCTCTGATTTTGATTTCGCCCGGTTGCGCCACATCATCGTCGGACAGTTTGGTCTTGAACTTCCAGTTGGGGGCCAGCACCTGCTCCATGAGCAACGATGCGGTAATGGCCTTGAGCATATTGTTGACCGACAGCTTCACTTCATCATCCTGCGCATCGGGCTGAGCAATGAGGTTGGTAAACTGTGCGTGCACTTTGTTGGAGCTATCGCGCGTGGCTCGACCAATAATCTGAATAATTTCGGTCAGCGAACCACGGTACCCCACCGTTAGCGCATGCTCACAATACGGCCAGTCGAAACCTTCTTTGGCCATACCCAGGGCGATAATCAAATCCATGTCGTCGACCGAAGTGATGTTGCGCAAATAATTCACGATGCGGTCGCGGTCGCGCGGATTGTCCTCCACCAGGTCGGCTACTTTAATCACCTTTCCGTCGGAATGTCGCTTCACATAAATGACACCCGTTTCGGGATCCTGCCGCTCGATGGCGCCCACACGATCCAGGATGAAGTCCACCTCGTTGTGCTTGTCTTTGGTCGACTCACCCGAGTTGACATTGGGGATGTGAAGGATGGTCTTCTTGTTTAAGTCGAGCACCTCCATGATAGAGTCAGTGTATTTGCCCTGATAGAAGTGATACCCGATGCCCAGCGACTTCAAAAAATCGTAACCGTTGAGCTGTTGGTAATAGTTGTAGGTGACTTTGGTGAACTTCGCCTCATCATCGGGATGCAACACCGGCACACTGTCGCCGCGGAAATAGGAGCCCGTCATGGCAATGAGATGCGCCGTCGACTTTTGCATGATGGAGCGAATGATATCGCCCAAGCGGTTGTTCACATCGGCCGACACGTGGTGAAACTCATCGATGGCCAGCAGGCATCCGTTGAATGCCGTGTCCTCCAACCCTTCGCAGGCAAAGCGCAGTGTGGCGTGAGTGCAAATGAGAATCTGCTCAGAAGGGTCGTTCATAAACTGACGGAACGCCTGCACCTTGCTGCTGCTGCCGTCGCTGCCGGGCGTGCACAGGTTGTAGCGGTCATTGGGTTCCCAGTTGGCGAAAAAGCCGAACTTCTTCAAATCGGTTTTGGCAAACGAACTTCCAATGGAGCGCTCGGGCACGGCCACAATGATTTTGCGAATGCCCTGATGGCTGAGCTTATCGAGGGCCAAAAACATCAACGCCCGCGATTTTCCCGAGGCCGGTGGCGCTTTCAGGAGCAGGTACTGCGCATCGCGCGCTTCGAAGGCCTTCTCTTGCATTTCGCGCATGCCATAACGGTTGGTCTTCTTGCTGAGACCCGTTTGCTTGTATTCTACGTGTACTATGTCGGGCATAATGTCTAAAACTTTATCTGAAATGTCTAAAAATTTTTGGATTTAGCCGTTTTCCAAACCTTACCTAACGGCACAATAAAACCTTGTTTTCTAAGGATTTGAAGATTGTTCTTAATTTTATTCTTCTTCTGATCAATGTCTAAAACATCCGGAAGTTTGTCTAAAAGGATATTTTCAAAATCTGATTTCTTCCCTTCACCAAACTTAGCTAAATAGTCGAGTATGATTTTTTGACAATACGAGTCATCTATCCCTCTTTGTTTGATATAATCGGCTTTCGTGTTTGTTGCGTTTGCAACATCAGAGGATATAAAAAAATTCGGCTTGCGGCCTTCAATTAGATTTTTAGCCTTTAGAGATACTACTTCTTCTTGCGTCAAGGGTTTGCTCTTTGAAACCTTATCCAAAAGAATAATTTCGTACAGCGTCAACGAAGGAATTTGGGCAACCTTTCGCGCATACTTAACGTCCATTACCTTCCCAATTATCTGAACCTGTACTTTATTATTGGAGATATCATAGTCCGGCAAAGGGAAGAATTTGTTCTTTTGAATAGTGAACATTTTTTTGATGCCACTCCCAACCGTATCTATCATATTTAGATTAACCATCGCATTGGCTAAAAATGGATTTCTGTATTTCGATTCCGGAGCATCTGCCGTTATTACCTTTTCGATTGACACCGGAATAAAAGACCCCATATTCGAAAAGGTAAGCACACCATCTTCGCGCTCAACAATATTAATCTTCCCCCCAAATCTATAATCCTGGTGAACAATACTGTTGTTCAATGCTTCTCGAATAATGTAAGAATCAAATTGATCAACTTCCTCAGGGAATAAAGAGTCATCCTTCATATATCGGAATTTCAAATTCCTGATCTTACCATAAATGCCTTCTGCATTCAGCAACAATGGACAAGAAAAATGCTCGTAATCCTTTTCAATCCCGTCTTTATCTTTGAGTATCCAGGAAATTTTAGATGTTGCCGGTGAAATGAAATGTTCTGATTCAGGCTTTCCCAAAAGCAGAACTGCGGTATGTGTGATTTTTCCCTGAATGGTGATTTTTGCCTTGTTAAGAAATGTAGCATCATCCCACGTCTTCAGTTCATCAGTCCATTTAGGGTTTTTCTTTCCAAACATGAGTCGTGCTCTTTGAATGGCTTCATTCGATAAATCTGAAAGCTGAGCATCTTCAATCGTTTGAGCGGACCAATCGGTAGTTCGATTTTGATTTCGAATGGTATCCAACTCGATCAGATTTAGAGAACCCAAGCTTTCTCCATCACGTCCATACCAGAATCCCTTCCACGACACAGGGCTCCCTTGTGGTGCTGCTGGGATTTCGAATAAGAGTACCAATTTCCCATGATATTCTACCTTGTGAACCTCAACAAAGGAAAGATTAGGACTGGTGTGATCTGCAATCTCTGCTTTGTAATCGTTGATCTGATGATCGCCAATTGAAGAGCCAACAACTGTTTTATCATTCCTCACCCCAAAAACCACCCACGCTTGAAGCTTACCCTTCAAGTTGGCTTCATTGCTGAGCGCAGAAAAATACTTACCCAACTTGTCTTTATCGAATTGGGTTTTCGCTTCTTTAAATTCGACAATCTCATTTTCTGCAGAAAGCGACAATAGACTTTTGAGTAGCGATATCATTTCTTCTTAGGCTTTTTCTTCTCCGTCTCAAACAACGTCCCCTTCTGTTGCTCTTCGGCAATCATCTTTTCATAGAGCTTAAACAAATACTCCAGCCGCTCCTCATCGCTTGTAAACGGTGTGCTGCGGTAGCACCGCTCCACAGCCTCATCGTTTAACCGGTGTGCCTCGCGCAACCCCACCGGCATCTTGTCGGGGTCATACAACTCGGCCAACGTTTTCTCCGGATGCTTTTCGCGCTCCTCCAAAATACGAAACGTACACTGCGTGAGCTCCTCCTTGCGTTGGTCTGAGATGGGTGGGAAGGGGAAGGTGTTGTAGACGATATCCTTGGCGTATCTGTAGTCCGTTTTCATTTTACCGCCAATGCTCTTCAACCACACCATATGTTGCTTGGATGTAAGAACTGAGAGTAACCAAGGTTCTGCATCATAAATGGCTTGAGCTGAATTTGAAATTACAAAATCACTGGTCAAAAAACCCATCGGCACATATTCTCTGCGTTCCGAACTAACACTTGGAATTATAATCTGACTTGCTCTAGGCTCATTCGTATCGCGAAATTGATACGGTCTTAAAGCTAGTTGTTTTGTCCCCTTGTCTTTGCTGCTCAACCGATGATTTCTAGAAATTTCGATTCTATCGGAAATAATTTTCGACTTCTCCGCGAATTCAAATTGACGCTCATTGATCCATAAACAATATCGCTTGCTCCCCTGAATGAATTCCGCCGCACCTACAAAGCTTTTAATAAATTCAACATTAGAAGGATTCTCACTAAGAATTGCATCCTTCAATTGTTGGTCAAGTATTAAACCACCACCATCATTTGGCATATTACCAAAAGACATTTCAAATGGGAAGCTCAACGCTTTGGCTCTTCTTGCAATAAATGTCTTAGGCCCCTCAGTTAAGTATGCATTAATAGATTTAACCTCTTTAGTTAAACCATCGCTGAATAAATATTTTGTTTCATTGCTTTCATTCGACAATCCAATAATTACAACTACAACTGCTGCATTTTGCTTAGCATTATTCTGCCACTTAAATGATGTGAATGCGAAAAAAACCTCAATATTCTTATTAAAAATATTGGGCCACAATAAACCAACTTGCAGACCCTGACAAATTGAGTTTGTGGAAACAAAGGCGAGCTTTGAATTAATTCCCTTAATGAATTGTGTTCCTTTATAAAACCAACAGCCTATGTAATCAAGATCTCTATAATTGGAAAACCCTTGAAAAACGATATCCAAATCTTGCTTTTGAATATCGTTCTGCATTCTTGCACCCAAATACGGCGGATTCCCCATTATATAAATCTCATCTCCCTCCATCTTCGGGCACACCGCCTCCCAGTCGAGCCGGCAGGCGTTGCCACACACGATGTTGCCGGCCTCTTGCAGGGGCAGCGTGGGGCTGGTGCGGCCAAACTCGCGGTAGAACTCCACGTTCATTTGATGCTCAGCCAGCCACAGCGAGAGCTTGGCTATTTCGTGGGCAAAGTCGTCGAGCTCGATGCCGTAAAAATTGTGCAGCTGTATGCCCGTAAACGCAAACCCGCCGAGCTCTTTTAACACCTGCATTTCCAGGCGGCGCAACTCCTTGTAGGCGATGATGAGGAAGTTGCCGCTGCCGCACGCGGGGTCAAACAGCTTAATGCTCGCCATGCGCTGCAACAGCTCCTTCAGTTTTTTCTCGTTGCCCCTCGCCTCTTCCAGCGCTTCTTTAAGATCATTCAAAAACAGGGGCTCAATCACCTTCATGATGTTGGGCACCGAGGTGTAGTGAGCTCCCAACCCGCCGCGGTGCTCGGGCGATATCACCGCCTGAAACATGGAGCCGAAAATATCGGGGTTAATGGCAGACCAGTTGTTGCTCTCGCCCGACTCAATGAGCAACTGCCGCGATTTGGCGGTGAACTTCGGACACGGCATTTCCTCGCGAAACAAGCCCCCGTTCACATACGGAAAAGCGAGCAAATACTGCGGTAGGTCGCCGCGCTTGTCGGCCGGTTTATTCAACACGGCAAACAGGCGGTTGAGGTAGGCATCCAGATCCGAACCATCGGCACGGGTGTGCGATTCTACGGCATGCGAAAACTGAGCGTCTTCGAAAATGTTGGTGTCTTCAGCAAAGTAGCAAAACAGCAAACGCGAAAAGAAGATGTTCAGCCCATGGATAAACTCGGGCGAGGTGTCGGGGTTGTCTTTCTTGATCTCATCAAACAACTTGGCCATCTTCTCGGCCGCCTTCACATCGGCCGGGTTCTCTGCGGCGTGTGTGGCCTTTTCCATTCCGGCCCACGGCAAAAAGAAATCGTAATACTTGGGTAAATCCGTAAGGGCGATATCCAACTGATCATTGGTAACCGTATCGATGGCCAACAGGGTGGTATAGTCGGTCACTATCACAAAGCGCTGGTTATGCTTCACCTCGCTTTTCAATGCCGAAATGGTGAGGTGCAAATCGTTGGTCAGCTCCTCTTTGAAGAGCAGTTTTTTCTTCCACGAAACCTCGCCGGGCACCTTGCTCAGATTCAAACTCCCCTTTTGCAAACGCGCTAAGGAAGCCTTGGGCAAGTAGTACGCCTCGAGCAGTTTGTACACAAACGTTTCCCTATCGTATGCACCAACGAGTTGTTTAAGGTTGTTTTCTATTTGAGTTAAATTCATGGTGGCGCGGAGGCTATGATGTCAAAACCACAAACTTAACGACAGGCGGTGGTTATTTTAATAGGATAATGGTGAAAGGGTGAAAGGGTGAAAGGGTGAGATGGGGGCGCAAAACTTTCAACCTTCAACTTTCAACCTTCAATTTCAATTTAACCGCAAAGACGCCGAGGTAGCAGAGAAAACCCCTCAAAAAGAATGTTGTGATTCTTTGCGCCACTGCCCTCAACTTCGCTCGGGCAACGGAAGCTATCGTACTAGCATGGCCTCGGCTCCGCTCGGCCGCTGGCAAACCTTCAACCTTCAACTTTCAACCTTCAACGTGTTCTAACCGCAAAGACGCCGCGTGAGCAGAGAATTTCTGCATCCTCTGCGCCTCTGCGGTTCAAAAAAACCTTGTCAACACTTTCTGCTTTTCACAAAAAACGTTGCCAACTTTGGCAACAAAATCGGATTTTTTCTAAAATTGTTGCCAAATGAAAAAAAATTCCTCCAACCGCTGCATCGCATCGCTCGCCGAGAAACTGTGCGCAAAGCCATCGGAGCTATTGGAATTGCTCAACGTGAGTCGCAGCTATTTGCACCGAATATCCAACGGCGAACGCCCGCTGAATGGCCCCGTGCTGGAGAAAATTAATCGCTTGCAACTCACCGACGAAAAACCATCGGCGAAGATTCCCTCAGTAGAAACAGTCGCCAAGAAATACTGTGAGCGGCAAAGTGGAGTTGCGCAGAAAAAAATACACGACCTGCAAGATGCGCTTCAACAATTGCAAGCCACTCAAGATGCCATTGCTTATATCACTCAGTTAATACCCCAACTTCCTGCGCGCTCACTCGAACACGATTGGTGCAAGCTCCACCTGAGACGTTTGAAACATCGATTGCCGAAAAACATTGGGGAGCAACGTGCGCTTTGGGAAGCAGAGCTAGCTGCACGGGGGGCGGAGAAAAGGTATTGGGAGAAATTGGTTGAAGGTTGAAGGTTGAAGGTTGAAGGTTGAAGGTTGAAGGTTGAAGGTTGAAGGTTGAAGGTTGAAGGTTGAAGGTTGAAGGTT
>CANIAA010000086.1 GCA_947465255.1 Flavobacteriales bacterium | reverse complement strand
TTAAAACTCCCAACTGTGCAGCCCGGAAATCCGATTATCTGGAAGGGGTAGGCGGTGCCACGCCCAACGCTCACTTCGGTTCCCTCAAACCAGCAGAGGGAAGGGTATAGGGCAATTGCACGGTCATTGGGCAAATTCGGTGACGGCCGAACAGGTATTGAATAGAATTCGCGGTGTGAATAGCCTTCGCAGCTAACTATTGTGAGAACGGGTTTCTTCGCAATCCATCCTTCCCCTAATATCATCTGGGCGAGCTCACCAACGGTTAGCCCGTGCACAATGGGAATGGGGTGCATGCCGACGAATGACTTGTATTTTTCCTCGCGAACAGGCCCGTCAATGTAATGACCATTCGGGTTGGGTCGATCCAGAACAACCACTTCTTTGCCATTTTCACCGGCTGCCTCTAGCACGTAGTGAAGGGTGCTGATGTAGGTATAGAATCTTGCGCCAACGTCTTGAATATCGAACAAAAGCACATCGACGTCGATGAGCATTTCCGGAGTGGGTTTTTTTGTTTTTCCGTAGAGTGATAAAACGGGCAGCCCGCTTTTAGGGTCTTTTCCATCCTTGATCGTTTCGCCTGCTCCTGCTTCACCGCGAAATCCATGTTCGGGGGCAAATACCCGGGTAATACGCACACCGAGGCTCAATAACGTATCAACCAGGTGTTTTGAATCGATAAGCGAGGTTTGATTGGTTACAATCCCCACTCGTTTGTCGCGCAGATTGTCCAGATAGCGTTCCGTTTGCTGCGCTCCGGTGCGGAGTGTTCCTGCTTTTCGAGTTTCACTAACCGTTGTTTGGCTTCTGCATGAAAGAAATGCAGCAAATAGAAGAAGGAGAAGCGTGTGTTTCATCGTCAGTGTGTGAAATTCGATTGCTTTAGCTCGGAATAATGAACGGGGTGCAACTACTTTTACCCCAAACAACGTGGAAATCTGTTTTTCGTGCGCATAGCCTCATTTATAGCTCAACGTATTCGCCGTGCCGACGATAAGTCGCGCATTTCCAAACCTATCGTCCGAATTGCCACAGCCGGAATAGCTGTGGGCATGGCTTTGATGTTGTTGAGCCTGGCTATTGTGAGCGGATTTCAAGAACAAATTCGAAACAAAGTCATTGGCTTTGGTTCTCATTTTCAAATAAATGCGATAGATCGAAATTACTCTCGTGACTCTCAGCGTTTGTTATTCAATGAAGATGTATACAAACAAATTAAGGAAACTCCTGGAGTAAAGCATGTTCAGTTGTACGCGACCAAACCGGGTATTATCGAATCTGACGAGGCTATGCAGGGGGCCATTGTAAAGGGGGTCGCAGCTGATTACGACTGGACGTTCATTCGCAACGCCCTCAAGGAAGGAAGGGTCTTACAATCGGACGATTCCGTATCACATATCGTCATCTCGCGTTTTATTTCTGAACGGATGAAGCTTCAGCTGGGCGACAAGGCGAGAATGGTTTTTTTTGACACGCAAGGCGACAATCATCGTCAGAGAAGCTTTCGTGTGTGTGGTATCTATGACACGGGTTTAGAAGATTTTGACAAGCAGTTTGTATTCGCCGATTTGAAAGATGTGCAAAAGCTGTATGGCTGGGGCTTGCGTGTGGGTGTTTCGGCGGATAGCGTCGCAGTCAATGATTCGGTCTCGGTTTATGCGCTCGCGTCCGGTGGTGATGGCGAAATAAACTTTCAGTGGACCGATGCGAGTTGGGTTGGACCGGGTCCTCACAAAATGAAATTGACAGGTGATACAGCTGTGCAGTTGATTGTTTCCGATTTATCCGAAACCAAAGAGGCAACTGCCCGGATTAGTTGGAAAAAGAAACTGACCGGTGAAGCGGATTACGTCGTTGAAAGTTCAATCGCTAATTCGGATGCAGATTACATCGGTGGTTATGAAGTCAACATCCATGACTTCGATAATCTCGCAGAAAACCAAGAAGCATTGCAAGCGGTGGTGATCTCTCATTTTCTTCAGGCTCAAAAGATAACCGACCGCAATCACGACATTTTTGCATGGCTTGAAATGCTTGACATCAATGTGGCCATTATCATATTACTTATGATTGTTGTTTCCATTATTAATATGACTTCCGCATTATTGATCATCATTTTGGAGCGGCAGTCGATGATAGGAGTGCTCAAAGCAATGGGTATTTCCGATGGTGCCGTGATGCGAATTTTCGTTCAGAATGCAGGCTGGATTATCGGTAAAGGCTTACTTCTTGGTAACGCAATCGGTATCGGATTGGCTTATGCGCAATGGAAATGGCATTTGGTTACGCTCGACCCAAAAAATTATTACATTGATACGGTGCCGGTGAAATTTGACATTTGGGAAATGATAGCTTTAGATGCGGGAACGCTTTCTGTTTGCGTGTTGGCGATGATTATTCCTGCATTGTATGTCTTGAAAATTTCTCCAATTCGAGCAATTCGATTCAATTAATTTTACCCTGTTTCCTTCACGAATAGAATACTATGAACTACCACGAAAATATTCTCAGCACCATTGGCAATACACCATTGGTAAAAATCAATCGAATTACTTCCGGAATACCGGCTCTGGTCCTGGCGAAAATTGAATCGACAAACCCGGGTAACAGTATCAAGGATCGCATGGCACTCAAAATGATTGAAGACGCTGAACGTTCCGGTATGCTCAAACCGGGAAGCACCATTATTGAAGGTACAAGTGGTAATACCGGGATGGGTCTTGCCATAGCTTCTGTCATCAAAGGTTACAAATGCATTTTCACTTCCACCGACAAACAATCGAAGGAAAAGTTTGATGCCCTGCGCGCTTTTGGCGCTGAGGTAATTGTGTGCCCAACCAATGTGGATCCGGAAGATCCACGCTCATATTACAGTGTTTCGAGTCGTTTGGTAAATGAAGTTCCCAACTCATGGAAGGCGAACCAATATGATAATCCAAGTAATGCCCAAGCACATTATGAAACAACCGGTCCTGAAATTTGGCAACAAACGGAAGGAAAAATCACACACTTGGTAGTTGGTGTTGGAACCGGTGGAACGATTTGCGGCGTGGCTCGTTATCTGAAAGAGAAAAACCCGAATATTCAGATACTCGGAATAGATACATACGGATCTGTCTTCAAGAAACTCAAAGAGACAGGTGAGTTTGATAAGAATGAAATCTACCCCTATATCACCGAGGGTATCGGTGAGGACTTCGTTCCGCAGAATGTAAACTTGGATTTGATTGACTACTTCGAAAAGGTGACCGATAAAGACGCGGCGTTAATGACTCGACGCATAGCCCTTGAGGAGGGCATATTCGCCGGAAATAGCGCAGGAAGTGCCATGGCCGGTCTGATGCAAATGAAAGGTCGGTTTAAGACCGGTGATGTTGTGGTGGTCATATTCCATGATCATGGTACGCGCTACCTTGGAAAGATGTACAATGATGAGTGGATGCGTGATCGCGGATTCTTGAAGGAAGAGAAGAAGACTGCGCGCGACTTGATTGCAGCGCACATGGATAAACCTCTTGTCACTATTGGAAGCGGTGAGTTGGTTGGACACGCGATTGATAAAATGAAGAAGTTTGGTATTTCACAAATTCCGGTTGTTAAGGATGATCGCTTCGCCGGTTTTGTAGATGAAACCAGACTTTATCAAAGTATGGTAGACAACCCGGCTAATGTCAATACCAAAATTGAAGAGCTCATGGGCCCGGAGCTTCCCATCGTTTCTGAAGACGACTCCATTGATTCATTGTCCAAGCTCATCAGCAAAGAAGTGCCTGCTATTTTAGTGAAACTGCACAGCGGAAAGCATCACATCATTACCAAATACGACATTATACAGAGTCTATCCTAATCAGAAGGCTATCGAAGTAGAAAGTTTGATTGCGATGTTTTCTCGAGTGCTGGGAAGTGCGTGAGCGCCATATCGGTAGTAAACGCCTAGACCTAGTCCGCTAAAGCCGGAAACGATAAGGTTGTCGATTTGAATACCGCTTTCCATGTATCCTTTATGAGCCTGCGAGGAAGTGAAATTATGATTTGCAACGTTTTGAAAGTCGCCCCAAAGCATGCTATGCGCCACTACAATGTTGGGCTTGAATTTATCATTGAATAAACGTAACGGTCTGAAGGTGTGCCTCAGGTGAAATGCCGCAAATTGTGAGTGCATAAATTCATTCACACGCATGGTTTGGAATGATCCGGGTGCAACAATGGTGAATTTTTCATAGGTCCCTTCAGCATTGTAGAGTAAGGAGAGTGGCACATTCTCCTGGCAATAGCCTCCCAGTGCTGTAATGCTGAGTTTTCCAAAGGTGAGAAAATTGAAAGTCTTTTCGATGCGCGCGTCCAATCGGGTGTATGCATAGCTGCCTTGCCATCTTCCGGTTAAACCGCGTGTGTATTGAAAGTAGAAAACAGGAAAGCGCCCTCCTAACCGGATTTCTCGCGTTTGAGTGCGCATGAGTTTTTCACCCGGCGCATATCGAAATGTAATGCCGGCTTCTGTTACTCTGTAATTGCTATCGGTCAATGAAACGGCATCATTGGCCGCAAGCTGGAAAGCATATCCTGAGTATGACTGAATGTACTGCGAATTCAGAAAGGCAGTGGCGGTGAGATTACCTGCTATACGCCCGTTTGCACTTGCCTGTAGCACCTCGCGCTTATCCATGCGGGAGACAAACAATCGATAAATGTTTTGGGTAAAGAAGTTTCCGGACTCGTTGATGCGGATTCCATTGCCTCCCATTTCCCACACATCGCTGCGGTATTCTAGCTTCAACCACATGTTGCGCTTGCGATAGATGTTCAACAATGCGTCGCCTCCGTATTTCCAGGCTTGGTCTTTGAATCCATAAGCAAAGTATGCACCCGTGCTGAACTTCTCGGACAACCGTTGATTCGTGCGAAGCCCGGCTCCCAAACGAAAGCCTTCGTAATTATTGAACGCAAGTAGTTTCTTCAAATCCAAGTTTACATAGCCTAGACTTACCTCGCAGGTTGTCAGTGCTTCGAGTGCTTTTATTCGTCGGTCCAGATGAAACTCTTCTCCAAGGCTGTCTATAACTTGATAGGTCATCAACTCTTTTTCGCTGAGTGCCTGTTCACGGAATGTTGCCCAAAGTGTATCGTTCGCTGCTTGAGCATTTGGGGCCATTTGAAGGACAACAGGAGAGAACTCCGATGCTTTGAAATTGGCTCCGAGTTCGATGTTTTTAATGTAAGATCGACCTTCACCTACCAGCGGAAACGAGTTCGCTGAAAACGAAGAATCAAACAGAATTGATGAATTCAACTGCAGCGGGAACCACTGCTTGTTATAAAGAAATGCATACTGCTGTTGAATTTTGAATTGAATTTTTCCCTCCTGTTTCGGCTCAGCAACTACCTGTTGAATGGCGTAACCGTTTGTGTTGATATACAGACGGCCGGTCATGGATGGGAAATTCTTTTTTGTTCGTGGTCGGAAGGAAATCGCATAGACGGTGTCGCGCTCTATGTACGTAGTGTCTTCTAATTCGAAACAGTAGTTATTGATGGCGTTCTTGGCCAGCGGACTCATGTATTTGACGCCCATTAGCTCTACCGCATCAACGTAAAATGAGAAAGACTGAAGTTGTGTTCCCAACAAGAATAGGTCGGTGTTTTTCAACCCTGAAACGCGATTGGCCAGAATCGTTTCCTCACTATGCGATGGCGGAGCGTATTTGCGTTCCGTTACGCTTTCCATCATGAACAAATGCTGCTGTTTGAAGAATTTGATAGCTTCACGTGTATTGGTATCCAATGTAGACGGAAGTGTGTCACTCAACAGGGTAGAATCGATGGCCGCTCCAAAAATGAGCTTGTTGTAGCTGTTGTATCTGAAGGATGTATTTCCTTCCGGATTATTCAAACTCTTATTGTCAATTGCCTTCTGAATAATACGCTCGGCGGGATTCGCACCCGGTCGAATCGTGATTTCAGAAAGTGTATGTTGCTTCTGACTCAAAGAGATGATGGCAGGTACCTGCGCGTAACTGTCGAAGTGCATTGATTCGTAGCCAACAAGATTCACTTGAATGGCATGCATGGAATCGGTCATGACGATTTCAAATCGGCCATCGATGTCGGTATAAACGCCATTTACCGTTCCTTGTTCTATAACAGCGGCAAATGGCAACGGGTCACCCGATTGTTTACTTACAACCAGTCCTCGCAGTGACTGACTAATACACGTGTTGTGGAACACGAGCAGGGCCGAAATGGAAAGTAGAATGACGTATGATTTCACAGTATTCAAAGATAGTCGAGCTTGGACCATTTACTTTTGTATTCCTGCCTAGACAGAGTTCTAGCAGACAATAACGGCGTGCAACTACTTGCTGAAATAAGAAGATATTTACCATACTTATCCTTTGCTAAAGGTTGGAATGCCCTTCTTGTGCTTCTTTCTTTTTACACATCCCGTAAATGGGGAAGTAAACATCCTGGCTGGCCGGTTAGTGTGAGCATTGAGCCAACTACTGCATGCAATCTTGGTTGCCCTGAATGCCCAAGCGGACTCAAAATGTTTTCGAGAAAAACTGGGCAGGTGCGTATCGAGGATTTTCAGCAATGGATAGACTCCATGTATTCACATCTGATTCATTTGAACCTGTATTTTCAGGGAGAACCTTTTATTCTCCCGCATTTTTTGCGATTGGTTGAGTATGCCCATCGTCGAAAAATTTTTACATCCACCAGTACCAACGGCCATTTTATAACGGAATCGGTAGCTCGTGAAATTGTTGACTCCGGATTGGATCAAATCATCATCTCGATAGATGGCGTTACGCAAGATGTATACGAGCAGTATCGTGTGCATGGTAAGCTGGAAAAAGTACTGTCGGGCACACGCGCCATGGTAGAAGCGAAACGAAGAATGTTTTCGAAAACGCCCCATATCGTTTTTCAGTTTTTAGTGGTTGCCCCTAACGAACATCAAATACCCCAGGTATTGACATTAGCGGATGAGCTTGGTGTCGACGAGGTGCGTCTGAAAACAGCTCAGGTTTATGATTATGTGAACGGCAATTCATTGTTACCAAAGGATGAAAAGTATAGTCGTTATGTGCGTTTGCGGGATGGCAGTTATCGTGTAAAAAATGCCCTGGATAACCAGTGCTGGCGTATGTGGAGTGGTTGTGTTATTACGTGGGACGGAAGAGTAGTGCCTTGTTGTTTCGATAAGGATGCAACACACGCGTTGGGCAGTTTGAGTGAGCAACCATTTTCGGAAGTTTGGAATGGACCTGCCTACCGAGCGTTTCGAAAAGCCTTGCTGGAGTCGCGAGCAGGTATTGATATTTGTGCGAATTGTTCTGAGGGAACCCGGGTCTGGACAGAAGCTTAATCAGCAGGCTCTTGACAGGTTGAAGTTTCTTTCTATCTTTCGCCAATGCAAGTGCTGGAGTTCCTAAAGGAGTTGACCAATCCGGAGTCTATCATTCATCATGGAGGATTGTTGTTGTTGTTGCTCGTCATTTTCGCAGAGAACGGCCTTGTTGTGGGATTCTTTTTGCCTGGTGATTCACTGATTTTTCTTGCTGGATTAATTTGCGGAACGAAGCCCGAGCTTCTGGGTATTGACATTACAACACTTACCTTAACTATGTTTTTGGCTGCTGTAGCGGGTAGTTTGTTTGGCTATGTATTCGGACGCAGAGTCGGGCCACCATTGTTCGAAAGAAAGGACTCCATCGTTTTTAAAAGGAAGTACCTTGATATAACACAGTCATTCTACGTCAAGCATGGCGGAAAGACATTGGTTTTGGGGCGTTTCTTACCCATCATTCGCACCTTTGCCCCCATAATAGCGGGTGTTATTCGGGTGCCTGTTCCCACGTTCATGTTTTTCAATGTTGTCGGTGGCGCTCTTTGGATTACTTCCTTGAGTTTAATAGGGTATTTTCTCGGCACGCAATTTCCGGCTATTGAAAACTACGTGGGTTATATTGTAATCGGCTTCATTGGTATTACGACCACATTGCTTATTCGAACCTACCTGAAGCAGCGCCGCGAAGTAAATGCACGCAAGAAAGTGCAGCCCGACGACGATGATACGCCAATACTGATGCCTTAGTATTTCTAAAAGGAACTGCTTATTACAGCGGTTATTAGCTCTGTTTTACTGATGCCTTGAACACCGGCTTGCTGCGGTATAATGCTGGCCTCTGAAAATCCGGGCGTAGTGTTTACCTCTATGACGAAAATGTCCTGGCCGCGTATGATGTAGTCAACGCGTATCATTCCGCGGCATTCGAGCGCAGTGTAAATGGCTTCTGAATTGGCTTGAACACGTTCGTAGATTTGCTTATCCAGTCTCGCAGGCGTTATTTCTTCTGATTGTCCTTGATACTTCGCTTCGAAGTCGAAGAATTCTTTTTGTGAAACAATTTCGGTTATCGGTAGCGCCATCACGTTGCCTTGCCATTTGATGACCCCGCAGGTTACTTCAGTTCCCTGAATGAACTCCTCGATAATTATTTGACTGTCGACTTGCAGCGCTGTATCAATTGCCTTGTGCAGGTCTTCTGCGGCATTGACGCGTGATGTGCCTATGCTACTTCCGCCACAGTTTGGCTTTACGAAGCAGGGTAGTCCTACATGTTCAATGATTTGCTGAGCTGAGTAAGAATCGGTCCGCTTAAGCGTGAGGCTCTTGGCAACGTGAAAGCCATAGGTGCCCAGCACGCGGGTTGTCATTTTCTTGTTGAACGTAAGAGCCATGTTGAGCGTATCACCTGTAGTAGTCGGGATGCCAAGCAACTCGAAATAACCCTGCAGTATGCCGTTTTCGCCCGGTGTTCCATGGATAATCATGAATACTCCATCGAACTTTATTTCGGTGCCATGTATGGTAACGCTGAAGTTGCCTTTGTTTACGGGAATATCGCCTTGTTCTGTTTCTGCATGCCATGAAGCATGCGTAATTACTATTTTGATAGGATCGTATTGGTTGCGATCGATGTTGTTCATAATCATTTGAGCACTGCGCATGCTCACAACCGACTCACCGCTATATCCGCCACAAACCACAGCAATTTTCTTCTTCATGGTAGTTCTTTATGGCTTCAAATTTCATGTTTCGATGTGTTGAATGATTCATCTATCCAAGTGCGTTTGAACACAGGCAGGTTGATAGCAACCTGTTTCCTTGTTATCATTGCCATCTAAACAATTTGTAATGTTCAAACAACGAGTTATCGTGGCGTTATGCGCCATTGGAATTGCTGCACAAGCAACAGCGCAGGTTGCAGGTTCTGCCGGTCCTTACACCTTCACTGTAACCAAGGACAATGCAGTGGGCGCAATCGAGAACCAATGCCAAACGGGCACTTGCTGGAGTTTTGCCACCGTTTCTTTTTTAGAGGCCGAAGTGCTGCGAAAGGGAGGAAAAGCTGTCGATTTATCTGAAATGTACAATGTGCGCATTACCTACCCGCTGAAGGCTGATGCGTATGTGCGCTACCAGGGTAAACAACAATTTGGTCCGGGTGGCCTGAGTCACGATGTGTTGCGCGTAGTTGCTGAGAATGGTATGGTTCCTCAGTCAGCCTATTCCGGAATGAAATCTGGCGTTACAGAGCATAACCACGGTGGACTTGATGCATTGCTGGAATCAACCGTCAAGACAGTACTCGACAAGAAATTGAATGAGGAAGGCAATGCGTGGAAGAATTCGGTGGAGGGTATTCTTGACGCTGAAATAGGCTCTGTTCCTTCGTCTTTCGAGTTCAATGGAAAGAAGTATACACCCA
>CANIAA010000085.1 GCA_947465255.1 Flavobacteriales bacterium | reverse complement strand
TCCGTGGTAATTTCACGCCATGAAATCGCTCCCTGAAAAAGTAACAGCTGTAAAGCGAGTTTATGCGCGTCTCGATAAGGAGATAGCGAGCATGCAGCAGTCTTCAGGCTTGCATTGTCTATCCGGCTGCGGAGAATGTTGCAAGAAGCCCGACATTGAATGCACTCCTCTTGAGTTTCTGCCATTAGCGCTAGAACTATACGATGAAGGACGCGCGGAGCAAGCTTGGGGGGAATTACAAAACCAACACAACAATCTGTGCTACGTATTTCGACCGCACATAACCAATTTCGGCGGCTTGTGCAATGCATACCCCAACCGCGGACTCATATGCCGCTTGTTCGGTTTTACTGCTCGCACCAATAAAGAGGGACAGCGCGAATTGGTTACGTGCAAGTTCATCAAAGAAGAACAGGCTCAAGCCTTTGCCAGCGTTGCCGAAGAGTTAAAGGCCGGGAAAAAAATACCCGTGATGAGCGAATACTACACCCGCCTAACGAGCATCGACCCAACACTGGCTGAGTTCTACCCAATCAACCAAGCTATTCAAAAAGCACTCGAGGTGGTGATGCATTATTATGCGTATCGACGACGGAAGAAACGGAGAGAGTAAATGGTGAAATAGTGAATAGTGAAATAGTTAATGGTGAAATAGTTAATACCCATGCCTTCCGCCGAAAACTTTCAACCTTCAACTTTCAACCTTCAACCTTCAACTTTCAACTTTCAATCGAAGCATCCCTTCGCAGTGAAGTAGTGAATAGTGAAATAGTGAATGGTGAAATAGTTAATACCCACGCCTCCTGCCAAAAACTTTCAACTTTCAACCTTCAACTTTCAACCGAAGCATCTCTTCGCAGTGAAGTAGTGAATAGTGAAATAGTGAAATAGTGAATGGTGAAATAGTTAATACCCATGCCTTCCTGCCTTCCGCCAAAAACTTTCAACCTTCAACCTTCAACTTTCAACCCAAGCATCTCTGCGCAGTGAAGTTGTGAATAGTGAAATAGTGAAATAGTGAAATAGTGAAATAGTGAAATAGTGAATGGTGAAATAGTTAATACCCATGCCTTCCTGCCTTCCGCCAAAAACTTTCAACTTTCAACCTTCAACTTTCAACCCAAGCATCTCTGCGCAGTGAAGTTGTGAATAGTGAAATAGTGAATGGTGAAATAGTTAATACCCATGACTTCCGCCAAAAACTTTCAACTTTCAACCTTCAACTTTCAACCCAAGCATCTCTTCGCAGTGAAGTAGTGAATAGTGAATAGTGAATAGTGAAATAGTTAATACCCACGTCTCCTGCCAAAAACTTTCAACCTTCAACCTTCAACTTACAACCCAAGCATCTCTGCGCAGTGAAATAGTAAAGCGTTAATCGTTAGCCCCTTTTCACGCCTCCGAAAGCTTACACTTTCCCTTTATATCGCGGGTGAAAAAGCAACACTTCTTCTCTCAGGCGATGTCTATCGAGGTGAGTATAGATTTCTGTGGTCGTGATACTGGCATGTCCGAGCATTTCCTGAACGGCCCGCAAGTCGGCACCGGCCTCTACTAAGTGCGTAGCAAATGAATGGCGAAACGTGTGAGGCGAAATTTGCTTTTGAATTCCGAGCTTTTGCACTTGTTCGCGAATGATATTAAAAACCATCATGCGCGAAAGCTTCGATCCACGACGATTAAGAAATAGATAATCTTCCTGCCCCATTTTTATGACCTGATGATTCCGTGTTTGCTCGAGGTAATATCCAACCCATTGCAATGCTGTGCTTCCAATTGGAACGAGTCGCTCTTTGTTTCCCTTTCCTATTACGCGCAGAAAACCTTCATGGGCATGCAAACACGAAATGCGAACATCAATCAACTCAGACACCCGCAAACCACAACTGTAAAGCATCTCAAGCATTGCTCTATTGCGTGTCCCTTCAGGTTTGCTCAAATCGATAGCCCCCAAAATGTCTTCCATCTCCTTCACGCTTAAGACGTCAGGCAGATGGCGCCCCACACGTGGCGTATCAATTAACTCAAGCGGATCTGATTTGATTTCCTTCTCCAGCAATAAATAACCGTAGAAACTTTTCAAACCCGAAATAATGCGCGCCTGCGAAGTGGGCGCGATTCCAATCTCGTGCAGCATTCCTAAAAAAGCTCTTACGTCTTCGAGTGATATCTGATCAGGTGATTTCCCTCCAAGCGACATTTCGGCGAATCGCTGCAACTTGGCAACATCCGCAGAATAAGCCTCGAGAGAATTAGCCGAAAGCGACTTCTCCAGTCTGAGGTAATTCAAAAATCCGCGTTGGGCAATGGGCCAGTTCATGTGGCAAGTTTAGTGAAATAGTAAATAGTGAATGGTGAAATGGTGCGAGGCTCATCCCCGGTAACTATTTCACTATTTACTATTTACTATTCACCATTTAACCATTTCACCAAAATGAAAAACCCCCGGCCGTTGCCAGGGGATTTTCAAACTAAATTACCTAAACAAATTCTATATTAATTAACCAAATACTACTATAAATGCCGTTGCATTTTGCTGTAGTATGCTTTAAGTCTTATTTATACCACAATTGCTTGCTTACCAATAACGCTTCCTGCACTGTGATTCTCTCTCCATCGTTGTAAGCTGTCACAAAAGGGCCGGGCAACTTGCTGCTAGCACTTGTAATTTTCACACGGGCATCTCGCGCATCTTTATACTGAGTGTACATTCCCGTGGTGTACTTTATCCATCCGTTGTGGTTTTCAATATTATAGTCTTCCTCGAAGGAGAATTTCTTCTTCAGATAGCTTTTATCAACAACACGATGTGCAGCCAGAATTTGCACTTTGTAGGTGATTCCCTTTTCTGCTGAAGGCACTGTATTTACTACTGCTCTGACAGTTCCGTTATCGACTGAAGTAACAACTTCTATTTCATTTTCTACTGTCTCATTATCGGTTTTTTTCGTATTTGTGTTCGCTGCTAACTCCTGCTTTTGATTGCCATTCGACGTATTTACAACTTCTACATTTGCGGATACTGGATTACTAGTTGTGTTGATTGTCGTGTTTGCCACCGTGTTATTTGTACTGCTCGTGTCATTGGAAACTGTTGATACTTGATTTCCGTTGCCACCCGTCACATTAGCAGCTAAAGGCGCATTACCGTTCGTTGTGTCTGCTGTTTGTGCATTTCCTTGAGTGGTGGTAGAGCTTGAATCAGAAGCTACTGTTTGTGCTTGTCCCGTTGTTGTATTCCCGGCAGGTTGAGTGGCTGCTAAATCAGCCGGTGCCTCCATCTGCACAACATCCACTGTAAACGGATTCCCGTTTTCGGTATATGATAGCTGTCCGCGAATTGTGGGAACAGCACCATCGCTTATACACATAACACGATAAGAAATCTCGAATGAAGGCGCTGTCGGCACTTCAAACCAAACGAACTTAATGGAGTTTGCATCTTGGGTGATTACAGCTCCTCCATCATTATCGCGATTCGTGCTGCAGTTATCCGGAAGAACTTCGAGAATCTTTCCGAATCCAATAATTCGATTGTTGTTCACTTTCAGGCGCACGAGGTATTCATTATCACCCAAACGTTCTATGCGGCGCTCGCAGCTCATTTCCAACACAGGTTGCTCTACCCTAACAACAGGAGCAGATGCTAGCACTGCGTCGGCCGGTGCCTCTATATCCTGCTTTACAATGACCGTGCGGGTGGGCACATAAATATCTTCCCGAATGTTTTCGCGCACGTATGAAAATGTTCCTTTGACTTCATAAGCTCCTTCAACACCCGGCTCGCTCTCGAGATAATACGTTACTTTGAACAAAGACTCTTCCGGGAGATTCATCCAAACAAACTTCGCTTTATCACCACTGAATGTGAATGATGCTCCTTTGATATCGCCCGGTGTTGCAATAAACCCATCGGGCAACGTCAACTCAAGTTTTGAAAAACCCTGCACATCGCCCTTTCGCACATTCACCTCAACCAGCGAACGCGTGCCAGGCGCAATAAAGGCAGGGGTATTGTTCTCGATGAGTACCGTATCAGAATTGAAAATTCCCAGCAGCAAAAAGGCCAGGTAACTGAAGAAAATGAAAATGGTTTTGATCATAGGGGGGACGATAGATTCGTTCGTTTCTCGTTTCCCAAAAATCAATTGAACCAATACGATTCAAACTCCTGCTGTATGGCAATTGCAAACACGAAATTGTGAATTCAAAAAAAAGCCTCCACAAGGGAGGCTTTTCATATTTCGTCAAGGAAAAATTACTTCTTCTTATCAAACTTCGCGTAGCGAGTCTTGAACTTGTCGATACGACCTGCTGTATCGACCAATTGCATTTTACCGGTAAAGAATGGATGCGAAGTGTGCGTGATTTCAAGCTTCACAACAGGATATTCATTTCCATCTTCCCACTTAATGGTCTCTTTCGTATTGGTAGTTGACTTGCCCAAGAAAGCATATTCATTCGACATGTCTTTAAAAACGACCATGCGATAATTCTCCGGGTGAATTCCTTTTTTCATGTTCTTTACTTTTTTAATCGGGCGGCAAATATACAGCGCAGACTCAATTCAACAAGGATTTTTTTTCGAAATCTTCGGATTCATCGAATAACAACTGCAGGCATAAAAAAAGGAGATCCAAAGACCTCCTTCTTCCTTTCTAATCATAACCTTAACCAAAACTACTAGTTGAAATCTTTCAAATCTTCCATTAAACGCTTGCGCGCGTTGAAAATCCTGCTTTTGATGGTTCCTGTTGGAACTCCCATTTCCTGAGCTATTTCGTCATACTGATATCCTTCGTATGCCATTTGGAAAGGCTTGCGCAGTTCATCGCGTAAACTTCCCACTGCAACTCGAATATCTTGTTCATTAATAAGTCGGTAGATATTATTCTCTGCCTGCGAACCCAGTTCGTAGGGAACGCTATCGGCTGAAGGGCCGAAAATGTTTCGTCCCAACTGCTGCTTTTTGCAGTTGTTCAAGAAGATGTTTCGCATTATCGTATACAACCACCCTTTGAAGTTGGTTCCGTCCTCAAAGCGATCTTTGTACTTGAGTGCCTTTAAAAATGTATCTTGAATCAAATCTTCAGCGTCCTCAACATTGCGGGTGAAGTTGATTGCGAAACCGCGCATTATAGGGCGGTTGGATATTAGCAGGTGATTAAACTCGAGGGTACTCATTTTACCTTTGTTTAATAGTTTACAGCAAAGGTTAAACAAACCCTACCTCGTTCCAAACATTTTGTTTAGTTTTTTCTTAAAATAATTAAACAAAGGTGATCGCAAATTACAAAAAACTATATATCAACCACTTAAGTGATTAAGTATGATGCCACGGGATAGTAGAATTGCCATAAAAAAGAGATATCCTGTATAAATGACACCAGAATCAATGCCCCGGAAAATAAAAAAGGAGCTTAGAAGCTCCTATTATGCCTTATTAAGAAGGTTTTGTTTCACCTAAGCAATCACCGCGCTCAACAAATGTCCCAAATCCGGATAAATGTTGACTAATCCAAGCTCCGGCGACTTTGTGCCTTGAATGACACCACCGGTCAAATGAAACTCACACTGCGACCCGGAAAACTGCTCCACCAATTTTCTCAAATAGCCTGGTAAAAGAACGGAAACGGGTTGGGTTGTGAATAATGATATGAACTGGACATCTCCAATCCGTTGGTAAACCTGAAACAAATCTTCAATTGGCACGGATTGACCTAAGTAAATGGTTCTATATCCGCGTGAACGCAAAGCAAAATTCAACATGATTAATGAGAGCTCATGAAACTCGAGCTCAGGAAGATAGAGCACGAAGGTTTTGTTTTGATGAACCACCAAATCAGGCCCTAGCCTATCAATATGAGTATACAACTTCTGACGTATCAGATTGGAAATGAAGTGCTCCTGGGCCGGACATATCGCATTTGACAACCACATAACACCGATTTGGTGCATGAAAGGAGTCAGTACGTTTAAATAAGTATGCTCCAATCCTTGAGAGGCAATTCGCAGATCCACAATACTGTTGAACAAAGTCTCGTCAAAATTCAACATAGCCAACTTCAGGGTACCTATCAGCGTGTCGTCATTCTGCGTTGAAGTTGCATAATGCTCCACAAGCTTGGCCATTTCATCTTCTGACATTCCTGCGATCTCTGAAATCTTATGGCCACGATTATTCAGCAAGCTAACGTTAAGCAGCGTCTTCAACTCCCGATCCGAGTACTTACGAATATTCGAATCGGTTCTCTCAGGCTTCAACAAACCATATCGCTGCTCCCAAATGCGAATAGTGTGCGCCTTAATGCCGGTATAGCTTTCAAGGTCCTTTATACTGAATTCTTGCATTTGAGTCTTTTGTTATAATAAGTGTAACAACAACAGGTCGTTAAAAGTTCAGTTGGCCTTCCAATTCGGTTGATAAATACCTTTTTCATCATTAAGACAAATCACAATCACAAGGAAAGCCCCCTTCGGCTTATCTTCACGGCATGTTCGACAAATTAGCAAAATCCTTAATTCTCACATCGACATTCGCGTTGCTAACCTTCTTGGGCACTGCTCAAACGGCTACTGTCCAGTTTATTCATAACAGTCCCGATCCTAGTGTTGAAACCATCGATGTTTGGCTCAACGATTCACTTTGGGCTAATGATGTCGACTTCCTTCATGCAACCCCTTTCCTACTGGTTGATACATCAAGTTTCTCCAACTTCGAAATTCGACACGCCCTGGATTCAGCCATCTTGTTTTTCTCCTGGAATGCTGCTCTAACGGCAAACAGCAAGCATATATTCGTCTTGCACGGTCAACTCAACCCGCAGGAATACTCACCTTCCGAGCCGCTTGATGTTGCACATTTTCCACAAGCCCTCGAGCAAAGCGCCTCATCCTCCAGTATCGATGTGCTATTCTTTCACGGCGTATCCGAAATCGATACGGCAGATGTAGCCGAATCACAACTATTCCAACTTACCGCCTTCGACCAACTGCCCTATGGTGAATTCTCTTCCTATATCAATCTTTTTACAGCCGACTATGGATGGAGTATTCTAAACTCCGAAGGTAACACCACCTATGGCGAGTATGTCTTGCCTGTTGGCGATTTGAATTGGGCAGGAAAAGCCATCACAATTGTTGCCGGTGGGTTCATCAACCAATCCGACAACAACAACGGACAACCTCTTGGGATGTGGGCTACAACTCGCGAAGGCGGTCAACTGATTCCATTAAGTCCATTGCAATGGAATCTGGACGCGCGGGTTCAATTTCTGCACAACTCCAACCTTCCCGGAGCGGGAAATATCCGCATAGAGACCGACGAGGTTACGTGGCAAACAAACCTTAACCTCCATGAAGCAACGCCATTTCAATCCTTTCCTGCCGGTAAAGACGTTGTTATCACCTTTCGCTCAAATCTTCTGGGAAGCCCAATCGATAGTATATGGAGCGACACGCTTCATCTGTTTAGCGGCGCCGAATATCAGCTTATATGGTACGGCGGCGATGATGCTGAAAATGCAGCCAGACTGCATGTTCAGGAATGGGAAACTACTCCTGACCTTTCCGAGGACTCGATGCTTCTGCGATTATTCAACGGGAGCGAATCGTATAGTCCCATCACCCTTTTGGCTGATACTGTTAGTTTACTTCCTGTATTCGAAAACATCGAATACGGTTTCATGAGTGACACTCTCACTGTGGCTGTGATGAATGATGAATGGATTCTTTTCACAGAAAATGACAGCATAACAGCCTACCAAGCACCACTTGACACCCTTGGTTACCAGCAGCACAGCGTAACGGCACTTACTTACACAACACATGAAACAGCCTTGCCTGAACTCTGGCTTTCAACTGAGGATGGTGGACCTATGCATCAACTAAACTCGCTAATCATACCGGAACCTCCTGTTTTCTGCACCATACAACTGGTGCACACTTCAGCCGACACACTGCTAAACACAATCCACGTTTGGATAAACGACTCTCTCGTCGCGCAGCCCTTACCCTTCGAATCAGCCACGGCTTTCCTTTCAGTGCGTTGCAACGACCCTATTGTTATACGCTTGGCCCGTCACGACAATCCGACAACTATTCTTCACATCGACACAATTCAAGTCGCCCCCAACCAAACTCATCGGCTCATATTATGGGGTATCTTAGAAACAGCTCACTACAATCCGGCTCCGGAACTCAATTGGTATCTAGACTCCAATATTTCTCTATCATCATCCTCAGCCGATGCATTCGACGTGCGTTTCTTTCATGCCGCGACCGATTTGGGCGATGTTCAAATTAATGAAGCCTCTACACCTATAGTTCCATTTTTCATCACAACTGAAAATGGTGAAATGTCTGCTGTTCAAAGCCTACCGGCCCAAAATGACTATGGAGTTGAACTTCTCAACACACCGACCCAATTCGTTTACGGCACTTTTGCGCTGCCATCCAATACCTGGCAATGGGAAAACGAATCCATCACACTCTTAAGCACCGGCTTCCGACAACCTGCCAACAATAGCAATGGTGAAACCCTGGAATTATGGGCCCTAGAACCTAACGGCAGCATGACTGTACTCGGAAATTTCGTGCACATTTCAATGCTCAACGATCAGGAAGAACTACTCCTGTTTCCCAATCCTGCCTCTCAAAAAATCCGCGTTCAAGCGACATGTAAACAGGTAGGAATAGCTGGCATAGAAATCATCAACAACCTCGGGGAAGTCATACAAAGACGTGAAACCATCATTCGCAACGGAGAAATAGATGAAGAGATTTCGCTCGATTCACTTCCGAATGGAACCTATGCCATTATGATTAAGATGAACGCAGAAAAACGGACTTCTCGTTTTTGTGTGGTTCGCTGATGCATGTTAACGTGTCAGCGGCATCGTATCGAAAATCTCCAAACCATATGCATCAAGACCAGCCCTGCGCTGCTCAGGATGATTTGTAATAATTCTCATTTTATGCACTCCCAACGAGCGTAGTATTTGCGCTCCAATTCCATAGTCACGGCTATCCATAGCAGACGAGCTGCGATTTTCGCCTGTCAGCATTTCTTGCATTTCTTGCAATAATCCCGTTTTGGAGTCCATGCGATTGATGTAAACTAAAACCCCCTTTCCTTCCCGCTCAATAAGTCGCAAGGCAGCGTCGAGCTGAGAGCCCTGTGTACCGCGCTTCAAATTGAATATATCGCCAATCATATTGGAAGAATGGACTCGCACCGGAATTGCCTCCTCATTACTCCAAGTCCCTTTCACCAAGGCTAAATACTCCAACTGCTCTATCGTGTGTCGAAAACCTACCAATCTGAAATCACCATAGACAGTAGACACCTCTTGAGAAGCGACCTCCTCGATGAGCGTTTCCTTGCTTAATCTGTAAGCGATCAAATCACGTATGGAAATCAACTTCAAACCGAACTGATCCGCTATTTCGAAAAGTTGAGGCAGACGAGCCATACTGCCGTCATCGTTCATTATTTCGACTATGGCTCCCGCAGGGGATAGTCCCGCAAGACGCGCTAAATCAACAGCAGCTTCCGTATGTCCTGTTCTTCGCAGAACGCCGCCATTCTTCGCCTTCAATGGAAAAATATGCCCCGGACGCGCAAAGTCGCTTGGTTTAAAGTCGGGACTTACCAGCGCCTGAATGGTCTTTGACCTGTCATGCGCGCTGATGCCTGTGGTGCACCCATGACCCAACAGATCTACGGATACCGTAAAAGCTGTTTTATGCGGGTCGGTATTGTTGGTCACCATCATATCCAAATCCAGCGCTTGGCAAATGGAATCTGTTACTGCTACGCAAATCAATCCACGTCCATACTTCGACAT
>CANIAA010000084.1 GCA_947465255.1 Flavobacteriales bacterium | reverse complement strand
GGTGGTTTTGACAAAGCAGATTTTTACAACAATCCACAATTCTACCAATCATCACTGCCTGAAACAGTGCGGTCGAGCGACCTATATATTGCATGCCACCTCTGGGCCTCCGGTAATCCTGTGCTTCTTACTCAGTCTGACTTACAGCATCCGTCCTGGAAGTGCCGTGTCATTGCGGATGTTAGTTGCGATGTAGGCGGGCCTATTGCTTCAACACTTCGTGCATCTACCATCGCTGATCCCCTATATGGCTACAATCCCGCTTTAGGAACAGAATGCGATTGGAAACAGCAAGACGCGCTGTGCGTCATGGCTATCGATAACCTTCCATGCGAATTACCAAAGGATGCATCGGAAGATTTCGGAAATGAGTTAATTGATAAAGTGCTTCCCCATTTTTTCAACGGCGATCCTGAACAGATTATTTGGCATGCTTCGGAAACGACATTGAATGGTGAGCTTACCCCGCATTTCGCTTATCTGAAAGAATACGCTGAAGGGGCGGCACACTAGTTACTGTCGGTTAAACGTAAAGGTGATGGTGCCGTCTTGCTTACGCTTGGAACTGCTGTAATCGAATCGCCATTTTTTGGCGTAGTAAACAGACTCTTCTCTAAGACAGGTGTTGGATGATGAACTACCCTCCTGAATACGCGCATCTGCAACCTTGCCCAGTTCGTCAATCGTAACCAGAACTACAACTACACCATTGGTTTTGCAGCGATAGGTGGGAATGGGATTTTCCATGGGTTCGCGCCCTTTCATGTTGAATGAAGCTGTCACCGGGCCGCTGTAACTTTTATTCTGCTGTTCTTTAAACCAGTCGTTCTCGCCTTTTTTATACGTGCTCTTACTCTTATCCTGCTGATTTCCCTGCGTTTTTGGTGAGATGGTATAATCATTAGAACCATCGTTAAGACGCGCAAACTCCTCCGCTTCCATGGTCTTCAAATCGTTGTAGACCTGCTCCTTCATTTGGCTTGAACTCATGCCACGATAACTCCTTGCTTCCGATGAACGCTCGGAGTTTTCATTGGCAACCAAATTTCGTAACTCGGCATTGCTTGAGGGCTGTGGTTGCTGCTGTTCTTCCGGTAATGGTTCTTCTTGAAGCATATCCATTTCCAGCTCTTCATAGATTACCTCGTCTTCGGCCACCCGATGGTCTTCTGTCAGCATTTGGGTAACAAACAAAAGGAATATGTGAACTACCAGCGAAACAATGATTGCTTGATAAACGAATGCCCATTTCTCTTTGGGGCGCTCATCGAGTGCTCGCAAAAACTCCTCGGCACGAGTTGGGTTGATCTTCAATGCAGAAGAATCACCGCGGGAGTCTTGAGGAGTGGGCTTTATATCAGACATTTAGATGCTTTGCGAAATCGAAAATACGTTCGGCAAGGTAGTCTCTATACAGTGATATGATCATAGCGTTCAAAGAGTTATGAAACTACCAACGTAAATTGTCGATTTCTGTTAAAAATGGCTCTTTACATACTGCCGAACGCGTTTTTTGCCGTTTGGGTGTATATTAGCGTCGATAAAGACAGTGAGTTTTATCAATAGAAACGTACAGTTAAAACAAACCAATACAATGAAAAAATTATTTGCTCTTCTGGCTTTCGTAGCAATCTGCGGAGTTGCCAATGCTCAATGTTCTCAAGCTGCAGCTCAAGGAACAGCTTCTAAACAGGAAACAATCAAGTGCTCTGAGGCAGACAAAGCCAAGTGCGAAAAGACTGCTGCGCAAACCGGTGCTAAGTGTGAAACTACTGCAACAAGCACTGCTGCTACAGAAAAATCGTGCAACAAGGGTAATGCGGGTTCATGCTGCAGCAAAGGCACAACCAGTGCCGGTAGCTCATGCTGCCAGAAGGGTGGTACTGCTGAGGCTGAAGGAAAGAAGTCTAAGAAAGTGAAGACGATTGCTATGGCCGAGGAGCCTAAGAAATAAATCTCGAAAGGGAAATAAAAAAAGGGGTCATAACTGACCCCTTTTTTTATTTCAGCCCGAAGTGTTTTTCGGCCATTTCCCGAATATTATCACCGATAGCCAATGCCGCAGTTGCTGCAGGCGATGGCGCATTCAATACGTGAATGCTGTGGTCTGTATACTCAATGCGGAAATCGTCGCGCGTGTCACCATCCTGACGAAGCAACAAAGCGCGCACACCGGCTCTGCCCGGATGAATATCGTCCATCGTTAATGATGGTATCATGGTTTGCAGCGTTTTTAAAAACAAACGCTTCGAAAAAGCTCTCCTGTATTCGTCAACGCCGAATTTCATGTTATTCATGAAAAGCCTCCAGGTTCCAATGTAGCTCAAGGCGTCAAATGTGTCACGCAAACTAAAGTCGGTCTTTCCGTATCCTTCGCGTTTGAATGTGAATACCGCATTCGGACCACACTCAATTTCCCCATTGACCATGCGCGTGAAGTGCACTCCCAAAAAAGGAAAGTCGGGATTGGGTACCGGGTAAATGAGATGCTTTACCTTATGCTTGGCTTGCTCCGTCAACTCGTAATAATCACCGCGGAAGCCTACTACTTTTTCTTTCAATCGAACACCATCTTTCTTGGCCAAGCGGTCTGCTTGAAGACCACCGGAAAAAATCATGAAGCGTGCCTTGTACTTCGCTTTATTGGTAACAACGATGGAAATATCACCCATGCGTTCAAATGCAATAGCTTCTTCACCTGTGTGTACCTCGCTTTCCGATTGTTTTGCCAATGCTAGCTCAGCCATTTTCTCTGTAGCTCCCCTAAAATCGATGATGCCGGTACAGCCTATGTGAACAGCTGAAATACCCTCGCAATAAGGCTCAATGTCCTTGATCTGCTCCTTGGTTACTCGAGTCATATTCTCAATGCCGTTGGCAATACCATGCGTCCAGATTTTCTCCAGGTGCGGAAGTTCTGCCTCCTTAGTGGCTACAATCAGCTTACCGCAGATATCATGCTGTACGCCGTATTGTTTGGCAAACTGCACGAGCTCTCTGCGGCCGTTGACGCAATTTATCGCCTTCAAAGATTCCGGCTTGTAATAAATTCCGGAGTGAATAACCCCGCTGTTATTGCCCGTTTGATGGTCGGCAAGGTGCGGTTCTTTTTCCAGAAGGAGAATGCGCAAACTGGGATAAGCAGTTTGAATTTTATAGAATGTGGCAGCACCTACAATGCCTCCACCTACGATGATTATGTCGAATGTCTTTTCCACGCCCCGAATATAGTTCGAGCCTTCGCAAAACGAAACAAGTCGATGTATGTTTACCCTATGAAAACCACGACCACAGCACAGCGTGCATGGGCTATGTATGACTGGGCGAATTCTACCTACAATCTCGTAATAGGCACGGCGATTTTCCCCATTTTCTATAGCAAGGTAACAAGTGCTGCTGACGATGGAGCAGAAGGCGATTATGTTTTGTTTTTTGGAGCTCATCTGAAAAACACGGAGGCGTTGTCCTATTCGCTGGCTTTTGGAATGTTGCTGGTTTGCCTCCTTGCGCCCACAATTGCTGGTGTCGCTGATTATCTGGGCCGAAAAAAATTCTTTATGAAAGCCTCTTGCTATCTAGGCTCAGCTGCATGTGCATCACTCTATTTTTTTGATGTAAAGCATCTTGAGTTAAGTATGTTGAGCATTGTGCTTGCTTGTATAGGTTTTTGGTGCAGCTATGCACTGTACAATTCTTTTCTTCCGGAAGTTGCAAAGCCGGAGGAACAGGATAAGCTCAGTGCAAGGGGTTATTCGCTTGGGTATATTGGAAGTGTCTTGCTGTTGGTTCTGAACCTGGTTATGATCATGGTTCTGGATATAAGTGCACGGTGGTGTTTCATTACCGTTGGGCTTTGGTGGGCTGGCTTCGCTCAATATACTTTTTACCATTTGCCGGAAAATGCCACAGGAAGGAAGTTTGAGCGCGGCATTTTGGCGAACGGGTTCAAAGAACTTTCTGGAGTTTGGTTGAGCCTAACCAATAGTCCTCGGCTGAAGCGATATCTTTTGAGTTTTTTCGTTTTTTCGATGGGTGTGCAAACCATTATGCAAATGGCTTCGCTCTTTGGGACAAAGGAAATTGAGCGCATCGATGAATCAGGAAAGGTAGTCATGGGACTGGCCGATGGACAACTCATCGGTGCAGTGTTGTTGGTACAGCTTATTGCCATTCCCGGAGCGATGGTCTTTTCATGGTGCAGTAGAAAATGGGGCAATCTTATGACGCTGATAGTCGCGCTCATTGTTTGGGCTGCAATCTGCATTGTGGCTTACCGATTCGTGCTCACAGTAACCGATTTCTATTTGGCGGCAGCTGCTATTGGCTTCATTATGGGTGGCACTCAGTCACTGGCCCGAAGTACCTATTCTAAACTCCTACCTCAAACGAAAGACACGGCGTCGTTTTTTAGCTTTTATGACGTGACGGAAAAGGTCGGCTTGATTATCGGTTTATTGTCATTCGGATACATCGAGGGTGCTTTCGGAAGCATGCGCATGAGCATACTGGCGCTGATATTCTTCTTTGTGATAGGATTGATATTGTTGCTCCGTGTGCCTAGAAAAGAGCTGTTAACCGAGAATAGCTAGAATCAAAAGCAAACCGCCGAGCATTACGACTTTTATCCAGCGACTGGCTTTTCCAAAATCGGAGGGCTTGTTTGCCTTGACAATGAAAGTAAGCGCAGCAAGCATAGGAAGTACCAGGCACGCTATCAACCAAATCATGTCATAGGTTGTAGCAATGCGAGTTGCGCACCATCCGGTCATCAGAAAAAAAACCACCATCCAAATTATGACGTAGCGCTTGGTGCGCTGCAAACCCCATATAATGGGTATTGTCTGGTAACGCTCCTCGCGGTCGCCGGGTTCATCCTGTGCGTCTTTAACCGCCTCGCGTATCATGGTGAGTACAAATGCAAAAGCTGAAACACCTAGCACCCAAAACCAGGCATAAGCGTATAGATTATTTCCTTGCCATATTGAGGCCGCCAAGGTCTGACGCGCTAAATAGAGGTCAGCCGATACGGCAAAGACAGGCACTGCAGCCGTGCAAAATGCCACGAGTAAATTCCCTACAACAGGCTTCTTCTTGAACACCGGTGAATACCACCATAAAAAGAACATAATCAGTAATGGAAGTATCAATAGCTGCCAAAATGAGACTTGAATACTAACCCATACGACTAGACCAAAAGCGAGCAAGTTCATGCCCTGGTGAATCAGAATTGCAACTTTGCGATTGACCGATTTGCCTACAATCACTTTATCGGGTTTGTTTATCTTATCTACTTTTTGATCGAAATAATCATTTATGACATTTCCGGCTGCTGTAATGAGCAAAGCGGATAGCACCAATGCTCCGAAGCGCAGTGGACTCAGAGCTAACGCCGTGTTACCTTCTTTTTCCAGCACGTCTGTTAGTAGCACATACCGTGTAATGTACATGGTAATGGCCACTATAAATAGGTTTAAAGGTCTGGACAGTAGAAGGATGGATTTCAGCCGCACTGATTGTTGAATTTTTGTGGACAAAGTTGAATGCCCTGTTATTTACATTCGCAATATAGTTGAAAACAACATGGAACTTCATCTGACAGAAACCGCTCCTGTGCATGTAGAAACCGTTCACGCTTTGGTGTTCGGAAAGCACGAATACATTGTAAGCAATGTGAAGTCGCAATTGGAAAAAGCGGAGTTTAAATGTGCCGGTTCTGTCGTGTTGTCACAAGCACTCGAGTATCTTAAAACCAATCAGCCTCAATTAATCGTTATTGGCGGAGGTGTAGATCCTCACGATCGTATCAAGATTCAAAACGGCATCAGGGAACTATCGCTTACTACACGCGTAGTGGAACATTTTGGTGGCCCGGCAACTGTTCTAAGCGAAGTGCGTGAAGCGATGGCCAGGCTCTAATTGTCTAAAAGACTAGCCGATTTATATACTTTGTTAGTTCCCAACTTGTGCAGGGAATATGTGAATCCCGGGTGAATAGCATAGGCACCAATTTCTCCGGCTTTGTTCACGGCTAAATATCCTACCTGGAAATCCTTGTAATTGGTGTGTTTCATTTTAATGCGTTGAATAGCTTCTTCGCATGCTTCTTGAGGTGATGCACCGTGGCGCATTGCTTCAACTACCAGAAAGGAGCCACACGTGCGAATCACAGCTTCACCCAATCCGCTAGACGTAGCTGCTCCAACTTCATTGTCGACATACAAGCCGCCTCCTATGATCGGACTGTCGCCGACGCGTCCGCGCATTTTGAATGCCATTCCGCTTGTTGTGCAAGCACCGGCCAGATCTCCCTGTGTATCCATAGCAATCAAACCTATTGTGTCATGATTTTCAATGTTGATGATGGGCTTGTACTGACTCGTTTTTAACCACTCTTTCCATGCCTTCTGTGATTCTTCGCTTACGTAAGAATCATGTGGGAAGCCTTCCGAAAGAGCGAATTGATAAGCTCCTTCTCCTACCAGTATTACGTGTGGCGTTTTCTCCATCACTCTGCGCGCAACGGATGCAGGATGTTTGATGTGTTCCAGAAACATGACACTACCGGCGTTACCTGTGCTATCCATAATACAGGCATCTAGCGTAGTATGACCATCACGATCCGGAAAGCCACCAAGTCCAACGGTCAAATTCGAAAAATTCGCCTCTGTATCATTAACTCCTTTTTCGGCCATATCCAAGGCATTGCCACCCGACTCCATCGCTTTCCATGCAGCTTCATTGGCCGGTATACCCGCATCCCATGTTGAAAGAACTAATCCACTTTTGAATACTTCTGAGTTGGGCGCAGTGCGCACAGCGCTGCCATTTTGCGCAAATAGACGCGTTAGGACACCTGCACCTAGTCCAATGCCGGTGAAGGCAGAGGCTTTAAGAAATTTTCTACGATTGGTCATGTGGATTCGGATTGATGCCTGAAAGATAGGCAATCCGAGTGACTCAGCTCACCATCTCACGCTGCAAAGTCTCTATTGTATCAGCGGGTAAATTGAGCATGTCCAGATACATCAAGCCATCTAAAGCGTTGTTGAATTTGGGGTCGCAGTTGAACGCGATAATGCGTGCATTTTGCTGCAAGTATTTTTTCAATAAAACAGGCATAGTGAAACTAGATGGTTCAATTTCACTAATAATGCGGTCCATTTTTTTGATGTCGCTCTGTGTCGAGTCGAGCAGTGCCGCCGTATCAACTTTCTTAACCTTTGGTTTGAATGCATTGCGAGGTGTCACATGCTCTGATAGTTCATGGTCAAAATAATGCTTGGTAATGAACTGAATGATTAAGTCCTTGCTTACATCTTGGTATTGATTGCTAATGGAAACAGGTCCAATGATGTATCGGAAGTGCGCATTGGATATGAGGTAATATAGAATTCCCTTCCAGAGTAAAAAGAGCGATAAACGATGACGTTGATATTCGGCTACAATGAATGATCGGCCTAACTCGAGTGATTGTTCTAAGATCGGATCGAGTTGCGAACCCATTCGGAAGAGCGACGATATGTAAAAGCCTTTTTTACCATAGCGCTGCATGATTTGCGCACCGTTGCCTACGCGATAGGCACCTGCAATTTTCTCTGCCTTACGATCCCATAAGATCAGATGGTTGTAATACAAATCGTATTCGTCGAGATCAATACTCTTGTTTGTTCCTTCTCCTACAGCCCGGAATGTTACTTCACGTAGTCGGCCAATTTCACGTAGTATATTGGGTATTCGGTCGCTGCTGGCAACAAAGCAATCAAAATGATCATAGCTAAGTGTTTTGCAGTCACCGATTGCGCTTACCTCTTGAACAATCAAAGAATGATTTACTGCTTCAATAATATCCTCCGGAGTTTTTGCCGTCCGAAACAACCGGAAGTAGTCACGCTTTACTTCGAATGAACTTCCTAGGGCGTATGTTTTCGCTCTCAAGTAGCGGCCATATTGCTCAAGTGAAGTAAACATTTCTGTGTCCTTCGGCTGAATAGGTTTACCAATACGCATTCGAATGGTATCTCCCTTTTTGCGTAGCATCTCTGCAGGCAGGGCGAGCGTGCGCAGATTGGGGTGTATCATACCCAGTAAATGAAATAAACGAGAATTACTTCCATCGAAATAAAGCGGCACAACGGGAATACCGGCGTTACGCACAATTTTGATGGCTGAGCTCGCCCAACGCTTATCTGCAACGGTATGAATATCACCTTGGTATGTGCTTACTTCACCTGCCGGAAAAATTCCCAACGCTCCTCCTAGCTCAATATGCTGACGAACAGCTTTGAGTCCGCTGACATTCGAATATGCGTCGCGTCGTGCCTCAAATGGGTTCACTGCAATGAAGTAATCTTTGATGGGCTCAACACGCTGTAAGAGGAAGTTTGCCATTACCTTGAAGTCCGGTCGAACACGTGCAATAGCCAGAATCATAGCAAGCCCGTCGAGCGCGCCGAAGGGATGGTTCGCGACAATTACGAACGGCCCGGAACGTGGTATGTTTTCCAGTTCTTGCTCATCAATTTCAAGGTGAACGTCGAGTTTGTCGAACAAGGTTTGAATGCTTTCCAAACCGGGCGACTCACACATGTGTGAATACAACTCATTGACATCGTCGATGCGTGCTACTTTGCTGAGTAGGCCAACCAGCAGATTGTCTTTCGGCAATCTTGTTGCTGTTGCCAGTGCATCGTCGGATATGAGCTTCTTGTTTGTCAATGTTAATGAATCAGAATGGGCATTGAACTGATACTCGCGGGTGTTTGAATCGTCACTTGGTAAACACCCGAATCGAATTGTTCTGCGTTGAAAAAATAGTTGGAGGTGCCGCTGCGCACGAAACCATTGTGTATTGTGTGTACAATTCGTCCGGTCATATCAACCAGCGTAATCAACGCGTTTACAGATTGGTTATTCTCAATTTCAATGCATGTAATGGCAGAAGCAGGATTGGGGTAGATACGCTGCACAGATGATGAAGTGAATTCTGTTACCGCATTGGGAGCACCCAATACTTCGAACGACCAAAATCCTTCGGGCGCAGGCATTGGACGCACTTGAATTTTACCGCTCTCTGACTCACCTTCTACGTAATATTCAATAACAGAACCGATGGACTGGGCCGGAATGTATGCCTCCCAATCATTACCATTCGACAACATATCAACTTCATTGAACATTGTCGCGCCCTGCAGTCTCCAGTGTAGTGTTGCGCGTGCAATGCCTGATCGATGATTCAAATAGGCAGATACGAAATAGGGGTTGACATCGTCATATGTATCAACTAATGGCTGGTGTGATATAAGCAACGGATCTGCAACTCCAACTGTATGCGTGATGCAATGAATGGCGCCGCTTTGCGCAATGATGTTGTTGTTGGTGTTATCACAATCGATTCCCACCAACGTGTAACCGGGGCATACCTCGCCCCAAATGCGCAGTGCTGTTGTATCGTATTGTTCTCGGTATGTCGGTATGATAATCGTATTGTTCACAAACACGGCGTTGGTGTAAGTGCGGTACGCTCCATTATTGTCGGGGTAGTTTCCTCCCGTGCTCGGAGGTGCAGGTATGCGAACGACTCGGAACGGAGTTCCAAATTTGCTGGTATAGTTATTCAGCACATAGTTTATGTTGGCATTAATCTGTGGTCCATCTGCAACACCTTGCGGATACTCCGAAACCAACAGAGTTTCTTCATCGATCAACTTCATGTGCATATCTATGTGGTGAATGCCATCATAAGGAAGAGTGGGCATTTTAATGTAAGTATGAATCCCCATAAATGTTTCCAGAATGTTATTGATTTGTTGTTCGGTGTGCGTTGGATAAAAGATGTTGTATTCACCGTTGCCATCATTTTCCTCCAACACAAGTTCCGATGCGAAAGCAGTCCCGAATCCATCGCTCATGTAGTTTCCTCCT
>CANIAA010000083.1 GCA_947465255.1 Flavobacteriales bacterium | reverse complement strand
CAAAAGATCCCGGAGCAATTGACTATACCGCCTATGGCATTCATAACGCCTTGTTGATCGACAACACCGGCGTATTTAAGGACCGCGATGCATTGAGCATTCACCTCAAGGCCAATGGCGTGGAGAAGGTAATTCTCACCGCGCCCGGTAAAGAGGTTCCCAATATTGTTTACGGCATCAACCACCGCGATCTCGACATCGAGAATGAGACCATCTTCTCAGCGGCTAGCTGCACCACCAATGCGATTTGTCCTGTGCTGAAGAGCATCCACGATGCGTATGGTATCGACAAGGGCCACATCGAAACGGTGCATGCCTATACCAATGACCAGAACTTGCTCGACAACATGCACAAGAAGAGCCGCCGCGGACGCAGCGCTGCGGTGAACATGGTTATCACGGAAACGGGCGCAGGTAAGGCCGTAACCAAAGTAATTCCCGAGTTGAAGGATAAGTTGACAGCCAACGCTGTTCGTGTACCAACCCCGAACGGATCGCTGGCGATTATCCACGTATACCTCAACAAAGAGACAACCCTCGACGCTGTAAACGCTACAGTTCGCAAGAGCGCGTTGGAAGGTGATCTGGTAAATCAGATCTACTACAGCATCAGCGAGGAGCTGGTGAGCTCCGATATCGTGGGCAACGATTGCTGCTCGGTGTTCGACTCACAGGCAACGATTGTATCTCCCGACGGCAAAGGCGTGGTGCTTTACGTGTGGTACGACAACGAATTCGGCTACACCAAGCAAGTGATCCGCCTTGCGAAGTACGTGGCCAAGGTGCGCAGGAATATCTATTATTAAGGGAAGGCCTTCATTGCGCCACCCTTCAATTCAAGAAAATCCTGGTGCGGACGCGCCGCAGTGCGTCCACCATTTTCGAAAATCTAAAAACGCGCCGGAAGGCGCGTTTTTTATACATCAAAGCAGGGTCTCTAGTCAAGTTTTAACGTTTAGCGGCTATTGAAGCCATACCGAAGCGGGCTAGTAATGGATAAGCCCCCCTTATAAGTGCGAAGTACAAAGTACTAAGTATGCGCCACAGGTACCTCGTACTTCGTAATTCGTACTTTCCGCCTTCATCTAATCGCATACTGTTAATGTTTAAAGAGCTTCTCAAGTAACAGGGTTAGCCCCCTCACCCAAACCACTTCCTCAAAATCTCATCCTTGTGCTCGCGCAAATGCTCCAAAAACGCGGCTGCAACGGGCGTATGTTTTTTATCTCGGTGCCACACCAGGCGCCATGTTGTTTTCAGTGGCAGCCCCTTCATCGGAATAATCTTCAATCGACAGGCAGCAATTTCATGTCGGATGCCAATCATTGGTAAAATGGAAACTCCTAATCCGGCTATCACGGCCTGTTTCACAGCTTCATTTGAGGTGAGTTGAATTTTTCGAAACACCTTGATCTCATTGCTTTTCAGAAATTGATTCATCGCCTGGTTCGTTGCCGATCCGTCTTCGCGAAATATAAGAGTCAGCCTTTGCAACAAGTCATGCTGTGTGTGCGATCGGGGAATATGCATTTCGCTCGATGCCACCAGGAAAAGCTCATTACGCATGAGGTCTTCCGAAAAAAGCGTTGCATTCTTCGGAGTTGTAGAAACCAATGCAAAATCGATTTCGTTCTCTCGCAAATGGCCGAGCACTCCTTGTTTATTGGAAACATCGAGACTTAATTCAATGTCCTGGTGCTCGGCAAGAAATGACGACAAGAAATAGGGTATCACATATTTACCGGTCGAAACGGCTGAAATACGCAACTGACCGCTCAGTTTGCCTTGTTGTGCTTTGGTTTTTTGACTAATCCCTTGTGCTTCTTGAATGAGGTTTTCCGCAGCACGTGCAATGTCGCGACCAAACGGTGTGATGTGCAGACGCTTTTGTATCGTCTCTGTGAGTGGTACATCAAAATGGCGCTGTAAGTTCTTGAGCTGAATCGATACCGCTGGTTGTGTTAAATCCAGGAATTCTGCGGCTTTGCTGATACTGCCGCTTTTCACCACTTGGGTAAATATGCGTAATTGGTTGAGCGTGTAGTTCATAAAAATATTTTATGAAATGAGTGGTAAATATAAATAAAGATGCACTGTTCGTGTTTTGACATTTGCTACAAAATCAATTTATGAAACAAAAAGTAACGATCGCCAAGGGTGACGGCATTGGACCCGAAATCATGGAAGCAACACTGCGCATACTATCAGCTGCAGGTGCTCAAATCGAAACAGAAGAAATCGAGGTAGGTGAGAAGGTGTATCTCTCCGGGAACACCTCCGGTATTGCAGCCGAATCATGGGATGTGATTCGCCGCAATAAAGTATTCTTGAAAGCTCCAATTACCACGCCTCAGGGTGGTGGGTACAAGAGTTTGAATGTGACCACGCGCAAGTTTTTAGGACTATACTCAAATGTGCGCCCTTGCTTGAGTCTGCACCCGTTTGTTGCAACCAAGCATCCGCATATGGATATCGTAATTGTCCGAGAAAATGAAGAAGATTTATACGCCGGTATCGAACACCAGCAAACCGATGAGGTTATTCAATGTCTTAAACTGATAAGCCGTCCGGGCTGCGAGAAGATTGTACGCTACGCCTTCGAGTATGCCCGTGTCAACGCTCGTAAGAAAGTAACTTGCTTCACCAAAGACAACATCATGAAGCAAACCGATGGCTTGTTCCACCAGGTGTTTGATGAGATTGCTGCGGAGTATCCGGAGATCGAAAACGAGCACTGGATCATCGACATTGGCGCAGCGAAAATGGCCGATACTCCGGAGATGTTTGATGTTATTGTTACACTAAATCTCTATGGTGATGTGCTGTCCGATATCTCAGCCCAAATCGCAGGTTCAGTTGGACTGGCCGGTTCGGCCAACATTGGCGAGGAATGCGCCATGTTCGAAGCCATCCACGGTTCGGCTCCGCGCCGTGCGGGCCAAGACGTGGCTAATCCATCGGGATTGCTGCAGGGTGCTATCATGATGCTTTGCCATATCGGTCAGACCGAAGTCGCCGAGAAGATTCAAAACGCTTGGTTGCGCACGATTGAGGACGGCATTCATACGTACGATATCTTCAAAGAAGGCGTAAGCTCACGTAAAGTCGGAACCAAAGAATTTGCGCAAGCCGTAATTACGAACCTAGGTAAGCAACCGCTTCGCCTGAAGCCGGTAAGGTTTACCAAGGGCGCACAGCTTAACCTCCCTAAGTACAAGCGTAAGTCAGCCGGAAAGAAAGAGTTGGTAGGCGTGGATGTATTCGTTCACTGGAGTGGTGAAGAGGCAGATCAATTGGCATCTAAACTCGAGGCGCTCAACAACGATAAAGTGAAGCTTTCCATGATTACGAATCGCGGCATCAAGGTTTGGCCGCAAGGCTTCAAGGAGACCTTCTGCACCGACCACTGGCGCTGTCGGTTCAAACCTGAGGAAGGCAAGACTATTTCCAACGAAGAGGTCATTTCTCTGCTGCAACAGGCGTTCAGCAGTGGTATCGATGCCATCAAAACGGAAAACCTTTATGCGTTCGATGGCAAAGCGGCGTATTCACTCGGACAAGGACAATAAAATAAAGATGACATGCAAGAAACAGCAGAATCTATTAAGGTGAATCTTGCCGATGGCGTCTTCTATTCGGGCGACGCAGCTTCCATCATTCGAGGAATGATTGAGGTAAAGGTGAAGTTTCACGAAGATAAAATCAGTCGACTCAGCAATATGGAGGAAATCAAAATGCGCGAACAACGCATCAAGGAACTTCAGCGCATGCAGTCGAAGATTCAGGATTGGTTGAAGGCTCATGGTGAGCAAGCCAATCTCGAATTAACGCTTTCGGTTGGTTAAGGTTAGTTAGAGTCACTGCTGTGCATTCAACCGAGTACAGCAAAGAAAAGAGCCGCTAGCGAGCGGCTCTTTTTATTGTCGAATGGAGTCGAAACTATTGCACTACAATAGTCTTGGTTTCACGCTGACCCTGTTGCTGAAGAACGACCTGATAGGATCCGCTCTGAAGAGACTGGTCGATGGTAATGCGATTGCCGTTTAGCTGAGCGTTTTTGCCCACGATGAATGAAGCGATCAAACTGCCTTTTGCGTCTATAATGTCTAATGATGCACCAGGCTTTACTTCCAGGCTGTGGAGCTGAATATTTATGAGGTTGTCGCGCAGCGGGTTGGGGAATACGTCCCAACCGGTGGCTGAAGTCGCAGCGCTTTCCGGAGCAGGTATGCAACCACCACCAATGCAGCTGCCATCGTTGAAGGTAGCGTTTGGATCGAAATTGCTCGCCTTGCTATCGTTGCAGCCAAACACCTCGCTGTTGCGAGTGTTGAAGGTGAGCCCATGCTGGCGCCATGTTTCTCCTTCACCGGTTTTTCCCTGTAAATTCAAAACACCGTTGATTTCACCGGTAGAAGTAAACTGACCGATCAGCACCAAGCCTTGTGCATCAGGCATACACTTCTCGTCGGTAGGTATCAAGAACCAGCCGCCGTTATTGGTAGCGATGGCTCCACCTTGATCGAACGTCGCAAAGTCAACACCCAGGTCCCACATGTCGTTGCCCTCGTTGCTTTCGTAACCTACGGTAATCCAAGAGTCGAACTGCACGGCAGCATCGGCCTGCAAAGCGGCTGAAGAAACACCCGCAGCACTTGCTCCTGCGAAGGGACTTTGGAAGAACGGCGCGCTCGATTCGATGCGCAACGGATGTGCGGCATCACCATGCACTACCTGCAAGCTGTATTGCGAAGAAGGCAACTGGGCGTAAACTCGGTAGGTATGCCCGGGCACGTTCGCGCCTTCATGGCTTACTTCCCGAACGACCAAGCGCAATGGTTGGAAATCGTTGCTTGCCACATCGGTGGCCTTAGCTATTGAGCATGCTGCAAACGCTGCAGCGATAAGTAGACTTTTCTTCATGGTTAAATGATGAATGGTTTTCAAATAAACGTCCTACAAGGATAGGAGTTTTTTGCATACCAATCTCAATCAAGGAAGAAAAACCATCGCCGCTTTTTCACCGCATTGCATTCCTAACAGCATCATTAACGGCAACTCATTGCCATCAGAAATGCGGTCTTCCAGTCGACCTGAAACGAGGGCAAGTATTCCATCACATCGGCATACCGACTGCAACGAGGCCCCATGTAATTGCGCATGCACTCCTGATGCTCTTCGCTCATCGATGCAAAGGCCAGCAACACGCTGAGCTCATGGTAGCTCAGCTGATCGTGTAAGTTCCAGATGGCGATGGGGCCGTTGAGTACATGCACGCGACCATCTTTCAGAAAGTTGATGGTGCACTGCCCATGCTTGCGGAAGTAGTAGTTGCGCCCCCCGATGTATCGTTCGGCCGGCTGCATACTCTTGCCGCCCATAGCAGGTAACTCGCAAAAGCCATTTGCGCTCAAAATGTCCATAAGTTGTTGTGATGCGCAATAGGCAGGTGTTGCCTTGGGCGCATGTAGAAGAGAGAGATTCATGATAGCCATTGTTCTTTGTTTTGCGCAAAGAAGGAAGGGCAGATTGTAAGGTATTTACGATGGAGGTGGTTTTTTGGGGATGGTGAAGTGGTGAATAGTAAATAGTGAAATGGTGAATAGTAAATAGTGAATAGTAAATAGTGAATAGTAAATAGTAAATAGTGAAATGGTGAATAGTAAATAGTGAATAGTAAATAGTGAAATGGTGAATAGTAAATAGTGAAATGGTAAGGGGAACTGCAGCTAACCGATTACTGTAGTTACATTTGCGTAAAATTGTAAGCCACATGCCCAAAGGAGTTTTTCAAGTGCCAATGCCGGTGAATGAACCAGTGCGCAGCTATGCCGTAGGAACAGCCGATCGTGAGAATTTGTTGAATCAATACCGTGCTATGTATAATCAGGCTCCCATTGATGTGCCTATGTACATCGGTTCGGAACTCGTTCGCACATCAGACAAGCGCACCATGTCGCCGCCGCACGACCATAAGAAAGTACTTGGTCACTTCAATTGGGGAACCAAAGCGCACGTGTCGCAAGCCATTGATGCTGCTCTGGCAGCAAAAGGCCGTTGGTCGGCCATGGCATGGGAGCAACGCGCGGCCATTTTCTTGCGTGCAGCCGATCTGCTCGCGGGCCCATACCGCATGCGCATGAACGCAGCTACTATGCTGGCGCAAAGCAAGAATGCGTTCCAGGCTGAAATCGATGCCGCATGCGAGCTCATCGATTTCTTGCGTTTCAACGTGGCTTTCATGCAGCAGATTTACCGCGACCAACCGGGCAATCAGCCCGGCATTTGGAATCGCCTGGAATATCGCCCGCTCGAGGGATTTGTATTTGCCATCACCCCCTTCAACTTCACAGCTATTGCGGCCAACCTGCCTGCCAGTGCCGCGCTGATGGGCAACACCGTTGTTTGGAAACCATCGGACACACAAGTCTATAGTGCGCATGTCATTATGGAACTTTTCCGTGAGGCAGGTTTGCCTGACGGCGTTATCAATATGATCACTGTAGAAGGAAAAGACGCCGGCGATGTGATTTTCAGTCACCCCGATTTTGCAGGACTACATTTCACGGGATCCACGGGAGTGTTCAAACACTTGTGGAAGGAAATCGGAACCAACATCGAGAAGTATAAGACGTATCCTCGCATTGTAGGAGAGACGGGAGGGAAAGACTTTGTGATTGCGCATCCTTCAGCCAATCCGAACGAAGTTGCTACAGCACTCACGCGCGGAGCGTTCGAGTTTCAAGGACAAAAGTGCAGCGCGGCAAGCCGTGGTTACATTGCCAAGTCGTTGTGGCCTGCAGTCAAAGAGCGTTTGATTCAAGATGGTGCAACCATGAAAATGGGAACACCCGAAGATTTCGGCAACTTCATCAATGCCGTAATTGATAAGCGTGCATTCGACAAAATCAAAGGATACATTGAGTATATCAAGTCGCAGCCCGACGTTGAGATTATCACAGGCGGCAATTGCGACGACAGTGTTGGCTACTTCGTTGAGCCAACTATTGCCGTTACTACCAATCCTAAGTTCCGCACCATGTGCGAAGAAATCTTTGGTCCGGTGCTTACCCTTTATGTGTATGACGACGCACAATGGGCTGAGACCTTGCATTTGATCAACGATACGAGTGAGTATGCGCTCACGGGAGCCATCCTATCGCACGACCGCTATGCCATTGAGCAGGCAACGCGCGTATTGGAAGGTGCATGCGGTAACCTTTACATCAACGACAAACCAACCGGAGCCGTAGTAGGCCAGCAGCCTTTCGGCGGTGCACGCGCCAGCGGTACCAACGACAAGGCCGGCAGCTACCTCAATTTGTTGCGTTGGGTTTCGCCGCGCACGATTAAGGAGACGTTTGTATCGCCGGTGGATTACCGGTATCCGTTCTTGGGTTAGTGGCGAGTGGCGAGTGGCGAGTGAGCGTGTAAAATTCTTTGTTGTAAGATGAAGTTTTACTTTATGAAAATAAAGTTGTTATCCGTTTTCATGTTCATTGCGACGGCATTTGTTGCGCAAGTACCTGCGTTGATTCAGTATCAAGCTGTGGCTCGCGATGGTGCAGTTTACACAAACTATATGACAACAAGACTCAAAAAGACGTTTAAGAATGGACACGGCATTCAAAACCTTTATAGACCATTTTTCTACTAACTACCAGCTAAGTGATAGTTCAAAAGCAGAAATTTGCAATCATTTTTCTATTCTGCATTTGGACAAAAAACACGTGCTTATAGAAGAGAACAAAAGACACGACTTTGCTTATTTTGTAGTAAAGGGTGCTGTGAGAAGTTACTATCTGAAAGACGGTGTAGAAGTTAATACTTGGTTTGCTTTGGAAAATGATATGGCTGGTTCATTGCACAACTTTAAGGACAATCCATCGAGAGAAACACTTGAGTTAGTTGAGAGTAGCACTCTAATTTCAATAAATCTCAAAAAGATAAAGGCATTAATGTTACACAACATCCAAATTGCCCACTTCGTAAATGCAATAATAGAGGAATATGCTTTTTTTTTAGAGGACAAGATTTACTTCTCACAAATGATGAGTTCAATCGATAAATATTTAATCCTCCTTGACAAAGAGCCGCAAATTTTCCAGCGAATTCCGCTAACATACATTGCTTCCTATATTGGTATATCTAGAGAAACACTTAGTCGTTTGAGGGCAAAATGATTTTGTGACATTTGTCAAATGAATTCATTTATCAGCATTGGCATTTTGCACCCTCAAAATGACAGCAATGATGAATGACGCAACTCCAAACAACAGACTGTTGTCCATAGACCTTGCCAGGGGCTTGGCTGTATTTTTTATGATTGCTGTTCATACATTGGAGGTGTTTGCAAGTCCGGAAGTAAAAAACTCGGTTTCCGGACAAATCATAGAATTCCTTGGTGGGCCACCGGCCGCTCCCGTTTTTATGACTTTGATGGGGTTTTCATTTATCTATTCAAGGAAATCTGAATTGAAGCCAAGATTATTACGAGGCTTTAAAATTTTTTTAGCAGGATACCTTTTGAATATCTTAAGAGGTGTAATACCATTTGCCCTTTCTAATTATCTACAAATGGGTGTTGTAGAAAAATTGCCATTAGAAAAATTGAACGCATACACAATTTTTACAATCGTTGACATTTTACAATTTGCTGGAGTTGCATGTATGATTATGGCTCTAATTCAGGAGTTTAAAATCAACAGGTATATCATATTATTCGTTGCATTCTTGATTAGTATGCTTTCGCCTTTTCTCTGGGGATTAAGCGTTAACATTCCTATAGTAGATCAAGTTTTAGAACTGTTTTGGGGAGATCAGCCCATTGAATTTAGCTTTATCGAAAACAAAATTGCTTTCCCTGTATTTCCTTGGCTATCCTTCCCTCTGTTGGGTATGTTTCTTGGCGACACAATGAAAAACTCAAAAGACCAGGGTATGACTTTTAAATACTTCGGAATAACTGGTACTCTGGTTTTGTTGCTTGGAGTTGTCATTTCATATTCAAACATAGATTATCATTTCAACGACTACTACCATAGCCGACAAGGTGCTATGCTATTTATGGGTGGGTTTGTAGTCCTTTGGATGTACATAGCCAAAATTGTAATCGACATGTTTGCTATGAACCAGCTTTTTGAACTCCTTTTTAAGTGGAGCAAAGGTGTTACAAACATGTATTTTGCTCAATGGATTTTTATTATTTGGAGCATTGCTTTATTTGGTATGAGCGAAAGCTCCTACGCCACAGTTGTCTTGTTAATTTTGACATTCACGTTTATATCGCATTTTACAAACGAGTTTATAAATAAAATAAAGTGCAATAAAACAGCCTAATTGTGATTATGGGTGATGACGGTAAGAGCCACTACATCTAACAGTACCAACCCAACAGGCTGGGTTTCTTGTTCAAATAAGAGTTTAGTGATAGCTGAAAAATTGATTCTCCGACTAAAATCTTGTTGTTAAAATCACCAACTTCTAGACCCCACCAAACGTCATGTGGAAGCTTAAAAGACAACACAAGAAACAATGAGCGAAGACAATTTATATCTCCTTTTTTGCTACCTGATTTTCGGATTGACACTTAGTGTTTGGACTCTTAGAAGTAAAAACCGACTAAAAACGCTGACTATAAATTTGATAGTGTCGGCACTGTATAGTGCACTTTTCCTTTACAACTTGACATTCAACAGTTCCGGAGGTTCGGGACTTGTATGGCTCATGTCTTTGCTGTTTTTCATTGGAGTACATTGGATCATAAATTTGATAGGGGTAGTCTTAACTTTTTTCAAAAGACAATGAAAGGATTGAGACCTGTCCCTCTCACCGACATCTGTAATCCGTCATCTTTTATACAGCATCCCCACGATTGAAATCGTGGGTATTAGGTACGATATAGTTAGTTCCGCATAAAGCTGTGGCGCTCGATGGCGCAGGAAATGCGTTGGACAATAATTCTT
>CANIAA010000082.1 GCA_947465255.1 Flavobacteriales bacterium | reverse complement strand
ATCGTTCAAGACATTGATCTGACAGTGGCCGGCGAGGTTCTTATCACTGGATATTCAGACGCCAACGCTACAGCTCTTATCCAAAACAACATCGTTAGCATTAAATACAATAATGCAGGAACAACTCTTTGGACAAATGTATTCAACGGCACCGCTACTCGCTCGGATGAATCGGGAGCATGCCTAATCGACTCACAAGGCAATGCTCGCGTAGCCGGGCACACCGAAAATATGCAGGCGCATCGTGATGCCATTCTGCTCACCTATGACGTTTCAGGAAATACAACCGGCACAGCTATTTGGACGGGCACAGGAGACAATAGCGATAATGTGCGAGAAATAGAGCGCGATGCAAACGGCAATATTTACGTTGCGGGATATTCTGTTGGCAAAGACACCGATCGGGATATGTTCCTGATGAAATTAAATTCCGCCGGCGATACCGTTTGGACACGCAGTGCATCCGGAACACTTTTCGGAAGCGATGAAGAAGCAAATGCAGTTGCGGTAGATAATGCCGGTAACGTGATTGTTTCAGGTTACACCAAAAATTCAGGCACCGGCTCTGATATTTCAATTCTGAAGTACAATGGTGCGGGAACGCTTCTATGGACGGCACAATACAATGCTACCGCCAATGAATCAGATCGAAGCTACGACATTACCACAGATGGTAGCGGCAACATTTATGTTACTGGTAAGACAGATATCAACGCTTCTCCTGTAATTACGAATGACGAGCTCTTCACTGCCAAATACAGCAGCAACGGTGCTTTGCTCTGGTCATCTGTTTTCAATGGAGGAACCGGAAATCAGCGTGGCCGATTTATCCGTGTAGGCAACTCAGGTAATGTTTACGTGTGCGGTCAATCGAACAATGGTACAGATGAAGACGTGCTTGTGGTGAAATATTCCACCTCAGGCACAGTCCTATGGTCGTACACATACCAAGGCGGAAATACAGAACTATTCGAAAGCTCCGCGCTGACAACGGACGAATCAATCACTGCGCTTTGTACATCATCTATCGACGTAACAACCGGCGAAGGATCTGCACTCAAAGTATTTCAGGTGAATACCAACGGTTCATTGACTTGGGAACAAACCTACACAGCGGGTAATAATCTTCAATCAACAGGAGAAGCAATTGAATTGGCTCCCAACGGAAATTTCATTCTGGTTGGATCCATCTTCAATTATACCACACCGGAAAGTCATGATTGCCTTGTTGTTTGTTATACAGCGACAGGTGAATTCGCATGGGAAAACCTGTATGACTCGGCTACGCAACTCGATGATGTGGGCGATGCCATAGCCATTGACGCGAATAACAATGCTATGGTAGCCTGTCATTCGAATGTAGATAGCGCCAGTGATCTTAAATACATTACTACCCTTCGTTCTATAAACAGCAGCGGCCAGCTTATCAATTCCGGAACCCTCGATGCTTCCGACACGCTCACCGTTTGCAATGATTTGTTGATAGCAAATAATCAACTCATCGTAGGCGGAAGTCGCTGGAGTGTTGATGGCGCCCGCGACATCATCGTAGCTCAATACGATATCCAACTATTCGCGGAGGAATCAAAGCCAAGCACCTTTGTGACGTTCCCCAATCCTGTTTCGGACCGGTTAAATTTCACATGCCCATCGGCGCTAATCGGAAGTTCATTTAGCATCAGCGATTCCTTTGGCCGAATCGTTTTAAGCGGTTCAACGAAAGGAATGTTGAACACTCTAGACACTTCAGAATTATCCTCAGGCATATACACGGTAACTATTATTTCAGACTCACAACTCTTTACCTCAACTTTTATCAAAAACTAAAATGCGCATCAAACAAACCATCGCAACTCGCGGAATCACCGAGTACACCCTCAATCAAGAATTAGCATCAACACGCATCCCAAAAGCGGGTGATGTTGGGTTGTTTCAAGTGTTAGAAGTCGATCGTCACAGCAGCATGCAGTGCATCGACAAGCGTTCGCACAGCATTTTTGACGGTGATTACATTCTCGCCGTGTTCGGTGATCGATATGCGACATCTCAATACGAGGGCTATGTGCCTACTGAAGTACTGGACGTGTACCACATCATTGGAGCGGGCGGCGTTATCGGTATAGTGCGTACCAAAAATGCAGCTTGGGAAGATTACGAGCCAACCACGGTAAAACTTGTTGGCTACTGCTGCGACCAGGAAGGACAGGTAATGAATACCCTATTCCGAGAAAATAATCGCACCGCCTTTACAGGTAAAGTGCCCAACGACGCCAAGATTATTCTATCTATTGGTTCTACCATGGACAGTGGTAAAACAACAACGGCAGCGCACATTGCACGAGGACTAAAGACAACAGGCAAGCAAGTTGCATTCATGAAGCTTACCGGAACTGTATACACCAAAGACGTTGACTATGTAGTTGACTGCGGTGCAGACATTGGTGTTGACTTCAGCAACCTCGGCTTCCCTTCTACCTATCTCGTTGACGAGCAAACCATTCTCGACATTTATCAAACGTTGCTCAACGAACTGGGCCAAAACAAACCGGAGTACATCGTGATGGAAATCGCTGACGGTCTTTTCCAACGTGAAACATCTATGCTACTGCGCAACAAAGCCTTCATGAGCACAATTCACAATGTCATATTCTCATGCGGCGATAGTTTAAGCGTTATGGCCGGTTTGCAAGTGCTTCATGGCTGGAACATAAACCCATGTATGGTTAGTGGTCGTTTCACGATGAGTCCATTACTCATCACAGAAGTAACAGACCGCATGAACATACCGGTACACACCATCGACCACATAATGACAGGAGAATTAAATGCTATCTTCGACCGGAAAACAGTCCCGGTTGAATCATGATGCTTTCGCGAAAGAAAATGCTGCAGCAGTTTGTTTCGAAAAACAAACCAGTTATTGCCGTAGCATTATTATCGGCATTTTTCAGTTCATTATGCAGTGTGCTCTTACCGCTTAGCATTGGTAGTTTTTACCAGATTGCTTTCAACGAGACAAGCGGCAAAAATGAATTGCTTGAACGCCTGGGTGTATCTATGGTGTCGCTCTCTTCTTTCTTCACATTCTTCGCTGCACTGACGTTATTCAAGGGGCTACTCACATGGATAGAGCACCTATCCATGCGTACGATAGAAGAACGGATAACACATGACGTAAGAAGCCGTCTTTTTCATGCACAAATGAATCATGACTTCGACGCCTTCCACACGCGAAGCGCCGGAAAATATCTGGCTCGATACTCAAGCGACATGCTGGCGATTCAGCAATATGTATCGAAAGGAGTTATAAAACCAATAGCCGATGGATTATTTCTAATTGCAGCATTCATTATGCTCTTTCAATTGAACAGCAATCTTTCAAAGGCTTTACTCATCGTTTTCGTCACGGGTTCTATCCTCATGGTATTGGTTTCTTCTATGCAGAAAAAACCCAATGAAACAAGAAGGAACGCACGAAGCTCCTTGCTGGGTTTTATCGAACAGCGATTGCATGCCATTTCGACTATTAAAGTCTTTAATCGCGCGCATCCTGAAGAACTTAAATTCGCGAAACGAAACAATCAGTTATACAAAAGTTCAATTCGCTTTCAGCTCTTCAACGGACTCAATAAAGCCTTACCTCAACTTATCTTTTTCGCAGCAATCGGGATCCTACTTTTTATTTCCGTGCAAGGAGATTACAAAGAGAGCGCTTCTTCGTCATCAGTTCTTATTTTCATTCTGATATTACTCTACCTGCAGAGTGTTTACAAACGACTATTGCGAGTACCATCCCTGTTGGCCTCCGGTGCAACATCATTCGATAATTTGATGGCCGTGCTGAATCTGCCGCATGAAATCATGCATACTCATTTAGAGAAAAGTGACCTGCGTACGAATCTAACTATACGCATTGAAAATCTTTCCTTTGCATACACAGCAGGACACCCGATCTTAAAAACCGTGAGTGCATCGATACCCTTCGGGCACATCTGCCGAGTCGATGGAAAAGCAGGAAGCGGAAAATCCACCCTTCAACGACTACTCCTCAAACTTCATGGCATTGAACGCGGTCGCATATTCATATCCGGCCATGACATTAATGATATCGGAGCGCACGACTTACGAAGGCTCATGACGACAGTAAGCGACGACTACCCCTTACTCGGCAATACAATTTTCGAAGCAATTTCGTACAGTCGAAAAGAAGTTAAACGCACTTCAGTTACTGATGTCCTGATGCAACTCGGCCTTACAACTCCGGAAGGAGCAGATGTCTATCTTGATCGACGCATACACTCGACCGCGAACGACCTCTCTTCAGCAGAACGACGAATGCTTCAGTTTGCAAGGGCCTTACTTACGAAGAAACCAATTATGTTACTCGATGAGCCTTTCATTGGTCTGAGTGCAGAACATCTCAGTGTTGTCTGCCAAAAGTTGAACGACTTAAAATCAACTTCTATTATTGTTATAATCGCAAAAGAAATACCTCTCGAACTTTCCATCGACCAGCAAATACTATTATGAGAAATCTCCTACTTGGTGTAATGTGCACCCTCATGTTCATCGCATGCAAAAAAGAAGAAGGCGTAGGTGGTGACGCATCCATCAGCGGTCAAGTCTGGACCTATGCCGTGAATGGATCATTCACCGACACCATAGCCGAATACCCTGCTGAAGACACCTATGTATATATCGTATATGGCGATAATACAGGATTCGACAAACGTATCAAGACAGATTACAATGGGGAATATGCTTTCAACTTCCTGTATCCGGGTAACTATACACTCTATGCGTATTCGTTCGATCCTATGGAAATCGACGGTCAAAGTCCGGTTATTCGGAAAGTGACTATCGAAGACCGGAAAGAAAAATTGGAAATGGAACGCATTGAAATTATTGCACAACCATGAGAGCAGTTCTTTTCATATGCGTTCTAACTCTTTTCTGCTCCTCAATGCCGGGCCAGGAAAATCGCCAGATTCGTGCTAGAAAAATCGAGCAAACCAATGTTCGTACTGAGCAAATTCAGAAAGGCGAAAGAGAAATTTCGTTCGTCAATACTCGCTACGACAAAAAGGGAAGAGAAATCGAGGTACAAGAATTCGATGCTGATAGTAATTGCGTCAAGCTGGAAACATTCTGCTACAATCGTAAAGGCCGTGAGATCTTTCGGCAAGTCACTGATTCAATTTCACATGTGCACACTCAAACCATAAGCAAGTATGACAAATGGAATCGACTAGCGGAAAAAGTTGTTTCGGAAAACAACCGGATTCAAGAGCGGACAACTTACTCCTACAATACGTTCGATGACAAAATTGAAGAGACGGTATTGGACGGATACGGTAACCTAAAAAAAGTTACGCGTTTTGAATATGATTCACGGTCCATGCTTACTCGCAAAACGACCACGAATTCAAAAGGAGAGATTGTATACGATAAAATGTATCGCTACGAATATTGAAACCGATTGTATACATAGCTATTCTCGCCTCATGTCTTCTATCGGCCGGCGCATATGGACAGCAAAATGATTTTGTTTTCCAGCCCGGATTCACGGTAAGCAAAAACTTAAATCGCTCATGGGATCTATCGCTTGGGACTCAATTAAGTTTCAATCAGAATGCACAGGAATTATGGTTTGCCTTTGTCGACGCTTCTATTGGTTATCGCATCAACCGTAATCTCAATATTGAAATTCACGCGCGCGAAATTCAGAGTCGACAACTCAACAATTCATACCAGTCGCGCCATCTCTTCTACAATACCATCACCTACAGCAAGGGTTTCGGAAAATGGAGTTTATCTGCTCGGAACCGATTGCAACAGCTTGTATATGGAGAACATTTCTCAGATAGCTTCAAAGGTCCGCTATGGTACAATCGCAATCGCCTGGCCATTCGTTACAAGATCAACTACTACTGGTCACCGTTCGTTTCTGCAGAATGCATGCTACCACTCAACAGACCCAATCGTAAAAGCATTGACCAGTATAGATTAGCTGCCGGAATGAGCTACACCTTCAATGAGTATATTCGAACCGATGTGTATTACCAATTACAACAGCAGCTGGCGCGAACTTCAGGCAATGATTCATTCTACGTGCTGGGCTTGAACTTCTCGGTAAAGATTCCATGAAAACACTACTATCACTTATCCTGCTTTTCCTTTTCTGTGCTTGCGAAACACCGGAAAGAAAAAGCCCTCAATCAGAAAACATGAAAGGAAAATTCGCCATCGCCATCCACGGAGGAGCCGGGAATCTGGTCAAAATGAAATTGACTCCGGAAGAAGAAGAAAGCTACAAGCAAGCGCTCGATGCAGCGCTTAACAAAGGAAGCTCCATTCTTGCAAACGGCGGAACATCAGTCGAGGCAGTCGAGGCAGCGATCACTTCACTGGAAGACTGCCCGTTATTCAATGCCGGCAAAGGAGCTGTATTCACACACGACGGTCACAACGACCTCGATGCAGCGATCATGAATGGTGAAAATCTCGAATGCGGAGCAGTTGCAGGTGTGCGTCGCATCAAAAACCCGATTAGCCTTGCCCGCAAAGTGATGGAAAAATCTGAATTCATATTGTTGCAATCGGAAGGCGCAGAAGAGTTCGCTAAAGAACAAGGTATTGAATGGATCGACACATCCTATTTCTTCACGCAGCATCGCTGGGAGCAATTACAAGAAGCTATTGAAGACGATAAGACGGAATTGGACCATTCTGAGAAAAAGAAAGCGTCCGTCGATAAACCTCGCGAAGAGAAATTCGGAACAGTGGGTTGTGTAGCGTTGGATGTTCACGGCAATATTGCCGCAGGCACATCTACCGGCGGACTCACCAACAAGCGATACGGACGAATAGGCGACTCGCCGCTCATAGGCAGCGGAACCTATGCCGATAATGCAACGTGCGCGGTGAGCTGCACGGGCAAGGGTGAAGACTTCATCCGATTGAATGTTGCTCATGACATTGCATCCATGATGCGGTATGCAGAACTTGACATTCAATCAGCATGCGATTCAGTGGTCATGAAAAAGCTCAAAGACATCAAAGGACGTGGCGGCTGCATTGCGATAGATCAGCAAGGCAACATAGCCATGCCATTCACCACAACGGGAATGTTTCGTGGCAGTGTTGGGATAAATGGCGAAAAGAAAATCGCACTCTACGAAGACAAATAGTTTAATCGACCCCCAGGTACTTGTGCGTTTGCACGGAGATGCGCCATTGAGTGTTGCGACGGATGTAATCCAGAATGTGGCCTTGCATGATTTCTCGCTTTTCCCATTCGGGCTGCATGTAATACATCGTTTGCGCAGGCATTTTATCTGCGTGCTCTTGCGACCATGAAATGTCTGAAACATGATTAATAATCACCTTCAACTCGTGCGACTTTTGATAATACTCGTGCAGAGGAGCTTTGAATTTTTTAGGTGAAAACGTTATCCAGTCCCATTCCCCCGTGAGTGGTTGTGTGCCGGAGGTTTCCAAATGTGTGCGAATACCCTTAGAGCGGAGAGCTTCGGTGAGCTCCGCAAGATTATGCAGAGTAGGTTCACCTCCGGTAATCACACAAATAGCAGATCCCGAATTCGCAACCGCTTCCGTTAAACTCTCAACAGATTGTAAGGGGTGCTTATCGGCATCCCAGCTTTCCTTCACATCGCACCACACGCAACCCACATCACAACCTGCCAGTCGAATGAAATAGGCGGGAGCACCGGCATAAGCACCTTCACCTTGCACGGTGTAGAAGGTTTCCATGACGGGAAGTTGCGAGTTTGAATTCATGGTGCAAAGAAACGAGCGCCTGCACCAAATAAAAAATCCACACGGGCTTCCATAGTAGCAGGTTTTTCAATCCCTTTATTAGAAATCTAAACCTTTGCTCAATCTCCCTGTTCAGGGCATCCGAACCTCGGGGTCCGAAACTTCCGCCATGTGCCTGATTGCCTATAATCAGTCGACTATTCATCGGGGCACCGGCAATGAGCCAAAATGCTGTTGTCCATATCAACCAAAATAGAGGGTCAACAGGTTTTCGATTTCCTAATTCAACGATTGAACCCTAGCCAACACTTCATCCCGCGTGGATTCTGAAACGATTTTCAACTGAAAAAGCGTTGCCTTTCACGCTGAAAAGCAAGATGAAAGTACAGGCTAACGCATCGTTTAGCAATGATTTAAGACAGCCACTTTCCCACAGCCCGTTCACAAACGATATGAACAAATGTTGATAGGGCCGAAATACAGATTACTCAGAATCACCCTTGCCGCTCTCGCCTACAAACCAATCGTTCTTCGATTTGAATAGGACATTGAACGTGGTAAGCGAACCATAAATGCGGGTGATGTACTGTTGCATTTCGACTTTATCAGAATCGGTAAGCTTCGGATGTGCGTTTATCTTTTGCTCGAGCACACGCAAACGGTCGCGCAGCATTACGATCTTGTGAAAGAAATTATCGACGGGAACTTCTTTCGGCTTGAGCGATGTGTCCTTGGGTTGAATGAGCAAGGTACCACCGTCCCATTTGTCAGCTAGTTCAACAATATCAGTCACTTCATAGTACATATCGAACACGTTCTTTACAGCATCCACCACATCTTCCAGTTCAACGGTTGAAGTTATCGACTGCCCGGGTTCCAGCAATTGAAAGCCATCATAGGCTTTGCCCAATTCCTTTTCGCCGTGTTCGCGGAAATAAATGCGGTACTTGTGCTCATCCATGCCGAAAACGACGCCTTCGCCGTAGGTCGGGTGAGATAGTTTAGATCCGATTGTAAAATTCATATAATTAGTAAATAGTAATTAGTGAAATAGTAATTAGTGAAATAGTGAAGTAGGGACGCACTGCTGTGCGTCCAGCCCTTTCCAATCCGACACTTCTGTGCGTCCAGCCCTTTCCAATCCGCTATGCCATAATCGAACGACTCGCAATTCGTCACTCAGCATTCTCATTTCTCCATTCTCCATTCCCCATTCTCCATTATCCATTCTCTCCATGAACATCCACAATTTCTCACCCATTGACAACCGACACTGCATGTAAATCGTAGTGCTCAGCAGAGTGAATGCGCACCTCCGCAAAATCGCCCACGCGGAGATAACCTGCGGAAGTCGGAATAATTACCTCATTATCTACTTCAGGTGAATCGTATTGCGTGCGACCGATGTAGCTGTCGCCCTCAACACGATCTATCAATACTCTCAAGTCACGTCCCACAAAGCGCTGATTCAATTCGTACGAAATATGCGATTGAGTTTCCATGATTGAATCTGCACGCTTGCGCTTGGTCTTGGCTGGAACATCGTCCTTCATACCATATGCGTGTGTATTCTCTTCATGCGAATAGGTGAAGATCCCCAAGCGATCGAAGCGTGTCTGTTCCACCCATTGCTGCATCTCCTCAAAATCGGCTTGTGTCTCGCCCGGGAAACCGGCAATGAGCGTGGTACGCAGGGCAATATCAGGAACCCGACTGCGTATTTCGGCAATAAGAGCATCGGTTTTCTCGCGCGTAATGCCTCGGCGCATAGCTTGAAGCATTTTTGTAGTGCCGTGCTGCAAGGGCATATCAAGGTACTTGCATACGTTGCTTCGCTCATTCATCACGTCGAGCACATCCATCGGAAACCCCGACGGAAATGCATACTGCAAGCGTATCCAGTCGATACCTTCCACGTCACTCAGCCGACGAATCAGGTCGGCCAGGTTACGCTGCTTGTATATATCCAATCCGTAATACGTCAGATCTTGTGCAATAAGAATAAGCTCCTTTGTACCTGAAGCCGCAAGCTTTTTGGCGCTTTCCACCAGCTGTTCCGCAGGTGTGCTCACGTGCTTTCCACGCATGAGGGGAATGGCACAAAACGAACAAGGTCGGTCGCAGCCTTCCGATATTTTGAAATAGGCGTAATGCGAAGGCGTGGTAAGCAGGCGCTCGCCAACTAGTTCATGCTTGTAGTCTGCCTT
>CANIAA010000081.1 GCA_947465255.1 Flavobacteriales bacterium | reverse complement strand
TGGTTGCACCTCACCATTGCCGAGCACGATGGCGTATGGTATTCTTCGGAGGTGGTAGGGAGAGACAACCTGGGTTATGGCACGTACACCTGGACGATTCAAGCCGATCCCATGAGTTTTTCAGAGAACGTTGTTTTCGGTTTGTTCACGTGGGACAACAATACCTTTTACACCGATGGTAACAGCGAAGTTGATATAGAATTTGCGAAGTGGGGCGACTCAACAAGCACAACACCCACTACGTTTTCTGTTCAACCTGTTTCATTTGGAGGATACTTCGCTGAGCGCACGCGCGAAAGAGAGATAGCAGAGGACGATTTGCGTGGGGTAACTACCCACACCTTTACCTGGACCGATACACTCATTACCTGGGCTAGCTTCAAAGGCGACAAGGCAGAAGGCACACCCATAGCTACCTGGGATTTCGATTTGAATCATCCACCACGCGTGAAGATCGATGGCGGACAAACTTCACTCCCCATCGTAATACCACACCCGGGCGCTACAACACACGCACGAATGAATTTATGGACGCTGCCCTACTCGTCCATTGGGCCTAATAATCAGCTGGAACATGAAGTGGTGATTCGGGATTTCACCTACGATCCATTATAGAGCTGCACATACTGATTCGGGTTGATTAGTTTTGAAGTCAGAACTAAATCATCGCATTCATGAAATTGTTTTTATCTCTGATTTTCCTGTTGGTCTCTCATGCAGTATTTGCTCAGCGTATCGACCTCTTCGCCCGCCACGCCCCTTCCGATTGGCAAAATGTAGCTGTCGAGAAGATTGCCGATGACAGCCTTTCAACATCTTTTCTCATTTGGGTTCGAGAAGGTGTGAAGAAGCATTTCCATGAGCTTCACACAGAACACGTCACCATCATAGAAGGCACAGGAGAAATGACGTTGGGAGATTCAACTTTCATTGTGAAGCCGGGCGACTTTTTGCTTATTCCTAAAGGAGTTCCTCATGCTGTCACTGCTATTACTCCAATGAAAGTATTGTCCATACAAACTCCACGCTGGACGTCGGAAGACCGCGTTTTTCTCCCTGTAATGCGTCGTGAAATAGAAAAGAGCAAATAGCAATTAGGCTCCGACTACAACTCCCATTGAACAAAACTTATCCTGACGAGCACGCATGCGAGCCTGTGGATCCATCTTCATCAATTCTGACAATTCCTTTTTAATTACTTCCTTCACGTTATTAAAAGTCGCTTCAGGATCTGTGTGAGCTCCACCCATCGGCTCTCGAATAATTCCATCGATGAGCTTATTAGCGTACATGTCGTCGGCGGTCAACTTGAGCGCCTTGGCAGCAGTCACTTTATGATCCCATGAGCGCCAGAGAATCGAAGAACAGGACTCCGGTGAAATTACCGAGTACCAAGTGTTTTCAAGCATCATGACGCGGTCTCCGATACCAATGCCAAGCGCACCGCCGGAAGCTCCTTCACCGATAATAACACATACCACAGGCACTTGCAGTTTCATCATTTCAAACAGATTTCGCGCAATGGCCTCACCCTGACCTCTTTCCTCTGCCTCAAGACCGGGAAATGCCCCGGGTGTATCGATAAATGTCACAATCGGTTTATTGAACTTTTCTGCCAACTTCATCAGTCGAAGAGCCTTGCGATAACCCTCCGGGTTAGCCATACCGAAATTTCTGTACTGTCGTAGCTTGGTCGTATTCCCCTTTTGCTGACCTATGAACATGACGCTCATGTCATCAAGAAAACCGAAACCACCCACCATGGCTTTATCATCCTTCACGGTGCGATCTCCATGAAGCTCTATCCAGTTGTTTCCGGTAATATGCTCGATGTATTGAAGCGTGTAAGGTCTGTCCGGATGACGGCTCACCTGAACACGTTGCCATGAGTCGAGATTGCCGTATATCTCTTGCTTCTTCTTTTCGGCAGCATCTTGCAATTCTGCAATAGCAGCCGACATGTCCACACCTGCTTTCTTTTCACTTTCGCGCAGCTTTTCTATCTGGGTGTGGAGTTCCTTGATGGGTTCTTCAAAATCGAGATAATTCATATCCTTGGGTTTTCGGGTGCAAAATAGTTCAAAGGTCTTAATCTGTTATCCCTCTGAATATTGAAGTTATGCTTCGTAAATCAACGATTTCAAGTCGCCCCGGTTCCGCACGATTTCTGCCTACATAACTCAACGTAACGGCTTGTCTCTTTGCCTTGTCTTTCCAACAAACAAAAATGGCGCTATGCTCAACATTGCCGTAGGCGTAATTGATATGATAAATCCAATCGCCCGCCTCCACCAATTCATGATCTGCATAACGCTTCCCCTTATTAGAACTGAAAACGGTTTCTTTAGTCAGACCTGATCTTCTATATACTTCATTGGCGAAATCCCAACACGAACCGCGCACGATGGTTTTGGACTCAAAGCTCATTTCATAACCGGTTCTCAATACCGGGCCCGATAGTTTGAAACAATCTGAGCAGGCCTTAACGGTTTCAATCGATTGGCAACCACAAAATTGATGCGTTGTGTCCGAAAGATTCAAAGAAGCATCGATTGAATCTTGTGCTTGAATCGTTACACCTTTGTCGGATTGAGCTTGAGCAGATTGAGTACCCCATAACCAAAGGATTACACAGAGCAACATTGTCGATAGTTGAAAGACACTCTTCATTGATATGAACAAATTTAGATGCCCTTTGCTTTCGAAGTGCATCGGTTATAACCTATGCCTTTGAAGGAATGAGCAATAGAAAACATTTGCACCGAAAAGCACAAAACACTTACGACAAAAAAGGATGTATTACGACCTCAGAATCTCCCTGGAAATAACCAGCTTCTGTATTTCGCTTGTGCCCTCGCCTATTGTGCAAAGTTTTGAATCACGATAAAACTTCTCAACCGGAAAGTCCTTCGTATATCCATATCCACCGAATATCTGAACGGCCTCTGTAGCGCAGCGCACAGACACTTCTGAAGCGTAATACTTCGCCATGGCCGACTCTTTGGTCATCTTCATTTTGTTATTCTTCATGTAGGCTGCTTGATACAACAATGCTTCTGAAGCTTGAATCTCAGTCTCCATATCGGCCAACTTAAAGGCAATAGCCTGGAAATTCGCAATCGGCTGTCCGAATTGCTCACGTTCCTTGGCATACTTTACTGCAGCTTCAAATGCACCCTTGGCAATACCCATAGCGAGCGCTCCGATGCTGATACGGCCTCCGTCGAGAATCTTCATGGCCTGCTGGAATCCTTTACCTACTTCGCCGCACACTTGGCTTTTATGCACGCGGCAATTATCGAAAATGAGTTCTGCGGTTTCGCTGGCACGCATACCCAATTTGTTTTCCTTTTTCCCACCTGAGAAACCCGGAGTGCCTCGCTCAATGATAAACGCAGTTATTCCGTGAGAATCGAGCAAATCGCCCGTGCGCACAAGCACCACCGCAACTTCACCTGAAATGCCATGAGTGATCCAGTTCTTGGTGCCGTTGATTACCCAATAGTCGCCATCTTGAACCGCCGTGCACTTCATGCGCATGGCATCGCTTCCTGTATTGGCTTCGGTGAGTCCCCAAGCGCCAATCCATTCTCCTGAAGCCAGTTTGGGCAAGTATTTCTGCTTCTGTTCTTCGTTGGCAAATTCTAAAATATGATTCGTGCAAAGTGAATTGTGCGCTGCGACAGACAAACCGATCGACCCGCACACCTTGGCTACTTCTTCGATAACAGATATGTATTCGAAATAACCTAAGCCTGATCCGCCGTATTCCTGAGGAACCAGAACGCCCATCAGGCCCAATTCTCCCATTTTACGGAACACATCGCGTGGAAACTCCTGTGACTCGTCCCAATGCATCACATTCGGACGTATTTCCTTCTCTACAAAATCGCGCACCATCTGCGCGATCATAACCTGGTTTTCTGATTTCTCAAAGTTCATTGCTTTGCTCAAATTAGAGTGTATGTTGTGATCGTTAAACAGTCTCAGCGACCGAACGGTTCTTTAAAAACGTGCAAAAGTAGTGACGCTGTGCGTGTATGGCAGCATCCTTTCCATGCCCCGAAGGAAAGTTAACTCAACTATAAACTGAAACATTGCAACTTCAGCACCGGCTTGCTGAACCAATTGGGCTGCTGCCTCGGCTGTTCCTCCTGTAGCCAGCACATCATCATGAATCAAAACTCGGCTTCCGGGCTTCAATGCGTCCTTGTGCATTTCAATGGTGCTGCTTCCGTATTCCAAATCGTATGAAATGCTGTGACATTCCCTTGGAAGCTTGCCCTTCTTACGAATCATGATGAATGGTATGCCTAGTCGCATGGACAGCGGAACAGCCAGTAAAAAACCTCGGCTCTCCAGTCCAACAATAGCGTCGATGCGCTGACCGCTGCATGCTTCAGCCATGGCTTCTACCAAATCGGTAAGCAAGTTCGGATCTTGGAAAAGAGGTGTGATGTCTTTGAAAACGATACCCGGCGAGGGAAAATCGTGAACGTCGACCATGGCTTGCTTAATGCGGGCTTCCAAATTCATAGTTCGCAAAATTCAACGAACTTCAACGTAATCACGCATTTTATCGAAGGTTTTTTCATCAATCAACAAACACTTTCTCAAATCTGCAACTGCTCGGAATGCGCCGTGCTTCTCGCGATAGGCTATTAGTCCTCGAGCTTGTGAACGCGATAAATAGGGATGCTTCATCAACTCATCGCTTGAAATCCGGTTAACATCAATCCTTCGAACGAAGGCTGTATCGACTGTAATAAAAGGCCAAATAGTATCCAGTTTTCCGGGTGTAAGTCTGTATACCTCCAGAAGCTGTTCCGGCGAATGGAATCCGCCGAGTCGCTCACGATACTCGATGATTTTTCGAGCCAACCACGGACCTATGGCCGGCAACCCTCTAAGCTCGAGCGTGTCGGCAGTGTTGAGCTCTAGGATGCGACTTTTTCGAAATGGCTCGGCATAAGTGCGATGAATGACGGTGTCGGCATGCGTCTTTCTATCTGACCACTTGGATTCATCCCATTCAGAGCGAAAGTTCTCATTGTTCACACGCTCTTTTTTAAAAGAAGAAATAGCAGAAAAAGAGGAGTCTTTATTCGCAGAGAATTCAGGAATGCGAAAGACAACTCTGGCGGGTGCGACACACCGGAAATAGACCACTCTGAAGGTTATCACCAGCACAAGCACTAACGTCAGTATGCGCAATCCTCTTAGTTCAGATCTCGAAAAGACGAATGCCTCACGAAGGTTGAAACGGTTGTGATCCATGCGGCAAATCTGAAGCACATCCGTATGGTTGGTTATTCCAAAACGGAATAACCTATAGGCATAATCACTCCCTTTCAGCTTCCAATTGTATAGTTAAATCGCCTGCGAAATTTCGATATGTCCCATTGAGTTGCCGAAGTTGCAACACATAATAATACGTTCCTCCCGGAATATCACGTGGCACCCAATCATTCTGATAATCATCGGAATGATAGATGGCAGTGCCCCATCTGTTGTAAATAGTCAACTTCGAATCGGGATACAATCGAAGAGACTTCACAAAGAAAGCGTTGTTATCATTGGACTGGCTGATGCTCGCTCCGGGAGGTCCATCCGGTGTTATAATATTCGGAATAACTAAATCACATTCCTCGAAATCAATGATGACAGGCGCTATGCTGGGCCAGTAACAGCCATTGCTGTCAAGCGCTATCACTTCGTACCTTCCTTCCGGGAGTTCAATGGTTTGCCCCTGCCCTATTATCTCACCATCAGCGTCAAGCCACGTGTAGATATCAAACCCTGACGGTGCTGATACCGAAATCGGATTGGGGTCATCGCAAACCAGTGTGTCATATAGCGCCAGGTTGATGAGCGGATTCAAGAACATTTCTACATCAATAGTGTCGCTGTCAATGCAGTTAGGCGATGTTTCTACCGTTAAACTGTATTCACCCGGCGCTGCCACTTCAATCGATTCAGTTGTGGCTCCTGTGCTCCAGGCATAACTGAGGTAGTCATCATTCGGTTGTATGGTAATGGTATCACCTTCGCAGAAACTTGCCGCGATTTCGAGCGGATTTGATTGACCGAAATCCGAGAAGTATCCATATCGACACCCACCACCACCGCCATTGATTGTTCCCAAATGAAATAGCCCGGTCGAATTCTCTACTACAGTGAATTGCTCGGAAGGTATATTGGTTGTGCTAAACAAGATCTGCGTGCTCATCCACTCGCCTGCAGATCCGGGAACAGGATTGAAGGAAGCTGCCGGAATGAGTGCAGCATTGCCATTGAGTGTGAAGTTTCCGATGTTCTCTGTGCGAGTCATCAGGTTCAGTCCGAATGCTCCGTCAACACTCCTCACAAAATACGCTTTTCGAGACCCCGTGCATTCAATAGGAGGCAACACAGCTTCCGCCAATTCACACCCTTCGCCTGTAGCGTGCAGCACATAAGAAGGCTCCGATGTTGTTACATAGGTAGAGGTGTTATTGATGAGATACGACCATTGTTGCCCGGTATTAATTGTCGCTGCCGGTGTCGCCGATCCGTCAATAAAAATGGCGGTATTGTCTTCAGTAGCCAATACATAAATAGCCTCACCCGCGCCGGCCGAAAGAAAACCTTTCATTACAATGTATTCCGTTCCGATGAGTGAAGTAGGTATAAGTTGATCACCCATGATGTCGAGACATCCACCATTCGCCACAGAGTCATCTTTAATAGTCACGGCAATGGGCTTGTTAGATGTTATGTGTGAGCCCGCCGGATGGTCAGCTCCCGAAGTGTATTGTGCAGCCATTGAATACGTCTGCCCCCTGTTTAGAACCACCTCAAAGGTTATACCTGCGGCGTGTCCAATAACTGCAGTGGACGGAGTAATCGTGACAATGGTATTGTCTTCCGTGGCCACAATATCGGCCGATGCATAAGGCTGGGGGGAGTAACTTCCGTTGCTCCATGTCGTTTGAAAAGGTGTATAAAATTCGGTCCCCAATGCGTTCTTACCCTTCAAGGCGAATATCTCCGGGTTACATTGGCACGAGGTGATGATTTCATAGTAGGCTGTTATAAATGCATTGGATCGTATGCGAACACCTTTATTCAGAACCTGGTTACCGGGTTGATTCTCGAGCGAATTGAGATAAGCAGTTACATCAACCGATACTGCTGAGTTGGATGCGATGTTCGTCACAAGTGGCATAAAGGTCGGGTTGGCAGGCTGATCAATGATAACTTGGGCTGGAGCATTGAACGCAGCCATGCGAAATGTGACGGGAGCATCGCCATGACCGCTGGTCGCCTCCGGGGCTACAAACCAGAAAAGGGTGTCGATCTGAGTTCGGCCAGCAAATGACGCAAGCAGAAACAAAGCTAGAAGGGTGAGTTTCATAGGGGCAAGATAGCATATGCGAAAGGATAATGAAAATACTGCGGGAACGCATTGAAGTGCATCCACCATCATAATCGACAAGAGCCTAGTCGAATTGGGCTGAGCGTAGTCGACTCGGGCTGAGCGAAGTCGAAGCCACGAACAATCACCAAAGTTCACCTATACTTGTAGCATGAATAGTGATCAGGATACAAAATCGCTTTACGATGGCCAGGCCTCGCAATGGCAAAGGACCGGCCCGGTTCTCCTTTCCGACTATTCGGCAAGGCCATTTGTAATGGACTTGTGTGAACCTTTGAAAGGTTATTCCATTCTCGACATCGGTTGCGGCGAAGGATATGTTGGCCGGGAGTTATTGAAGCGCGGCGCTGCCCGCATACATGGCATCGACATCAGCGATGCAATGATTGAAAAAGCAGACGCAGAAAAACAAAAGCTCGGGCTTGAAAATGCGACCTATGAAGTCCGCGACATTCGAGGGCTAGGTGATAGCGAGTTTCAGGTGGATACCGTTTTGGCCATGTTCTTATTCAATTATCTCAACGTTGCCGATACGGCAGAGGTCATGAAAAAAGCATATAGCCAACTCAAACATGGTGGACATTTTATCTTTTCGGTACCACACCCTTCCTTAGCCTTTTTAAAGCAAGACAAATACCCGTTTTATTTTGAAAAACGCGGTGGCTATTTCAGTGGAAGGAATATATTATTTCCGGGAGAAATCTGGCGACGTGATGGCATAGCAGTCGGTGTGCAATGCGTGCATAAAACCTTTGAAGATTATTTCACGGCCATGCGATACGCAGGGTTCATTCATATGCCCGAAGTTCACGAGTTGCACATCAATGATGAACATGTGGCAATCGACCCCGAGTTCTTCACACCGCTTATCGATCTTCCGTTGCACGTTGCTTTTAAAGTAAAAAAATAACCGCAACATGATTGCTGCACATCAGGTTTGGACAACACTTCCAACAGCCGATGAAATCACGGTCCATCTTTCCGAACAGAATGCCTCTTCCCTGCTATTGATCGCCGCAGATGGTTACGAAAGTTGGTTAACCGAGCCCAATAAAGCAGACATTAGAAAATTATCCGGCCTTGACCCTCTTGCAAGTCAATGGCTCAACCAACTCAACGCGAGTCCGGGCGCCGTGCGCATTGCCACTTCGGGAAACTACAGTGATAGTGAACTGCGGCTACTTTATGCCATGATTTCCCGCTCGCTGGGCTGGCTCAACAACCGATACACGTATTTCTTCGATGTCATGGATCGCAGGTTGGATTATACCAAAGAGGCCATTCCCGTCTCGAAAACCAAAGCTGAAACCGGCTACCATACCGACAGTACGGCAAAACTCTATTACCCGGATATTGTCGGGTTGCTCTGTCTGCAGCCTGCGAAATCAGGTGGTGAATCACTGATCGCCAATGCTGCCAACTTGATTAATGCTATTTTAGATAATCATCCTGAGTATAATGAAATCCTTCATCAACCCTGGTGCAGAGATGTCATCACGCCTGGAACGATTCATAATACAGAGGCCATATTAGCCAACGACATTCCACTGTTCCAGTATGATTCGGAAGGCGGCGTCATTTTTCGCTACATGCGCTATTGGATAGAATCAGCACTCATCAAATTGGGAAAGGAAGTTCCCTCATCGTTAACGGTCGCACTCGATAGTATCGACGATTATTTCGCAGCGCCCGAGCATGCCATGAGCTTTCGACTCGAACGAGGCGATATGTTGTATGTCAACAACCGATTCCTCTGCCACAATCGCACAGCCTTCGAAGATGGTGAACATCCTCGCACCTATGTGCGTGCATGGATAAACCGAGAAGTACAAGATTAATTCCCGACAATGAATTCAATGTTGCAATCACCAACCATTCGGCTAGAAAACGAGCGAGTATTGCTTCGAGCATTGGAAGCATCTGACGTTGTTCATCTGTTGCCTATATCCGAAAACGAACCTGAAAACTGGCAGTATGGGTTGGAAAGTGCTGCAGGAAAAGAAAATCTAACTCGCTATATTGAATCAGCCCTTCAGGGCGCACGCGAACATCACTCGTACCCGTTTATTATATTCGACAAACACACCGGTCAGTACGCGGGAAGCACACGTTATTACCAACTGCAACACAAACATCTGCGACTGGCCATTGGGTATACCTGGATAGGCAATGCTTTTAAGCAGACCGGACTAAATGCACATTGCAAACTCCTATTGCTGGAGCATGCATTCGAGCAGATGCATATGGAGCGGGTTGAATTCATGGCTGATACACTCAATGAACGCAGCATTGCGTCGATTCTTGCTCTTGGCGCCCATCACGAAGGAACCTTGCGCAGCCATGCGGTTCGTCCCGATGGAACACGGCGTGACACCGCTGTATTTAGCATCCTAAAACAAGAATGGCTTGAACAAGTCAAGCCATCCCTTCTGAATAAGATAATTCAGACATAATCTTTAGGCACGAGCATCAATCTGCTTAGCGCGATCGTACATGTTGTCCCAGTAGGCTGCACGCAAATTGAGCGCTTTCAACATACCCTTTCGCAGTTGAAGTGCAGACTCTTCACCTTGACTGCTCAGTTCTTCCGCAATGCGCAATAGAATTAGACCGTGCTCGTCATCCACCTCGGTATGGAGCGGGAAAAACACATAATCGAACATCGAAAGTT
>CANIAA010000080.1 GCA_947465255.1 Flavobacteriales bacterium | reverse complement strand
CGCCATTTTTAATCATGAGCACAAGTACATGTACTTCAATCCTGTTGCTGTAGTGAATCAAGACGTGCGTGAGTTTCTGTTGGGGCGTGATGATTTCGACTATTGCTCTTTCCGAAATCTAGACACGACAAAGGCGAAAGAGCGCCGCCAAATGTTTTTACAGGCCCGCGATACGGGCCAAACAGTCCAGTTCGAGGATATAAGCACCAAGTCGGATGGAACATTGAAGTATGTGTCGCGAAGATTTGTTCCTGTGCTGAATGCGAATGGTGATTTTGCATTTATGCTTGGGTATGGGGTAGATATTACGCCAATCAAGGAGCATGAATTAATGCTGGCAAGCTCGCTTCAGGAGAAGGAATTGCTCCTTGGAGAAATTCATCACAGCGTAAAGAATAATCTAACGCTCATTGTTGCATTGCTTGAAATCAATAGCACACATGAGAAGGATGAACTGGTGAAAAAGTATTTCAATGAGATTCGAAATAGAATCAGTGCGATGGCTCTCATCTATGATAAGTTGTATCGTTCCGAAGTATTTAATCGAATCAATTTGCGTGAGTACATCGCGGCACTTGTGCAGTCTTTGCAGCAAGGATTGCTAACCGGTAGACGCGATATTGTTGAGTTGGATTTAGATGAAGTCTATGTAGAAAATAAAATCGCGGTTCCTCTAGCTCTTCTAATCAATGAACTGGTAAGCAACGCATTCTTGCACGCATTTACGGTCAGTCACTTTCCACATCTTCAGATTGCGTTTAAGCGCGAATCGGCCACCGAGATGCGCTTAATTGTAGCAGATAATGGTCCGGGCTTACCGGATGTGTTTGATATGACGAAAGGAAAGACTTTCGGATTTAAACTCATAAGTCTTTTTGCACGTCAGCTAAAAGGAAAACTGCACATTGAGAATGTCGATGGTCTTCGTGTTGAAGTGGTGTTCCAAAATATGGATCATGAAGTTAGAAATTGACATTTGACAGCCATCTTTGCCCAAACTTTATTGGAATGAATGCTTTTATTGTGGATGGGATTCGCACTCCCATTGCAAATTTTGGCGGCAGTTTGGCTGCTGTTCGCGCCGATGATCTGGCAGCACATGTTCTTCAACAATTGCTCTTGCGCAATCCTTCGTTGGATGCGTTGCAGATTTCAGATGTCATTATGGGCTGTGCTAATCAGGCAGGCGAAGACAATCGGAACGTAGCCCGTATGGCGCTTTTGCTTGCTGGTCTCCCAATAGAGGTTCCAGGGGAAACTGTAAATAGATTGTGTGCATCCGGTATGGCTGCTGCTGTAAATGCAGCGCGCGCAGCTCATGCTGGTGAGGGCGATTTTTTTATCGCGGGTGGAGTTGAGCAAATGACACGCGCTCCATGGGTCATCTCAAAAACGTCTTCAGCTTTCGGCCGAGATGCACAAATGTTCGATAGCAGTTTCGGTTGGCGTTTCATTCATCCAAAAATGAAAGAAATGTATGGAGTGGATGCCATGGGTGAAACGGCAGAAAACCTGGCGGAACTTTATTCCATCTCACGCGATGATCAAGATCGTTTTGCCTGCTGGTCGCAACAAAAGGCAGCCGGTGCAAGCGAACGCCTGTCACAAGAAATTGCTCCGGTTTCGATTCCACAAAAGAAGGGTGATGCTCTCCATTTCACTTCCGATGAATTCATTAAGCCTGCTACTTCTATGGAGGGTCTGGCCAAATTGAAGCCTGCTTTCCGAGTCGGTGGAACAGTTACGGCCGGAAATGCTTCCGGCTTGAACGATGGGGCTGCGGCTCTTCTGATTGCTTCGGAGTATGGGTTGAAGAGTGCTGGTCTTTCGCCGCGAACGCGCATTGTCGCTTCCGCAGTCACGGGAACAGAACCACGCATCATGGGAATAGGTCCTGTGGAAGCTTCTCGTCTCGCTCTGAAGCGAGCCGGTCTTACCTTGGATCAAATTGATGTTATCGAATTGAATGAGGCATTCTCGGCACAAGTTCTCGCTTGCACACGGCAGCTGGGTCTTGACGATGATGACTCGCGTATCAATCCCAATGGTGGAGCCATTGCGCTCGGTCACCCTCTGGGAATGAGCGGTGCGCGTCTTTTACTGTCGGCGTCACTCCAATTGCAGGACACATCCAAACGTTATGCTTTATGCACCATGTGTATTGGAGTGGGGCAGGGCTATGCTGTAATTCTCGAAAGAGTGTAATAACAACTACTATGGCCAATATTTTCGAGTTTGATGGATACGTGCCGGTCGTGCATGAATCTGCGTTTGTACACCCCAATGCAACGGTTACGGGCAATGTAATCATTGGCAGAGATGTATACATTGGTCCGGGCGCAGCTATTCGCGGCGATTGGGGGCAGATCATTATTGAAGACGGCTGTAATGTTCAAGAAAACTGCACTATTCATATGTTTCCCGGAGTTACTGTTAGGCTGCAGGAAGGCGCACACATTGGTCATGGTGCTATTATTCATGGTGCATCGATTGGACGAAATTGCCTGGTCGGAATGAATGCCGTTGTCATGGATCGTGTTGTAGTTGGCGACGAATCGATCATCGGGGCGCTCGCTTTTGTAGCTGCCGATACCGCGGTGCCTGCGCGAAGTGTGATGGTTGGAAATCCGGCCAAAGTGGTCAAGCAGGTTACCGATGAAATGATAGAATGGAAAACGCAAGGAACGAAGATTTATCAGCAATTGCCGGATGACTGCCGCCGAGGGCTGCGTCCGGTCGAACCTTTGCGCGAGGTGCCTGCCGATAGGCGAGTTCAATCGAGTAGTTATACAACTTGGAATGAACGCAAGTCCAATTCCTAATGTGTCCATAAAGTCTTTTTCCCGAACTTTGATTATGTTCGTGCGACCTTAATTAAAGCCATGCCATCACCGGCAAAACCATTTCGTTTCAAACAGTTTGAAATTGTGCAATCGCGCAGTGCTATGCGTGTGGGAACAGATGCTGTGCTGCTGGCTGCGTGGGTCAAGTTGAGCAACTGCACACACGTGCTCGATGTGGGTACAGGCACCGGAGTAATCGCTCTCATTTGCGCACAGCGTTGCCCATTAGCCATCATTGAAGCGATTGAAATCGATCAAGGTAGTGCTGATGATGCGCGTGAAAACTTTGAGCATTCCCCTTGGAGTGAGCGTTTGAAAATTCATCTTTGCGATTTTCTGAAGATAACTACCAGCGAAAAATTCGACCTCATCATTTCGAACCCTCCGTATTTCACCCATTCCCTTCGTGCTGCTGATCCAATTCGCAATGCCGCCCGTCATGACGACTATCTGCCTTCTGATGCTTTTATGCGTCACGCCAGAGGAATGCTAAAACCGGAGGGAAAGGTTGCTCTCATTTTTCCGAAAAGTGAACTCGAGCGTTGGATGCTCGATGCAGACACAGTGGGATTGAAACCGGCTCGTATTTGTCACGTTTTTACGCTCGCTCATAAAGATGCAGCGAGAGTGATGATTGAGTTTTCATTTCATGCACCGACCGAGCCTGAGATGGAATCTGTCCTAATACAAAAGAGCCCGGGAGAACCCTCTGACGCATACAAGCAAATGACCACGGAGTTTTACACGAAGTGGTGACACGCAGGGTATTTGCTTTACTTCGAATCGTTCAGTTGAAGTAAAATCTCGTTGAGTTGTTTTCGGAGAACTTCATTTTCCTTTTTTAGGGTTTCCATTTCTGCCGCAATTTCCTGGACTGATTTTACCAATGGAACTGTGAATTCTGCATATCTCAGACCATAGAAATCGGTGTTGTTCTTTGGCTTATCTACTCCACTGAAATCATACCCCACAGCAATTGCTGCCTGTTCTACCTCTTGTGCGATGAAGCCTGTGTATCGAATTTGTTCTTTCGCATTTCGTGCTTCTTGAATAGTGGCATCGTTGCGCAGAGTTATGTTTCCATGCTCATCACGGGTTTGATCCTCATCAAGTTCCTTCGCAATATCATTTACGGCCAGCGTATAGGTGACCGGTCGTAGCTTCAAAATGAAATCAAGCCCTTTTACATCTTCTTGTACATTCTTTTTGAAACGACCATCTGAGAGATTGGTGTAGTTCACAAATCCTCCGATGGAAGTCACGAAGGAGTTTCCCAGTCGAACCTGATTGTTGGCTGTGCCGCGACTCACGAATCCTAAACAAGTAGAATTGCTGAGATTTTCGATGTCGCCATAAGAATCACAACCGAGATAAACACAGTTGCTGAATGAAGAGCGAAAATCGCCGGAGGCATAACCTAAAGTGGTATTAAATGATCCGGAAGTATTCAGAAGGCTCGAGTACATGCCACCCGCCATATTGCGAATACCGGATACGTTTTCGCGCATAGCTTGAATACCGAATGCTGCATTATTACTTCCTGTGGTATTATCAAGCATGGCTTCAAAGCCAAAAGCTGCGTTGTTGTTGCCTGAACTTTGGTATAAACTGAAGGCACCGACAGAAGTATTTTGCGTACAGTTGCTCAATCCTTGCGCCCCGTATCCAAGCGCGGTATTAGAAACTCCATTTTGAAGCGTACCGGCACCTTGTCCGACCATGGTGTTGAATGAGCCTGATACAATAGCTGATAGTGCGTTAGTGCCAATAGCCATGTTGTTGAGCCCGCTTGCATTGGCAGCAGATCCGCCCAGTGCGTTAACTCCGATGGCGAGAGAGTTAGATCCTGTTATACGTGTACCCGCATTTTTTCCGATGGCTATGTTGTTGGTTTCTGCCGTTCCGGATAGCGCTGCAATGCCGATGGCGATGTTGCCCGAACCTTCCTGTATATTGTTGCCTGACTGAAATCCGATGAAAATGTTTTCATCGCCGGTGACGAGCGTTTCAAGATTCTGAGCACCCACTACAAGGTTCGATGTTCCGGTGCTTAGAGCACTCAATCCCTCTGTGTTTAATGTAAGAGTCAGATTTTCGGAGTTTTCTGTAGAGCTAATCACCACGTGATTAAATTGAGCGGGAGTTGCACAGTCGAGGCTGTATTGAGGTGAAGTTGTACCGATGCCGATACTCGTACCGTTGTTGTATAGCAAGGTATTCGCTACCCATGAGTTGCCATCATGCCGGAGCGTAGCACCTGAATTACCTGCAACTAAAGGTCCTTCCGGACCCTGTGTACCCTGCGCCCCTTGCGGACCTTGCGCCCCTTGCGCCCCTTGTGGCCCTTGAGTACCGGAAGGTCCGGTTTCACCTTGCACTCCCGGAATTCCTTGAATTCCTTGTGGACCAATGGGGCCGGTGGCACCCGGAGGCCCTTGAATTCCTTGTTCTCCTTGTGGACCCTGTGCTCCCGGAATACCGGGTTCACCCTGCATTCCCGGCGCACCCTGCGGCCCTTGCTCACCCTGTGGTCCTTGCTCACCCTGTGGTCCTTGTTCTCCTTGCGGTCCTTGTTCACCCTGTTGTCCTTGCGGTCCAGGCTGATTGTTTCCTGCTGTTTGCGCATAGAGCGCATAAGGAACACTCAGTAGTTGACTGGTTTGGTAGATGGAATAATTGGTTCCACCATTGAAATCCGTTTCCGTTCGAACGAAGAAGGGGCCATTCGACCAATCTATGGAAGAAAATGTACCTATTTCAGGAGTACCATTGCCCAATTCGAGTGTAACCAGTCCGTTGGAGTTGGTTACGGGCGTTTGTGTTTCTACATACACGACCTCATTGCCATCTGTCCCGGTCAGGATACTCAATCGCATTCCGATGGGTTGATTTAGTATAAGCGATTGTGAGGCGTCACGCATGACCGCTTGATAGCTCATTTTTTGTGGAGCCTGGGAATACAGTGTTTGCACAAAAAGCAAAGAAGTTACTAGCGCTGTAATGCGCAGCACCATGCTGAGGGTAGTACTCATAGCAATAAAAATTGGTGAAGATTAATGTTTAACCACACTATAACCGGCCGATCGACCCGCTTCATCTGTAAGTCGCACGAAATACGTCGCAGCGGCCCAGTCTCTGACCGGAATGGATGTTTTAGCAGACAGTAAACGAATCGTGTCGATGAGACTGCCATCTGCATCATAGACGTTTGCGGTGATTCCCTCACTGAAGTTATTCATTTCTATGAAGAGCTCCTGAGATGTGGGGTTCGGATATAAGTTCAGTTGAACTGCGAGAAAGGAATCATCAACCGAGATAATAAAAATTTCAAAGGGCTGTTGCAAGCCTTCGTTCACAAAATCGTTGTTGGAGTATACTACTTGACCGACTGAGTAGGATATGCTTCCACCGCTTCCGCTTGCATCACCACCGGCCGACACAATTCCTTGTTGACCTCTCGAAATGAATGAGAGACTGACTAATATGCAAAAAATAAGAGCTTTCATGGGGGTTGGATTAGCAAAGTCAATTATCAGCCACCAATATGACGCTTTAACTCATGAACAGCTTCATCCCAGAGCATTTTTTGATCCTCTTCTTCGCCCTGTTCGGCAAAATCGCATACAATCAATGCTAGCTCACCGGTCATCTCATCAATTTTGATTTTAAGTTCGAAGAAATTGGTATCCTTGTCTGATTCGTCTAGCCATTGATATCGAACCATTTGTTCTTTTTTCTTGGCAACCAGCTGTGCTTTGCGTTCTTCGCCTTCCCATATGAAGGTATAGACATCGCCGCGTATATGAACTTGAGGTGCAAACCATTCTTCCAAGCCGCTCGGGTTGGACATACAGTTGTAAAGAATACTATCAGACGTTCGAAGAATGTATTCGAGTTCAATTGGTTTTTTCGCCATAGAAGTTCATTAAGGTATCGATATGCAAGAATAAGTTTTTTTGCGGGTCGATAGAAGTTTTTTTACCTATGTTTTTGAAGCCGGGGAAAGTGATTATATTTGCGCCCTCAAATTTGGCGGGGTAGCTCAGCTGGTTAGAGCGCATGATTCATAATCATGAGGTCGGGGGATCGTGCCCCCCTCCCGCTACAGAAGGTGAAACACGAAAAAAGGCCGCAGATGCGGCCTTTTTTGTATCTATGGATATCGATTGCTTAGTAACGATTGCCACGATCATAACCGCCACCACCATCGTTGTCGCGGTTGAAACGTGGCTTGAAACCACCTTCACGACGACCACCGCCACCGAAGTTGCTGCGTGGACGATCGTTGCTGCGAGGACGCTCTTCAGCTTCCTTTACATTGATTTTGCGACCAGATACATCTGTCTGATCCAATTGTGCGATTGCTGCACGTCCTTCATCTTCTGAAGGCATTTCTACGAAGCCAAAACCGCGTGAACGACCGGTTGCACGATCTGTCACAACCTTGGCAGAAGCCACGGCACCGAAACTTGAGAAAACTTCGCCAAGCTCTTCGCTTGACATGCTGTAATTCAGCCCTGAAACAAAAATGTTCATTTTTAAAACTGTTTGTTGATTAAAATATTAGACAACTGCGAACTCCAACAAACATTGACCACAGTAGAAAACAGATTGTTGAAAGAAGAGTAGTCTTGACAAATATAGACCATTCAGCTTACCTAGCAAGAAAAAAGTGAAATATTTGCTTTTTGTTAAGAATGGCTGAGATTCACCTCGTAACCGGCGTGTGATCGGATATTGATTACACGATCATCATCGAGCAACCAATACTGGCCTTTGATGCCCATGAGCCGGCCCTCTATTGCGGAGGTTGTGTCAAGCTTAACTGATTTCGGTTTTAAGGGAAGCTGCAGCGTAGGGTAGGCTATTTTTTGAACGATGTCATTATCGTCCACAAAGGCATGCAAATCTTCGGGAAAGTGCTCCAACAGTTGGTTTTTTTTCTCGAGCAATTCCGTCATGTCGCTGCACTCACCCTTGAGCATGCTCTGCCAGGCCGTTTTGTCTGCTATATACTCCTTCAGAAGAACTTCAATCGTGCCCGCAAGCTGTCTGTATGGGGTTTCTGAAATGCGAATACCTTCGGTCGCTCCCTGGTCAATCCATCTTGAATACAGGTTGGTGCTTCTCGTTACTCCGACTTTTATGCTGCTTGTGCGTGAGAGATAAACATAGTGAGGCTGATTGTGGTGCTTTTGCTCCCAATCGAAATCACGCAGGGCGATGCCCTCATGTATTCTGCTCAATTCAGGATGTACGATGCTGGGTGAACTGAGCGGTGATGTAAGGAACGCATCATAACTCAATCCTTCACCATAGGTCTTTTTTATTTTTTTCCCCGTTGCAACGCAGTGGATATTTCCGGTAAACTGAATTTTCACCAACTTGCCAACCCATTCGTTGATCGACAAACTGCCCGAGAATTCTACAATATTCACCAGAGGTAAATGGTATGTAGCAAGACCATTATCATCCAGTGAAGTCGTCATTTTTCGCAGATTTGTGGTGATGTTTGTCATTTTTACAAAAAGGGTATTTGAACGAATTTAGGCCCGCTGAATTCTTCGATAGAATTCAAGCCACGATATGAAAATAGATGTTCCTCAAAAAAATTATTCGTACACCGAGTATCAGCAACTAATTAAAGAGTTTTTGGATGCAGGCAAAGTTACGGGAGACCTGCAGTCAGAATCACTGCTCGAGTATACCAAGCTCAATATGCACCGAATGCATCGGTGGGATAAGACGTTTTCGCTGAATGCAGCGCTGACCAAGAGAATTACAGAGTGCAAATCACCATTGCAATGGATTGTGATAACAGAGGGTTGGTGCGGCGATGCTGCACAACAAATTCCGGTTATTGAGAAGCTGGCATCCCTGAATCAGCAAATTAGCGCTCGTTATGTTCTGCGCGATGAAAACCCTGAATTCATGAATCAATTCTTGACTAATGGCGCTCGGTCTATTCCCATTTGGATTTGTTTGGATCAAAATGGAGAATTGCTTTGGAAGTGGGGGCCCAGACCGAAGGAAGCGGTTGATTTGTTGCAACGATTAAAAGACGAGGGTTTTGATGATTCTGCGCGCAAACAAGAACTTCACAGTTGGTATGCCCAAAATAAGCATCAAGCCTTTCAGTCGGAAATTCAACATTTGCTTGCTCAACTTTCGAAACTGTAGAACTTGAATGTTTGGTCGCTGTCACCTTAATTTTACCCCCAAACAGAAAAGGTGATAGTGAAAGTTTTTCGGAACAATCCTTGCCAAAGGCAATTACAAACTTTGGCAAAACGAAATGTTAAGATTGTTTTAGATATATCTGCATTGTCGCTTGTTGCATAAGGTTTTATCCCTTAATACACGAACTATGATAAGTGCGATTCTAAAGAGTGTTTTCATTGCTGCAGCCATGATATTGGTTTCTGCTGCATCTGCTCAGTCTAAGGCTGGATCAACTCCGGTAACAAAGAGCAAATACAAAATCAAAGGACATATCGAGGGGTTGAAGGACACCTCTATCTACCTGGCCAATTACTACGGTAATAAACTATACTACAATGACACAGCAATGGTCGATAGCAAAGGCAATTTTGCATTCGACGGCAAACCTTACAATGAATGTGGCAAGTATGCCCTTGTTGTGAATAATCAAAGCAGAATGGATATTGTGGTTGATGAGGAAGAGATCGAATTGGATTTTACTCCCGATTGTCGACTGGATGCCATCCAAGTAAAACAATCAAAGAATAACAAAATCTTCTTCGATTATGTGATGTTCATCTCTGATAAAATGCGTTCACGACATCCAATTGATGCTGCATTACAGGACTCTACCAAGTCGGAGGACCAGAAAAAACCATTTCGCGATGAATTAAAAAAGATGAATGATGACGTGGTTGCTTATCAAAAGGATTTAATAGCCAAGAACCCGGATTTATTGGTGAGCAAGCTTATTAAAATGTCGATGGACATTGAGATTCCTGAGGCCCCGGCAGACTCTTCTGATTCCGGTAAAAAATTGTGGCAGTATCTGTATTACCGAAACCATTATTTCGATAACATCGATTTGCAAGACCCACGTATGATTCGCGACCAGGCTTATCATAAGCTCATCGAAAAATACATCACACAGGTATTGCCGCAGATTCCCGATACGATGATAACGGAAGTTGAGAAATTGGTAAAGGCAGTTGGAACAAATCAGGATGGATTCAAATACATCGTTCACCAGTTTACATACAATTTCGAGACAGCGAAGATTATGTGCATGGACAAAGGTTTCGTGTATATGATTGATAACTATTACGCCAAGGGCTTGTGCGATTGGGT
>CANIAA010000079.1 GCA_947465255.1 Flavobacteriales bacterium | reverse complement strand
TTCTGCATAATCACAATCGTTGGGTCCTCCATTATCTATCATTCGCTCTTCGGCCAATACAGCTAAAGCCAGCTTATCGGATTGATCAATACATGCATATACCGGCTCAAACCCGACAGGCAATTGGACTGTTTCGTTGTCACTCGCTCCATCGATTATTACCTGCGCAGTTGCACGATTCAATTGAGCATCAAAAAATGTAACTTCCAATGGAACTTCCTGCATCAGCAAACCATTGTAATGGCTGAACTGCTTAATGTACACCTCCCACAAATCGTTGCCTGCATAGTTAAACGAGTGGACTCTAAACTCCGGAAAACCGGGCGCAAAGACCCACTGATCAAAGAAATAAGTAAGGTTTGCTTCGGTGTAGTTCTGAAAGAAATCACGCAAATCGGCACTGCTGGCATGAGAGAATGCACGCTCATTCATCCATGCCCGACATGCTTCGAAAAAATCGTCATCGCCCATGTAGCTCCGCAAGGTGCGTGCGATGTCAGCACCTTTATTATACACATGGTCGCCGTAGGTTATGTTCGAAGGCACGCCCGATACCGCATAACGCCCTGCGTCGTTGCGGTGCGCATACAATAAGACATCTTTATGGTTGTCGCGAACAGCTTCGGTGTAGGCATCTGTTCCATAGAGCGCTTCCGTAAAAACCATTTCACAGAAGCTCGCCCAGCCCTCGTTGAGCCACATATCACCTGCTGTTTCACACGTCACCAAATCGCCCCACCAGTGATGAGAAAGTTCATGGGCCATAAGTGTTTCGTAGGCTGTCGTTCCATCCAAGGTAGAACGCGGATAGGCAATATTTGTGGCATGCTCCATGGCCCCTGCATTAAACGGGACGGCACTGAATCCCACCTTTGACCATCTGTATGGTCCAAAGCGGTTTTCGAATGACGCCATCGCTTCGTCGAGGTGAGTGAAGCTGTTTTTCATGTTCGTTGTGTCGGACGGAACCGCAATAAGCCACATGGGAATTTCATTTCCTTCCGTGCTTAAATAACTCAACTCTGCGTGGGCATATGAAGCCACGGCTATTCCTGCGAGGTATGTAGGAATGGTTTGGTTCAGGCGCCAATGCGTGAGAACTGAGTCCTGCCCTATTACCTCAACACCTTCGCGCACTCCGCTGCAATAAGCCTCTTTCTGCTCGGTGGTGAGCACATGAAAAGTATAGGTACTTCGCTCCACGAAATTGTCGAAACAGGGAAACCAAACGCGTCCGAAATTGTGAGGCACTGCATCGAAACCCACTCCCAGATTATAGGCATAACCCGACGCGAAATAAAATCCACCCCAGGTGGCATCCTGAGCGGGTTGACCATGATAAGCGACCCAAACCTGCAACGAATCGCCTTGCATGAGAGGTGCTTGTGGCTGTATCCAAAGCGATTCGCCACCTTGCGTAAATTCCAAATTGCCATTTACTCCGCAAACACTATCGACTTGCAATGCTTTTAAGTCAAGGTGAATGGATGTTACATCATTCATCAAACTCACCAAATCGATTCGGCACGTAGCCGAAACTAAAGCCGATGACATTGCACGCATATCGATAGTTATGTCGTAATGCAGAATGTCGAGCGTATCGCTGCGCATATTCGCCGGGTCGGAAACTCCGCCGCCACCTCGCAGTGGAATGTGTCGTTTGGACGACCGGCAATTGGGGTGCTGTGCATGTAATGCAGAAACACACAGCAACAAAAAGAATACAAGGTAGCGCATGCCCCAAAAGTAAGGAAACACGCAACTTTTTATTGGTAGGGTATGCAACCTTGTTGCTGTAATACTAGTCACCATAACTATACCACTAGGCCAATGTATGAAACCAAGCAGTGAGCTATTTGACCTTATTTGTACCTTAACGAAAAGCGAGAAACGCTTCTTTAAACTACAAAGCTCCCTGCAGAGCGGTGACAAGAATTATGTGAGGCTGTTCGACCTTATTGAAAAAATGGTGTCTTACGACGAAGAACTCGTCAAGAATACCTTCAAGGGAGAGAAGTTCATCAAGCATTTACCCTCCGAAAAAAATCATCTCTACAAGCTTATACTCAAATCGCTTCGCAGTTATTACAGCGAAACTTCCATAGCCAGTTCACTCAAACAGGAAATCAAAAACGTTGAAATCCTGTATAACAAAGGACTCTTCGATGAATGCACCAAGTTTATTGAACGAGCCAAGAAAACTGCCATTCGCTATGAGAAATTCTACTATCTGTTCGAATTGATTTCGTGGGAAAAGACATTACTGGAAGAAGCATTTGAAAATGGCCGGTTCGTAGACTTGGATGGTCTTATACGGGAAGAACAGGAAGTTCTTGACAAGCTGCAAAATCTGACGGCTTACCATGTACTCTACTCAAAAATCAACTATGTGTTCCGCAGTGGCGGGTATAGTAGAACCGAAGAGAATACGCATATCATCAATGAGATAGTAGATCACCCTCTTATCAAGGGAAAAAATACGGCTCTTTCCAATCGTGCTGCTACGATATGCTATTACACGCAGGCATTTTGTAATGTCGCCAAGGGAAATACCGAAGTGGCCTTGGAAAAATACCGGAAGGTGAAGCAGATTCTGGACGATCACACCGACTTACGCACGGATTTGGCGAAGCGCTATATCCGAACGCTTTCGCAAATCATTCAATGCCTGCTTGAATCGAAGCAATTCGAAGAAGCCGAAAAGTACATCCTCCAACTGAAGCAGTTGCCGGAAGTAGATGGTTTCGACACACCCGATGCCACCGCTCGTATACAAACAGAGCTGATTCTCAGCAATCTTAAGAAATACATACATACTGCACGTTTCAGCGATGGCGTTACCGCCATGAATTCTGATTTGGAGCTGGTTAAATCACAGGAGCAAACCTTGCATAAGGAGATTGCATTGCGCATGTATTACTATATGGCCTACTTAAATTTTGGCGCAGGACAGCATAGTAAAGCATTGCAGTGGCTAAACAGGGTTATCAACGACAATGAAAACGATCTCCGCCAGGACCTGTATGGGTATGCCCGTTTGTTCAACATTGTTGTGCACTTCGAACTGGGCAACATCGAATTACTGGAGTATACCATTAAATCAACCGCTCGATACTTGCAAAAGCGCAATCGCGACTTTGATATTGAAAAGCTCATTCTCGATCAATTTAAAAAACTGATTCGCTTGCGCACGACAGCTGCCAAAAAGGAACAGCTTCTCGATTTTCAGGAGAAGCTTTCAAAACTGGCCAAGCATGAAGAAGGAACAGCACTGCTTCGTTACTTCGATTTCAACAGCTGGATAAGAAGCAAACTGGAGCAATGTACTTTTGAAGAAATACAGAACCGACATTAAACGAAAAAGCCCCGCAATTGCGGGGCTTTCCAATTTTATCCGTGTATATCCTATTTCAAGGCTTTAGCCAATTCTTCGTCCATACGCGCTTGCTCCTCAACAGCCAGCTCAGCGTCAACCAGAATGCGTCCGCTATGCTCATCGACCATTACACGCTTGCGGCTGGCTACGTCCAACTGCTTTTGGGGCGGCAACTGAATGAATGAACCGGCAGATGCTTCACGTTCGATAGGCACCACTGCCATACCGTTTGGAGCTCCTGAGCGAATACGCTCATAAGCGTTGAGCAACCTCTCCTCTATGAGCTTTTTGGCTTCATCACTTTTCTTACGAAGAATTTGCTCTTCCTTTTCAGTAGAAGCCACAATATCATCCAGTTCAGAGCGCTTCAACTTCAAGTCGTTATTGCGATCCTGAAGTTTGGTCTCGGTAACCGCAAGCAAATCTTGCTTAGAGTTCAAACTAATTTCGAACTCCTTGATACGCTTATTGTGCAATTGGATCTCCAACTCCTGAAACTCAATTTCCTTGTTCAGGGAATCATACTCACGGTTGTTCTTCACGTTATTGAGCTGCTCCTTGTATTTGATAATGAGCGCTTCCGAGTTTTTGATACCGTTTTTCTTTCCAACGATTTCATCGTGGAGGTTTTTTACATCCTCCGTCAAGTTTCCCAAACGAGCTTCAAGCCCCGCAACATCGTCCTCAAGATCTTCTACCTCAAGCGGCAACTCTCCGCGCATTGCGTGGATTTTGTCGATGCGTGAGTCGATCAATTGGATGGCATACAACGCGCGCAATTTTGCTTCAACGCTGATACCTTTTTTGTCGTCGCTTTCTGCGAATGCCAAACGGGGTGCTGTTTTTGAACTCATATCTTCCTCTTCGCTTTTTATGGATTTTTCTTTGGGTTTTTCAATTATCGCTATTGGGGCAAACTTGATTCCAGGTTTACCGTCGGGTGCCGGTGGCACATAAATCGGATTCGCAACCGGCTTAGCAGGCGCATCTGCCGCTACCGGCACTCGCGGACGTAAAGGACGCGTTGAATCCGGGTCGATGCCCGCGAAGGCAGGCTTAATCAAATCCTCCTTTCCGTTTGAACTCTTCGCTGCCGGTTTAGCAACGGCTTTGGCCTGAACCACCGGTTCTACCTTCTTGGCAGCTGCTTCCTTCACAGCAGCAGGCACCGTTTTTTCAACCTTTTTCGCCTCCGGTTTTTCAATCTTCTTGACAACAGGCTTTTCAACCTTTTCCGTTGCCACAGGCTTCGCCACTTTTTTGACCTCCGGCTTGGCTACCTTCTTGGGAGCAGGCTTAACCACCTGCTTTACAGTCGGCTTCACTACTTTTTTCACTGCCGGTTTAGCAACCTTTTTAGGAGCAGGCTTGATCGCTTTTTTAACAACAGGCTTGACAGCCTTTTTGGCCGCCACTTTCTTGGCCGGAGCTTTCTTTATGGGCTTAGCGACGGGTTTTGCCGCTTTGTTATTCTTCTTTGGGGCCACTTTGGCCACTACTTGTTTCTTGACTACCGGTTTTACGGGCTTCTTTGCTGCTGCGGGCTTTGCAGCCTTTTTGGCCGGCTTCGGCGCAACTTTCTTTTTGGCAGCAGGCTTCACCACCTTGCCGGACTTAGCCGGCTTTACCGTCTTCTTCGCCTTGGCAACAGGAGCCTTAACCGCCTTCTTAGCGGGTGACTTCTTTGCTGGGGCTTTTACTGGTTTTTTAGCCATCGTGGTTACGTGTAAAGTACAGGATTGGTGTCAATCGCTGTTAAATGGGACGCGAAAGTAGGGAATTTTTGCCTAAACCAATCACCTAACAACTCAATTGTAAACTGTTCGCTTTCAAAATGTCCGATATCCGCGATTACTATTCGATCATCCGCATCGAAAAACTGGTGGTACTTGAAGTCGGAGGTCACAAAAACATCTGCACCGGCCGAAATGGCATCCGGTAAGAGAAAGCTGCCACTCCCGCCACAAACAGCAATGCGTTTGACCGACTTTTCGAGGGGTTTCGTATGACGAATCAACGAGACTTTCATGCTCGCTTTCAGTAAACGAAAAAAGCTTTGAATATCCACTTCTTCCTCTAACTCTCCCACCATACCACTTCCAACATCCTGCAAAACATTGCCTAGCGTAATCCACTGATGAGCAACCTCTTCATACGGGTGCTTTTGAATCATTGCTTCATACACTTGTTGCTTTAGCCACTTGGGCACCAGGAAGCTCAAACTGCTCTCTGCTTCGGTATGCCTATTTCCTTTTTCACCTAAGGTCGGATTTGCTCCTTCCCGAGGTCGAAATGTGCCTGCACCGGTTAAAGCGAAGCTGCACTCATCATAATGGCCAATATGGCCACCGCCTGCTTGAAACACGGCTTGACGAATAGCCTCCGTATGCTCGACCGGCACATATACTTCCAACTTCAGGAGCTCGTCGCGACGGGGTGCTAGAATACGCAAGTTACTCAGGCCCAGCCTGTCTGCTATCATTTTGTTCACGCCGTGCTTCACATTATCGAGGTTCGTGTGTATGGCGTAAATCGCAACTTCATGACGAATGGCCTTGATAACCGTTCGCTCGATATAGTTCCTTCCTGTAATCTTCTTTAATCCGCTGAAAATGATAGGGTGATGAGCTACCACCAAATTACACCCCTTTGAAATGGCTTCGTTTATCACCTCTTCAGTACTGTCAAGGCAAAACAATACTCCTGTGATGGTTTGTGCGGGATTCCCCACCAAAAGACCACTATTGTCATAGCCTTCCTGAAGAGCAGGAGGCGCAAATTCCTCGAGCGCTGTAATTATTTCCTTCAATAGCATGGCTGCAAATTACACAATGCGACCTAGCAAGTGCAAATAGTAAATGAATTCAGTACAAATTAGATACACCCCCAACTGACAAGTCGATTATATTCGCTGCATGTTCAGGGGGAGAAAATGGTTGAAGCCGGTAGGCATGTTGTACGCAGTCTTACTTCGTTTGCGCCATGCGCTTTACAACGGTAAAATCATCAAATCTGAATTAGGCAAACTCCCGACAATCGTTATTGGTAATCTTGCTCTGGGAGGAACGGGCAAAACACCTCATGCCGAGTATATTCTTCGTCAGCTTCGCCAATGGTGCAAACCTGCCCTTCTATCAAGAGGATATGGAAGAGAAACAAGCGGCTTCATTTGGGCAAATCGCGTGAGGGCAACAGCATCCATTATCGGCGACGAGCCCATGCAAATCCATCTCAAGTTTCCGGATTTGGACGTAGCCGTTTGTGAAAACCGCCTTCGTGGCGTCGAATACCTGAAAAACCTGACGAATAGTAACGTGGTGGTTCTTGATGATGCATTTCAACACCGAAAACTTCAGGGTGACTTCAACATACTGCTAACCTGCTATGATAATCCTTACTGGAAAGACAGTGTCGTGCCCGGAGGATCGCTGCGCGACATAAAACAATCCGCTCGCAGGGCCGATGCCATCATCGTTACCAAATGCCCGGATGATTTGGGGCGTGACAAACAAGAGGAAGCTGTGCGGGCAATTCGACCGAGAAAGAATCAGCAGGTATTCTTCACTCGTATGGCATATGGCGATGCATATCCGCTAAATGGAGCAGCCGCTGCGCTTCAGGCGGGAAGCAAGATTATTGGTCTGGCCGGTCTGGCCGACGACAGCGCTTTCCGACAACATCTCGACTCAAGATTTAAACCTGTTTATTTCGAATCGTTTGCAGATCATCACACTTTTTCACTAAAGGAGATCGAACAGGTATGGTCGAAATATGGTACTTTCGCGCAGGCGATAGTAACCACTGAAAAAGACGCTGTCCGTCTGAGTAACATAACGCTTCCGGAAGGTATTCCGATTTTCGTAATACCAATCACTGTTGTGTTCCTCAACAATGAGTCGGCCTTCATTCAGTTGCTTCGCTCCACTTGAATTCACTCACGTATGCGACATTCCTGTATTCCTTTTACTTCGCGAGTTGTTGCGTTCTTAGCTTTTTCCCTGGCTATTATAGGATGCAATTCTGGGCCGAAAGGTTCCATCCAAGGAAAAATTGAAGGGGCGCAAGGAAAAACGATTTTCCTCGAGCGTTTCGTTAATAATCGAATGGTGTTTACCGACTCAGCTGTCATTGGAAGTGACGGAAGCTTCTTGCTTGTGCCATCCAAACCACTAGAGCTCAACTACTACCGCATTGTGATTGATAAGGCCAACTCCTTGGCATTAATTACGGACAGTACGGAGTCGGCATCGGTAAAGGCTACTCTGGGAGAGTTCACCGAATCAGCTTCCGTATGTGGTTCTGAACATTCGGAGGAGCTTCGTGAGTTGGAGACCAAATGCGCACCATTCGATAAGAAAGACCTCGAAGCCCGCCAGCGCATCACCCAAGCAGACGTTAGTGTGGAAGAAAAACAAATGCTCAACCAAAGCCTGGCCGATAATCGCCGCGAAATGGTGACGTGCATCAAAGACTGGCTCGTGACGCACGAATCGTCGCCGGCAGCACTCATAGCCATTCAGCGCCTCGACCCGCGAACGGAGTTGGCTACTTTCAACAAGATTTTCGCAAACCTGAGCAACAGCTTTGGACACACGCTTCTCTACAAAGCCATGAAGCAGGAACTGGCCAAACTTAGCAATCCTGGAAAACAACAAGCCGCCGAAACGAACTCGGCCATTGCCGTTGGCCAGCCCGCTCCTGAAATAGCTCTCAACGACCCGCAAGGAAAGCTGCGCAAGCTCAGCGACTTGAAAGGCAAAACCGTGCTTATCGACTTTTGGGCGAGCTGGTGCGGACCCTGCCGTCGGGAAAACCCGAATGTAGTAGCTGCTTATAATAAGTATAACAAAGACGGATTTGAAGTATTTTCGGTGTCGCTTGACAGGGCAAAAGATGCCTGGTTGCAGGCCATTGAAGCGGATGGTTTGATATGGCCAAACCACGTGAGCGATTTGAAGTGGTGGGAATGCGAAGCAGCCAAGACATACAATGTGCACTCGATTCCGTTTACCGTTTTGGTAGACAAAGAAGGAAAGATACTCGGCCACAACTTGCGTGGCCCTATGCTTGAGGACAAGCTCAAAGCGATTTATGGCCGCTAGCCGGCCCGTATTTGTAACAGTTGATAGGTAACAGCGTCTCGCAAGGGGCGCTGTTGCTTTTTATACTACCCGAACCAAACACTATTTTCGCAACCAACTATTTTATCTCCATTCATGAGAACAATTTTTACTTTAATAAGCCTGCTGATTGCTAGCTCGCTCTTGGCACAGCAGACTAGCTACTTCCAGCAAAAGGTAGACTATAACATCGCAGTCACACTCAACGACGAGGAACACTCGCTATCAGGGTTCGAGACTTTCGATTATACCAACCAAAGCCCCGACATACTTGACAAGCTGTACATCCACCTGTGGCCGAACGCATATAAGAACGCGAAGACCGCCATGTCGAAACAGAAATTCCGTCAGGGTGATTTCTTTATGTTGTGGGCGAAGCCAACTTCAAAAGGGTACATCGACTCGCTCGACTTCAAGGTGGATGGCACGCAGGTGAAGTGGGAATACTTCGAAGGCCAGGAAGACATCGCCGTGCTCGCACTCCCCAAACCGCTGAAGCCCGGGGAATCGATTCGCGTGAGCACTCCCTTCTATGTGAAACTTCCGAGCGGGTCCATTTCACGCCTGGGACACATCGACCAAAGCTACCAAATCACACAATGGTATCCGAAGCCGGCTGTGTATGACAACAAAGGCTGGCACCCCATTCCCTACCTCACACAAGGCGAGTTTTATAGCGAGTTTGGTAGCTTTGATGTGAAGATAACGTTGCCTGAAAACTACACAGTGGGCGCCACCGGTAATCTGCAGACGCAATCGGAAATTGAGCGCATGGATAGACTGGCCAACGAGGTAAGCTCCGACATTACGATGGACTTTCCGCCATCCTCACCGAATATGAAAACATTGCACTACATCCAGAGCAACGTGCACGATTTCGGTTGGTTTGCCGACAAACGCTGGATGGTGCGCAAGGGCGAAGTGGAATTGCCGGCAAGCAAGAGAAAGGTCACCACTTGGGCCCTTTTTACCCAAGCCGAAAAAGCCCTATGGGAAGAAGAAGGAATCCGCTCGATCAACGACGGACTCTATTACTACTCGCTCTGGTCGGGCGATTATCCGTATGATGTATGCACCGCAGTTGACGGCACCATCAGTGCCGGCGGTGGTATGGAATATCCCAACGTAACCGTGATCGGAAGTTCAGGAAACGCATCGCAACTGCGCACCGTAATCATTCACGAAGTAGGTCACAACTGGTTTTATGGAATACTCGGAAGCAACGAACGCGACAACGCCTGGATGGACGAGGGTATCAATTCGTTTTTCGAGACACGCACTCTCATGGCCACACGCAAAGACAGCGCGATGAGTATTGGCATTCAAATAAGCGGTCTTGATGTCCAAAAGTTGCTCGGCCTTGGTAATCTATCCTACAACTACCTCACCGAAGAACTTCCCTACCTTATTGCTGCGCGCTCGGGCGAAGACCAACCCATTCAAGCCCCCAGCGACGACTACACCAATCTTAACTACGGTGGAATCGTTTACAAAAAGACTGCACTCGCCTTCAATTACCTGATGGCCTATTTAGGCGAAGCCGAAATGAATCGCTGCATGGCGGCGTATTTCGAAGCGTGGAAATTCAAGCACCCCTCGCCAGAAGACCTGGAAGAGGTTTTCGAAACAACGTCGGGTAAAAATCTGGACTGGTTCTTTGATGAACTCATACCCACTGCGCAACACGTAGACTATGCCGTGCGTTCAGGAAAATTGAAAGATGGAGTTTATTCCGT
>CANIAA010000078.1 GCA_947465255.1 Flavobacteriales bacterium | reverse complement strand
CTCGTAAGGCATTTCGTGCCCCTCTAACTTCTCTCTTAAATTCCGCTCAAAAGGCGTAAAATTCTTTTTCATTTAATCGTATGCAAATTCTTCGTAAGCAATTTTTTCATGTTCTTCTTGGCTTTCGCGTAGTTGCTTTTTGAAGTTCCAACGCTAATACCCAACGCCTCAGCAATATCCTGATGCGTGTAGTCTTCATACACGTAGAGATTGAAAACGGTACGATAGGCGGGGGTCAATTGTTGCATGGCATCAATGATCTGCTCCGGCGTAATGTCATAAATCTCTTCATTCTCACCCGAATCTTCCGATTCATCATCTGTTTCACCGCCCCAATTCTCAATGTCATTTTGCTCTCCGAGCAAAACCAAATCGTGTTTGAGTCGCCGATAACGATCAATAGAAAGATTCACCATTATTCTTCTCATCCAGCCCTCGAAAGTGCCTACACCGGTGTATTTTTCAAGGTTGTTGAAAACCTTGAGAAATCCTTCCTGCAGAACGTCCATAGCCTGGTCCGAGTCCCTTGTGTATCGCATGCAAACGGCTTTCATTTTTCCATAAAACATTTTATGGATCGCCTGCTGCGACCGTCTGTCTCCTTTAAGACAGCCATCGATCAATGCCTGCAAGTGCTTGGTTTCTGCCACAAGGGTTATGGGTTAGACGACATTTTGATAAAAGGGTTGCCCGCTCCGAAAAGCTTAACCTCGATTCTATTCGATAAATGTAACCGATAATCATGTAAACTTTACATTCGGATGTAATTTTGAGCCATGTCTAAGCGTGTTGTTGTCGGTTTTTCGGGTGGAGTCGACTCCAGTGTCGCCGCGCATTTGCTGCTGGAACAGGGCTATGAGGTCATCGGTATATTCATGCGCAACTGGCACGACGAGTCGGTGGTTATTAATAACGAGTGCCCCTGGATAGATGACAGCAACGATGCCATGCTAGCGGCTGAGTTTCTGGGTATCCCTTTTCAGGTGCTCGACATGAGTGCTCAGTACAAGGAGCGTATTGTCGATTATATGTTCCGCGAATATCAGGTTGGCCGAACTCCCAACCCCGACGTGCTCTGCAACCGCGAGGTGAAGTTTGATTTGTTTCTTCAGGCCGCAATCTCATTGAATGCAGATTTCGTTGCTACAGGACATTATTGTCGCAAAGAGGAAACAACGGATGAAAAGGGTAACACGGTTTATCGTCTGCTCGCCGGCGCTGACCCGGGCAAGGATCAAAGTTATTTTCTCTGTCAGCTCAGGCAATCTCAGCTTGCTAAGGCACTTTTTCCAATAGGCCATTTACAGAAGTCGGAAGTTCGTGCTATCGCCCGACAAATTGGTTTGCCCAATGCTGAGAAAAAGGATTCGCAAGGACTGTGTTTCATAGGAAAGGTAAAGTTACCCGTGTTTTTACAGCAACAACTGGAACCCAAAGTGGGTGATATCATAGAAGTTCCTGAGGACTTTTCCGATGCGAATAGAAGCCTGAAAGTTAGCGACGAACTCGTTCGTTTGTCTAATCCGCCGGCACTAAAACCTGAATTGGGAAAAGTAATTGGTCAGCACCAAGGAGCTCATTATTATACCGTCGGTCAGCGAAAAGGACTTGGAGTTGGGGGCAAGGCACTTCCACTTTTCATCTTGGAGACGGATGCTGCAAACAATATTGTATACGTTGGACAGGGTGAAGATCATCCGGGGCTGTTGCGACATGCATTGCGCGTAAGTTCGGAAGAAATCCATTGGGTGCGTGAAGATTTGCGCATGCAGGTGGGAGAGGAGAGGAATTACCTTGCACGTATTAGGTATCGCCAGGAGTTGGTTTCTTCCAAACTTGTAATGCGCAACGATGGGCTATTTGTCCTGTTTGATGAGGTGCAGCGCGGTGTTGCCGCCGGCCAATTTGTAGCGTGGTATGCTGCCGACGAACTTATCGGAAGCGGCGTCATCTCTGCCTAAAAATTAGGAATGCAACTATTCGGATGTTTTTTGAGTCTTTATTCGTGAATAGTGTTTAACCTTGTACGTCCTGAATTGTTTAGGACAAAACCATTAACAACAAATCAAATCCATGAGAAAAATTCTAGCACTTTGCGTGTCGATTTTTTTTGGTCTCAGCCAAATTTCAAATGCCCAGGTTGCTCCGGGCTCAACTTGCGAAAATGCGCTGGCACTTGAATGTGGCGTTGTATACTCAGGGAATACTTTGGGTAATCTAAACGATAATATTACTTCCGGTTCTTCTTTAGTCTGCTCGGGAGTTGGTTCCGGTGGTCAAGCTTGGTATTCTTATACTGCTACAGAATCAGGTTTTGTTACTCTTTCTACCTGTGGCGGAACGATGGATACCTATCTGCACGTCTTCACCGGCTCATGTGGAAACTTGAGTTGCTATGCTCAAAACGACGATGCCTGCAGTATGCAGAGCATGTTATCATTTGAAGTTTTCGGTGGAGAGTCCTATCTCATTCGTGTTGGCGGGTTCGCTTCCGTTTCAGGCCCATACAGCCTGAGTGTTTCTTGCGGCGAAATGGTTGCGGGCTGCATGGATCCTTATGCCTCTAACTTCAATCCATTGGCCAACGTGCCCGATACATGCGCCTATTCAGGATGCACAGACGCTTCGGCATCCAACTATAACCCATATGCAACTATCGATGATGGTTCATGTGTTGCATGGACATTCGGTTGTACCAACCCAATGGCTTTGAACTACAACCAGGCTGCAAACGCTGATGACGGTTCATGTATTATTGAAGGTTGCACAGACGCATCTGCTACTAACTACAACCCGGCTGCTACAATTGACAATGGCTCTTGCACCTTCTGCAACGGTGCGGGAAGCATTATGGCCAGCCTCTATATATGCACATTCTCGAATGGTAATCAGGTCGAATTACAAATTGTAGATGATCAAGGTAACGAGGTTTATTATGCTACAGGTTTGAATAATGGAGCCATCATTTATGCAAGCATTTGTTTGCAACCGGGTGTATGTTACACTGCAAACATGATAAATAATGCCGGACCATTTGGATGGTATAATGGCTACTTCTGGGTGAACGCGGGTGGTAACCAAATCATCAACGCACACCCTGCTGCTGATGCACAGTTTGCGACAGTACAGTTCAGCATTGACGGAACCTGCGGTCCTGTTTTCGGCTGTACTGATCCAAACGCTGTCAATTATAACGCCGAGGCGAATATGGAAGATGGTTCGTGCGTTTATCCAACGGTTGGATGCACCGATCCTTCAGCCGTTAACTTCGACCCGCTTGCTGCTGTTGATAATGGTACTTGTTTCTACATGAACGATTGCTTGGGTAGTGTAACAGAGTTCATTCTAACCCCTGGAATGTTCGCGAATGAGGCTTCTTATGTGGTCTATGATCAAATAGGAAATACTATCGCTGCCGGTTCTGGAGCAACTACGCAGTACGCTTGTCTGTTGGATGGTTGCTACACCGTTGCCATGTTCGATTCTTTCGGCGATGGTTGGGATGGTAGCGGTTACCTCGATGTAGTAATAAACGGTGAGACGACTAACTCCTTCTCTCTAGCCACCGGCTTTGAGGGTGCTGACTATTTCGGAATCAATGCGGAAGGCTGTGTGCCTGTTATCGCTGGTTGCACAGACCCTACAGCGTTGAACTACAACTCACTCGCGAACGAAGACGACGGCTCTTGCGAATATCCATTGAGCTGCTCAGATAACTTGGTAACCATTCAAATTGCAACATCCAACTGGGGTTCTGAAATTGGTTGGAGTTTAGTAGATGCATCAGGCGTTGAAGTTGCATCTGGCTCAGGTTATTCAAGCTGGGGCTGGTACACCGAGTATGCATGTGTTGCTGATGGTTGTTACCAACTTGTGCTGAACGACAGCTGGGGTGATGGTTGGAATGGCGCTTACTACATGCTGTCAACCAATTCATCATACTACGAGGGCTCTTTGTATTATGGCTCTTATGGTATCGATATGATTGGCGTAAACTCCGATTGTGGTATGATAGCTGGTTGCACGGATCTTGAAGCACTCAACTACAATCCGCAAGCTACATTCGATGATGGTTCATGCATGTACAACGCTGCTGCCGGACTTGGAATTACGAACGGTCTTGAGGTGGAGTTTGCCCTCTATCCGAATCCAACCACGGGAGGCATTATCGTGAATGCAACTTCAATCGATCCGTTGAAGGTTATCACCTTGAATGTATACGGTGCCGAAGGTCGCTTGGTGCGCTCAGCCACCTACAACGCAGGTACGGAGTCAATGATGATTGAAGAGGATCTCACGACGGTTCCTGCAGGCTATTACTTCGTAGAGTTGCTCAACGGCGATTCTCGTTTGGTAAAGCCATTGGTAAAGCAATAAAAAGAATTTTAAGCAATATAAAAAGGCCGCAATTGCGGCCTTTTTTTGTTCGTGCTGACTACTGCAAAGCTAATTTTCGCAGAGCACTAAAGCTGTTCTCTAATCTTATACTGATTTCTTGAAGGTGAATTGCGCGTAATGAGTTCACCCACAAAACCGGCTAGGAATAATTGAGTACCCAGAATCATGGAGGTAAGAGCAATGTAAAACGCTGCTTGATCGGATACCAACGGAGCTTTGGTATGCCAAACATATAGATGCATGAACTTTTGAATAATCAGGTATGCCGTTAAGGCAAGACCAACCACGAATGTAGTACCGCCGATTGTTCCAAAAATGTGCATGGGGCGCTTACCGAATTTGGAGATGAACATGATGGTCATCAAATCGAGTGGGCCGTTGATGAAGCGTTCCAATCCGAATTTAGTAATACCATATTTCCGGGCTCTGTGTTCAACAACCTTTTCACCAATCTTCTTGAAACCTTCACGATGAGCAATGACCGGAATGTAACGGTGCATCTCACCAAAAATCTCAACACTCTTCACGACTTCGTTTGAATATGCCTTCAGTCCGCAGTTGAAGTCGTGCAGATGAATGCCGCTCATTCTGCGTGTTGCCCAGTTATAAAGCTTGGTTGGTATCGTTTTCGAAAGAGGATCGTGACGTTTCTTTTTCCAACCACTTACAAGATCGAATCCGCCCTCGGTTATCATGCGATACAATTCCGGAATCTCGTCGGGCGAGTCTTGCAAGTCAGCATCCATCGTAATTACTACACGACCATTGCATGCTTCGAAACCGGTATGCAATGCCGCGCTTTTGCCATAGTTGCGCTGGAATCGAATTCCTCGAACCTCAGGATGAGTGGCTTTCAGCGAAGAGATTATTTGCCAGGAGTCATCTTTCGAGCCATCATCGATAAAGAGAATTTCATAGCTTAGTCCGGCGCCGTCGCACGCTCGTTTTATCCAGCTGTGCAGCTCGGGCAACGATTCAGCTTCGTTGAGTAAGGGAATGACAAGCGAAAGATCTTTCATGCGGTTGTGAAAGGGTTTTTAGGTTCCTTGCGCTTGATAAATGACGCACAAATTAGGCTTACGAGCGCCATGAATAGTCCTCCCTTCAACCAGCTGAGTAATTGTGCAACCGGCTTAAATTGTGTGGGTAGGTCGCGCATTTCTTTCAAGGTCTCTTTGATAGTCTCTTCCGGAGCGCCCCATTTTTCCATGGTCTCGGCTGTTTCCTCCAGTATACGCTCGGATAGTTCTTTCGCTAGAGTGGTATCAATGACATTGAATAAAATGATATTCCAGACGGTAGATACCAACATCGCCAGCATGAGCATACTGAGCAGAATTACGAACGTTTGCTTGAATTGAAAGGGCTCATCCGCATGCTTATTGCGCAACTGAATGGTGAAATAACAAATCATACCAATGGAAATGGGATACATGATTACCGAATACCACCAGTTCGCAAATACATCCATGCCGGCAGCGTACAGTAATGCCATGTAGGCGCTAATTACAACTCCTACAACTATTCCATATCGTATCACGCTGTTTTTCATTCTTTCTTTATTTGATTTCGGTCAAAAATACTAGCACATACAAAAGGCCGCTTATCTAAATTGAGAAAAAACCTACGCATGTTTGTTGAAACCACCTTACTTTTGCCGTCAAAGGGCAAGTCTTTTACGACCAGCTCCTGTCCAATCCTCCAGGGCCGGAAGGCAGCAAAGGCAGACGGTTGTAGCGGTGCGATAAATTGGGCTTGCCTTTTTTTTATTGCCTTTCATCAACAATAGATAGCCGATAATTCAAAGTGCCACTGTCTTCCTAAAGGGAGTTTCGGGCCGTAGTTTCGCTCTTCAGCACAATCTGTATGAAAAAAATCGATGTAGCGTATTACACTCGTCGCGCCAATGCTAAAAAGAAAACACTGGCTGCCGACTTAAAGAAAATCATCAAGAAAAAGCCGAAAGGCCTGCTGGCCGATGTAAAAAAGGCTACCGATGAAACCTGGAAGGAGGTTAGTTGCGTGGCATGCGGACACTGCTGCATGGAGATGACGCCCACCTGGAAAAAATCAGAAATCAAGCGTGTAGCGGCCCATTTCGGAATGACATCAGCTCAGTATTACGAGAAGTATCTCTACACAGAAGAGAAGACCGGCGATATCATGAACGATAGCACACCTTGTCAGCATTTCGACAAGAAAAAGGGGTTGTGTACGATTTATGAAATTCGTCCTTCAGACTGCGCAGAGTTTCCACATTTTCATCGCAAAGATTTCAAAGACCAGATCGACGAGGTGTTTATTCCAAATATGGCACGTTGCCCCGCAACGCTTGTCATGGTTGAGAAGCTGAACGAAATCATGCGCGAAAAGGGCGTAATCAAATAAATCCACTCATGAAACCACTCACACATCCGCGTCGTGTGCCATTCATGGTATACGCCGACGCCGACGGTAATATTTTCGAAGACGAACGCTACGAGGCGGTAGGGCGAAGTGGTTATGATGTGTACCCGCTGACTCCCGAGGATTTTATAGAATTGCCTACTGGCAGCGATTTGTTTACGCTACCCGGTCGCCGACCATATGGTCTCAATTTAGACACCGGCGAGTTTGATGTGCGTGAAGACGTGCAGGCTGTGGCAGCGCTTAATGCTCCCGCTTACACGCAACTGTATATGGCTGCATTCGGAACAGAAGAGGAAGGAGCGCCGACTCTGCCTCTTTATTGCTATACCGTAGTAGGTTGGCTTGATGGTAAGTTCTATACTACGGCAGTCCGAATCGATCCGGATGAACGTCAGGATCTGGAAAATTTTGATAGGGAGCTGATTATTGAGGAAACGAAGCAACGATTGGTGCATCATCCCGAAAACAGACTCGTGCAACACCTGGGTAATAATTGCAGCATACGCTACTGTTGTCCGGCTGCACGCAATTTTTTTATGGGCCGCTGGGAATGTCCTATACCGGTTTCTCCGGCATGCAACAGCAACTGTTTAGGGTGTATTTCATTTCAGCCCGAGGAGCATGAACTCACGTCACCTCAGGACCGTTTGACCTTCATCCCGACCGTGGATGAAATAGTTGAATTTACCGTTCCGCATTTGGAAAGTGCGGAGAGGCCCATTGTTAGTTTTGGCCAAGGATGCGAGGGAGAACCTCTTCTAGTTTGGCAACTCATGCGCGATGCTATTACCGAGATTCGCAAGAAAACCTCGCGTGGTATTATCAACTTAAACACGAATGGAAGTAAGCCTAAAGCAGTGGAAGAGCTGATGAAGGCCGGACTAAACTCGATTCGCGTCAGCACCAATTCAGCGCGGAAGTCTGTTTATGAATCATACTACTTGCCGAATAACTACTCTTTTGAAGACATTCGAGAAAGCGCTCGCATCGTTCGTCAATATGGTGGGTGGGCGAGTATCAACTATTTCACTTTTCCGGGCATGACCGATCAGGAGGAAGAATATGAAGCCCTCCGCGATTGGATTCGTTACAGTGATTTATCCATGATTCAATGGCGCAACTTCAACATTGATCCCGATTGGTATTTGGGCAAACTTGGAATTACCGAGTTAAAACCTGGGATGGGAGTAAGGCACATGATGGTCAAAATCAAGCAGGAGTTTCCGCATTTGGCCTATGGTTATTTCAATCCACCGGGTGAGGTGCAGGCGAAATACAACTCCATTCGTATAGAGTTGGGACGTTAATTCATAATGATCTTTTACGGTTGGGCGAATTGAATTGAGGAATTGTCACTCGAATTTTGTAATTGGTTGATTTTCTAATCGTTTCTCTTTGTTTGTTAAAGAATTCATGCATCTTTGTGAACTCCTTAACTACACACCATGACGTCGAAAGTATTCTATTGTTCTAAGCAACGTGCCATGCACCTTGCGCAAGAAGTGCTTCGAGAGATGAAGCTGCGTGATGCAAAAGTGAATAGTGCCGGTAACTCAATTATAGCCGAGAGAGGGTGGGGGTTTCTGAGTCCGCCCACCGATGTAGAGGTCACCGTATTTTCGGAAGAAAAGAGAGTGGAAGTAGCGGTCAATGTTGAAAGTAAAGTCAAGATGCTTGACTTCGGCCGAAGCGAGTACCTCGAAGAGGAGTTTCTATATCGCTTGAAAGAGCGAATTAGCTAGAGGTTACCACTGCGGAATATCCTTTGTCCATAGTAGTTTCCCATTCGAGTCGAAAACGTTTATTGTCAAAACACGGTGTTTTTTTTTGCCGGTGAATTCTAACGTTGCGAAATGTCGCACACCGGTAATTGTGTTGTCTACACGCCATTGGTTCTCCTCTTTTGTCATGTCGAATGCTCTGCTTGTGAGCGGCGAAACAGTGAGGTCATAAATACCGTTGTTGTTTTGCAGAGGCATGTGAGAAAGCTCACCGCAGTGCCTGTCGCCGGTGAGAAATACAACGCCATGAATATTTTCTTTTTCAATGGCGTTGATGATAAATTCTCGTTCGCGCTTATAGTTGGCATAGTTCTCGAAAACGGCAGCACTGTTGAGAAACTGACCGCCAATGGCAACGAGCTTGAAAGGAGCCTGACTTTGTTTGAGTGCCTGTAACAGCCAGTTGAGTTGGGTTTCACCTAAGATTGTGGGGGCGACATTTCCGATGGAATCTTTCCCTGTTCTGTGATACCGATTGTCGAGCAGAAAGAAATCGATGTCGGAATATTGAAACTGGGTGGTGATGCCTTTTCCTGATTCCGAGTCGCTTAAGCCGCAAGAAGGATTGGGCCAGAACGCTTCAAAAGCCTCTAAAGTCCAGTCTTTGTGAATGAATGAACCATTGGAATCATTCGGACCAAAATCGTGATCGTCCCAAATAGCCAGGTTTGGACAATGTCGAAGCAGATTTTGTATTTCGCGTTGTGAGCGTGTGTGAGAGTAGCGGTGCACTACGCTGCCATAGGATTGAAAATCGACTTCTCTCAAATAGATGTTGTCGCCCAGCCATACCATTAGATCCGGGTCTTTTTTGACGATGGTGTCGAAGATGTGAAACTCTCCACCGTAGGGTTCACCCGGTCGATCATATGCCGGTTCGTTCACAAAGGCACAGCTTCCTACCGCCATGCGAAAATCGGGTGCTTCTTTTCGGAACTGCCATAGTTCCTGTGTGGTGAGCGAATAACTCCGCGCCGATGCGTAGCCACTGGCCACATCAATGAATGGTCGGTATTGATAGGTCGTTCCCGGCTCGAGTCCCTCGATGTCGATAATGCACGAAAAGCCATTACGGGCTACTGTTTGTGATTTGTAAATGCGTTCGGGGGCTTTGCTGCCCGGTAATGAAACGGCAATGGCCACAGCTTCCTCCATGTCGGTGGCAACCCACACGCGGGCTGAGCGCATGCCAACGAAGCCGAGTGCGTGCTGTATTTGCGCATTGAGCGTATTAACCAAGATGAGGAGCGCTGCGCAAATCAGCGAAATAGCAATTCTTGAATTCATGTTTTTTGGAAACAATGTGATGCAAAAGAAGCGCTAAATTGCCGTCCCTTGCAACCCGCAAGTTACCTTAATCGTCATGATATCTGTGAAGGGTGTATTCATACATGTGGCAATGCTGCTGTTTCTGTTGCTGGAGGCCTCCGGGGCTATGTCCCAGTTGGTTGCCGGCGGCTCGCCCTGCCTGGGTGAAACAACCTATACCGATGGCCAGCCCAATGACGTGGTGTATTATTACCCGGCGGGGCAAACAGGACAGCTCTCTATCACGCCAATCCCTGCAGGAAACTATAATTATGTTTGGTGGCAGTTCATTCCGGGTAATACAACTTGGACACAATTCAGCACACAGAATAATCAATCGTCTTCGTCCATTTCGAATTTACCGCCGGGCGGTTATCTCGTTTCGGTTAGAACAACCGCCAATGTAATTATAGGCGCCTATAAAGCTTGGATAGCGCAAATAATTCAACAACCT
>CANIAA010000077.1 GCA_947465255.1 Flavobacteriales bacterium | reverse complement strand
TCTGCCTCACCAGGGGCCGTGTTCACCACCGCACCACTAATCTCAGTATGCCTGATCTGCCCACCGAGATAAGCCGCGCGACCGACTACGACCAAACAAAAAGCAGCCAATAGCAAAACAATCCGTGACGTTGTGAATGCATGCTTTGATTTCGTCCGTGTGAGGATTATAGCAACTAGAGAAACAACGCCCAACACGAGCATAGTCACAAACGCCCAGAAGCCGGCGTCTTCGTGCACCTCGATAGCGCTTTCCAAAACACCCGGAATGTTCTCTACCGCTTCTTCCGCAGCTTCGCCCGTGAACTTAGCGATGGCAGCTCCAATCGCAGAAACGATGAATACGTTGTAAGCCGCAATAGCTGTTTGATCACTCTTATGCCAGAGGCCGTGCGCCAATACGAGTAGGCCGAAAAAGGCACCGAACAAGGGAAGGTGAACAATGAGGAGGTGGATGTGTGCTTGGTCCATGGTTGTATGTGTGTTTGAAGCGCGAAGAAAAGGCGAATCTCGGCCAAGCGACTTTGAGTAATGTCAGTTTTTGAAGGATTGTAGGATGACAGGATTGTAGGGAGTGACGAGCGGCTCCTGCAACTTTCAACCTTCAACTTTAAACTAAATCGAAAAAGAGAAACACAATCACGATAAGAATGCGTGTCTTGCGCCCCCTAAAATCCTGCAATTCAAGTTTACCGCAACTCCTCCATCGCTCGCTCCAGAATCTCATCCTTGGTCAAATCGTTCCAGTCAAACGATGCAATGATGTCCGGTGGAACGCCTTGCTCGGCGTAGTTCACCTTGTCCAAATCGAGCAAACGCGACACGCTGAAGCGATAGGTCCAGCCATTGGGCAGCTGTCCGCCATTGGGCAACCCGCCACCGCCCCCGGTGGTGTCACCTACGAGCGTGACATTGTCAAGCGCCTTAGTGGTAAGCGAGAAAAACGTGGTAGCACTATACGACCCGCGATCGACCAACACCATAACAGGCTTCGTGTAGCGAATACCGTCATAGGTGTTATAATAGAAACCTTCCGGCTCTGAAAAGTCATCATGGCCAACACCATTGCGCGTTTCGTTGTAGCCTGTCAGCACGCGCTCATCTACGAAGCGCTCCATAATGAGCGGAATATTCAGCATGTTACCACCGCCATTGGCGCGAAGGTCCAGTATGAGGCCTTTGGTATTTGAATACCTCTGCAACACGAAGTCCATGTCTTCATTCGTCACAGGCGAAACAAAACTGGAATAGCGAACATACGCGATGGAGTCACCGCCAACGAAATTGTGGACGAGCGATCCCGTGTGCATCATTTCCGGAATATAATAATCGCGAATAGTGCGTTCGTTGTAATTCGGCTGATAGTTCAACGCCACTTCATACATGGAGATGTTGAAAGGCGAAACCAGGTTGGTATGATCATCACGCAGTTCATTCATCATATTGCCCAGCACGCGAAAGAGTTCTTCTTCACTCATGCCATCGGCTATGGAGTCGCTGTAGCGAGTCTTCACCTCATTCCAGTCGATTTCTTTCACATCGAAATAGCTGTAATGACGGTCGACTTGATTCCATAGGTATTCGAAATTTTCACGAGGATCATTCGATGCCAAATTTTCTTCCCAGAAGATCCGTTCACAGGAAGTGAGCGAAGCCATGGCCAAAGCCAATGAAATATAAGATAGCTTGTTCATTATTTCTTTCGGTTAAAGTGAAGAGTGAGTTGAATACGATGGGCCGACATTTGGAAAAGGTGTTCGCGGCCGGGAGCACTCAGGGCATCCCACACATACGACCATGAAACGGCGTTACCACCTGCTTGATAACGTCGGAACTCCAACTCACTGCTAAAGCGAGTGCCATTAACAGCCCAAGCCGAACTATTCAATACCAAGTTAAAGGGATTGAGTTTCGCCCCATTTACCTCCGGAAAACCTTTATAGTCGTATGCCTGGCGATAATTGGCATTGAGCAAGCCGATATTGAATTGTAGCGATAATGCTCGTGTTGTTGGTTTCATTTCACGTTTTATCCAGAGAAACTTACGCGTGCCTGTTTTCTCGTGACTCAAGTCGTAACTCACCTTACCTGCAGCCATAACATTGAAGAAAGCTTCTATGCCCACTGCGCTATTTCCCAGCGCCTGATTCGTGCGAAAATTCAACGTAGATATACCCACTCCGCCGAGATAATACGACCACTTACCTTTGTTGAATAGCGGCCAAGGACGGAGCTGTTGGTATGCAATATCCGAAGATGAAAACAGCGCTGAAGTCTTCGACCCTGTGAACTCCAATTCCGGCAAAACCGGCTTTGCAGAAGCAATAGAAGTTCGAAGCGACCATTTACGCTCATAACGATCCTTCATCTTAGTCCAAGCAATGTTCGCCGATAGAGCGGTGCTTTTGTAAAACAAAGGTGAGGTAGCAAAGTCGCGAAACGTAGCCGGTCCCACGGCCAGTGATGAGGAAAAAAAACGCGTAACCTCAAGTGGTATAGTAGCTTCCTTGGCTTGCCCGTTCATTTGCACTGCGGCAGCCAGTGAAAAAGCAATTAAGATGGATTTCATTTTCATGTGGTGTCTTAATTTACCGCACAAATAAACAACAAGGCGTATGGATTTAGTAATAAGGATAATAGAATTGCAGGATTAAAGGGAATGACGCAGGACTCCTGCAACTTTCAACCTTCAACTTTCAACTTTCAATTCAACAGAAACAAAATCACAATGAGTATGATTGTTTACCCCACTGTAATCCTGCAATCCTCCTAAAACTGCTTCATCAAGTTGAAATACTCGACGCTTTTCATGAGCTTGTATAGCGGAAGAGTTGCCATCAACTCCCTTGCGCGATCCTCATCCATATCCTTAAAAATCAATATCGCTCCGTTGCGCTCTTTACGCAGAAACAAATGCTCTAAAATGCCCTCAGCTTTCCACTGAGCAACCACCTCCTGCTCGTGCTTAATGATTTCTTGAAAATCGGAAGGAAGGTTATCGGTGTCGATGGTAAGAATGGCTTGGATGCAGTTCATGGTTACTTATGTTTGATACCGCCGAAGTTACGTCTATTGGAAGAGTAACGTGCATTATACTTTTGAAATTAGAAAGCATAATGCAGCATTCAATACAGCATCAATATTCCCACAACGATGTTTATGAATAAGGCAACAACGACTAAATACAAAAGTAGATTGCATACGTATTTCATGACCTTGAATTTAGGCTGCACATCCGAACGATAGGGCCTAAGGTATTTTGAAAAGAAAAGCACCTCCCCCAATAAGGTATTTAACCGTCCATGGCGAAACTCGATATATGCCTGAAGCCCAATCTTACTGAGAAAGCCAATCATAATAATCAGTCCGGAGGCGGTATGAAGGGAGTTTAAACTCATGGGGTCGAAAGTAATTGATTCAGTAGGATCGTAGAATCGTAGGATTGTAGGATTACAGGGAATGCCGCAGGACTCCTGCAACTTTCAACCTTCAACCTTATTTTTTTTAACCGCAAAGGCGCGAAGAGCGCTGATGATCTTTGCGCTTTCTGCGCCTTTGCGGTTAAATCACGTCCCAACTCAATTTTCCCTTAAGTTTGGCCTTCATCAAACAAACGACTATGACATCAACACCTAAAACAGGTCACCCCAAAGGACTGTACTTTCTGTTCTTCACCGAGATGTGGGAACGCTTCAGCTACTATGGCATGCGCGCCATCTTCATGCTGTTCATGGTAAAGACGCTCATGCTGTCTGACAAAGATGCTTCTGAAATCTACGGCAGCTACACAGGACTTGTTTACCTCACACCTCTATTGGGTGGTTACCTCTGCGACCGCTACCTCGGTAATCGCCGAAGTATCATTATCGGTGGTTTGCTGATGGCGCTTGGTCAGTTCTTCATGTTTCTGTCGGCCAGTGCCGGCGCTGAGGGTGGAATACCCCTCATGTGGACCGGTCTCACCGCGTTGATCGTGGGTAACGGTTTCTTCAAGCCAAACATCTCCACCATGGTGGGACAGCTCTATCCCGAAAACGACCGTCGCATCGACAGTGCATTCACCATCTTTTACATGGGTATCAACCTCGGTGCGTTTTTCTCGCCGCTCATTTGTAGTTCATTCAGCGATGCCAAGTGGGGCTTTCTGGCCGCGTGTGGAGGTATGCTGCTGGGCTTGGTTGGCTTCGTTGCATTGCAAAAGAAGTATTTGATTTCAGAGGAAGGAAAAGAAATTGGCTTACCTGTACAACCACTCGACGTGAAGGCTATCGCTATGATTATCGGTTCGATAGGTATCATCTTCTTCATGCTGAACTTCAAGCAGTGGTTTGGTGCCGAGCACGACATCATCAGCTATTTCATCTACGGTTCGATGATCGCCATGCCTATCATCATCCTCACGGATAAGAGCCTGCGCCGATATGAGTTGATGCGCATCCTCGTTATTCTCATTCTCGTGTTTTTCGTAATCTTCTTCTGGGGAGCATTTGAACAGGCCGGTGCATCGCTCACCTTGTTTGCCGACCGTCAAACCGATCGCAACGTAATGGGATGGGAAATGCCCGCTGCCTGGTTCCAGTCCATCAATCCATTGGCTGTAATCACGCTCGCTCCAATCTTCACTATTCTGTGGGGCTTTTTGTACAAGCACCGCCTGGAGCCTTCTTCGCCTACGAAAATGGCATGGGGTCTCACGCTTGTAGCTGTAGGTTATGCCGTTATCTCCATTCCTGTGAGCGGCCTTGCTGCAGGAGAAAAAGTGAGCATGTGGTGGTTGATTGCTCTTTATGTAATCCACACGATGGGTGAACTTTGCCTCTCTCCAATCGGTCTGTCGATGGTATCGAAACTCGCACCGTTGCGTTTGTCATCGTTGCTCATGGGTACTTGGTTTCTGGGCAACGCCGCGGCCAACAAGTTTGCCGGCACGCTAAGCGCGCTCATCCCGCCAAGCGAACCAACAGCAGATCAAGTATGGCCTACCATGCTCGGCTACGAAATCACCAACTTATATCAATTCTTCATGGTATTCATCATCATGACCGGCATCGCCGCCGGAATTCTGTTTGTGCTTAGCCGAGCGCTGCAGAAGATGATGGCAACTGCTGAATAGTGGCGAACGGCGAATGGCGAGTGGCGAATAATTTCACGCATACTCGCCATTCGCCACTCTCCATTCGTCACTCGCCATTCGCCATTCGCCACTCGTCACTCGTCATTACTCATTAACCATATGTGGTCCAAACACCCCAAAGCCCTGCCCTATCTCTTCCTCTCTGAAATGTGGGAACGATTCGGGTATTATTTAATGATCGGCATTTTTACGCTGTACCTCAAAGACCGTGAGACCGGTTTTGGTATGACGGAAAAAGAATCAGCCGACTTGTACGGAACGTTCATCGCGCTCGTGTTCTTGACGCCGTTCATCGGCGGCTTGCTGGCCGACCGTTATCTCGGTTACCGCAAGTCGATCATCATCGGTGGTTTGCTTATGGCGGCCGGTTATATGATGATGGGCATTCACTCCTTGCCTATGCTCTATGTGGCTATGACGCTGGTGATATTAGGTAACGGATTCTTCAAACCGAATATCTCGACCTTGCTCGGCAGCTTCTATTCCAACGAACAATACAAAGCCAAGAAGGACGAAGGGTACAACATATTTTATATGGGCATCAACATAGGTGCATTCATCTGCAACTTCTTCGGTGCAGCGCTCATGATTCTGCTTGGATGGCAGTGGGCGTTCTTCGCGGCAGGTGTAGGAATGGTCATCGGGGTGATAGTGTTCCTATTAGGCACGCGCCACTACGAAGGTCATACCGATGCGAAAGGCACGCAGCCCGGCGACATGCCGCTGAGCAAAATTGTGTTGCTCATTCTGGTTCCCTCGGTGATTTTTGGTGTGATTGGATGGTTGATCAAAGGCGTTGAATCTGCTGCCAATCCAAACGCTGCCATCTTCGGAAGCGACAGTACCGACGCGTTCATTTTCGCCTGTGTTCCCGTCATTCTTTTCTATGCCTCGTTGTTCTTCCGTGCACGCCCCGACGAGCGCAAGCAGATAGGCGCGCTGCTCACCATTTTCGCGGTGGTCATTCTGTTCTGGGCGGTGTTCAAACTCAATGGCTCGGCTCTTAATACCTGGGCCGACCGCTACACCGACCGCGAGGTAACGGGCACTATGGCGACAGTGACCGACAATCTGAAATTCTCAAAAAAGCTCACTTACGCGAAAGACAGTGTCGACGCCTACGACGATCAATTCCGACTTATTAAGGAAGACGGCAAGGTGCAGAAGACGTATGACTATCCGGTCTACTTTAAAAACGCTACCGCCGAACAACGTCCGGAAGAAGGCACACAGGTGAGCTTGTGGGCAACGAACCTGAGTCAGTCCATCAATCCGTTTTGGGTCATCTTGCTAACGCCTCTGGTGGTGGCTTTCTTTTCGTTTTTACGTCTGCGCAATGCCGAGCCATCAACACCCGCTAAGGTTGCCTTTGGTTTGCTCATCAGCGGACTCTCCGTGCTCGTGATGGTAGCCGCCGTAAAGGCCGGTGCCAATGGAACAGAGAAAGTGAGTCCGTGGTGGCTCGTTGCCAACTACGGTGTAATCACCATCGGCGAATTGTTTTTGAGCCCCATGGGATTGTCGCTCGTGTCGAAGCTCAGCCCGGCGAGCATCACGTCGCTCATGATGGGCGGTTGGTTTTTGGCCACTTCTATCGGCAACAAGCTCAGCGGGGTGTTGGCCAGTATGTGGGACAGCTACAACGACAAGACCGACTTCTTCTGGGTCAACTTCGGATTACTTTTAGGCGCCACCGCATTGATGTTTTTACTGCTTGGCCGTCTCAACAAAACCATGAACGAAAAAGGAATACACTGATATGCAAACCATCGAACAAATTCAAACCTTTGAGGGGAAGTACCCCAAACAACTTTGGTATCTATTCTTCTCAGAAATGTGGGAGCGCTTTTGCTTCTACGGCATGCGAGGTATGCTCACCTTTTTCATGGTGACGCAGTTGTTCATGGATGATAAAGCAGCGAACCTGCAATACGGAGCTACACAAGCCTGGGTGTATGCCTTCACGTTCATCGGCGGCATGTTTGCCGACAAGATTCTCGGCTTCCGCAAGTCGCTCTTCTGGGGTGGATTACTCATGATTACCGGTAGTATCATTCTTGCTATCGACCCGAAGCAATTCTTCTTTTTAGGAATAGCTTTCAACGTGGTTGGAACCGGCTTCTTCAAGCCAAACATTTCGAGCATGGTGGGCCAGTTGTATAAGCAAGGCGACAGCCGTCGTGATGACGGATTCTCCTTGTTCTATGCCGGTATCAACGTCGGAGCATTGTTGGGCGGTTACTTCTGCATCGCCATTGGGAAAGGAGATTTTCTATCGGGTGTCGTTCCCGCCGATTTGACCTGGAATGTAGCCTTCGGATTGGCTGCGGTGGTTATGACTATTAGCTTAATAACCTTCACACGTACCCGCCATCAGATGGGCCCCATTGGACTTTCACCCCTGAAAAGTGCCATAGGCAAAACATGGGTGTGGCAAGACATTGCAGTTTACGCGGGAGGTCTTTTGGCTATTCCCGCTATTATGATTATGGTGGCCAATACGGTGTATACCGATTACTTCATGTACCTCATTGGTCCGTTCAGCTTACTTTATTTGGGATATGAAATGACCAAAGGCAGCGCGGCCGAAGCGAAGAAACTCGTTGCTGCGCTTTTCTTCATCTTCTTCTCGATTGTTTTCTGGGCCATCTTCGAACAAGCAGGCGGATCGTTGAGTTTGTATGCCGCCAATCACTTGAGCGATGAACTACTTGGCATGATTCACTTAGATCCCAACGGCATAAACAACTCAGCGAATTCAGCCTTTGTAATTGCCTTTGCAGCCGTAGCCGGAACCATTTGGGTGTGGCTCGCCAAGCGCGGTATGGAACCCAATACGGTGGTGAAATTCGGTATTGGCTTCTTGTTTTTGGGGGCAGGTTACATGTTGTTCTTCAGCGGACGCTTTTTTGCAGACGCCAATGGAATTTCCTCGCTCGACATGTTCACCTTTGCATACTTCGCGGTAACACTCGGTGAGCTGTGTCTCTCGCCGATCGGACTGTCGATTATGACCAAGCTGGCGCCCGACCGTTTGCAGGGCTTCATGATGGGTATGTGGTTTTTGGCCAGTGCCTATGGACAATACGTCGCCGGATTATTTGGAGCGAGTATCTCACCCGATGAAAGCGCATCGCCTGTGGAGAAGCTTCACATTTACACCCAAGGCTATTACGACTTTGCCTGGTATGCTCTCATTGCAGGCGTAGTGCTTATTCTCATTTCGCCGCTCATTCGCAAATTAATGCAGGAGGTAAAATAAAACCCGGCTTTGTGCATTCTTGAAAAAACCTATCTTTGAAACATGAAGACATTCCTTTTCTCGTTGGCGTTTTGCCTTTTAACCCTTGGCTCAAATGCACAAGACCATCAGTCACAAGAATGGTATACCGACATAAATGTTGCCATTCAAAAATCGATGGAAACAAGCAAACCCATGTTTCTTTTCTTCACAGGTAGTGACTGGTGCGGCTGGTGCATTCGACTTCAGAAGGAAGTCTTCCAGACGCCGTATTTCACTACATGGGCTAAGGACAATGTCATATTGGTCGAGCTTGATTACCCCCGCAAAAAGCAATTGCCAACTGAAATTCAACAGCAAAATCAAACAATGCAACAGGTGTTTCAGGTTCAAGGCTATCCTACCGTGCATTTGGTAACCCCACAAGTGCAACAGGACGGTTCTGTTAACTTCAATCCACTTGGACAAACCGGTTATGCAGCCGGTGGCCCTGAGTCTTGGTGTGCTAATGCGAATGCTATGATCAAGAAGTAGAATTGATTGTTCCAGGGTTTTTCGGACTATATTGCCCACTACTATGACGAAGGCCAAACTCATTCAACTTGTACTATCTGCTGTTTTGCTTCTGGCCTCCATCCCGTTTATCCATGCACAGCAGCGCAACACTCAGCTCAAGATATACGGCCATCTTCAGTACAATTATGACAAGGTAGGTGAAGAAAATGCCGACAGTTATTTCTCTCTTGGCGAGCAAGATTTTTTTGTAACCTCAAACTTGAGCGATCGCGTCAGCTTCCTGGGCGAAACAGTTGTTAAGTACGACAACTCCACGGCAAGCAAATTCGCTCCCAGCGTAGAGCGTGCTCAGCTTAAATTCGACTATTACAAAAATCACAGCGTCATTATCGGTAAGATGCACACACCGGTGAATTACTGGAACGACGTGTATCACCACGGACGATACTTCTACCCTACCATCGACCGACCGTCTTCCTTCAGCTATCTCATTCCTATTCACTCACTGGGTTTGCGCATGCAGGGACAAAACCTTGGGAAATGGAATTTTGGATATGACATCTGTGCTACCAACAGCATAGCCTCCACCGACTTGTTTGACAGTGCTCTCAATAAAGCGCTCACAACAGCTGTGCACATCAAGCCCGTGGATGGAATGCGCATCGGTGCTTCCTACTACAACGATTATATGACTTCGAATACTCCCGGCGCACACACAGGGCACGGCGCCGGTAATTCCGAATACAAAGGCGCAGTGAATTATGAACTCACCTGCTTCTCGGTGGCCTATTTCGGCAAACACTTCGAGGTATTAAGCGAATCGTCTTACAATAAGAACCGAACAGATAGCACGGGAGTCGCTGAAAACTATTCTCAGTTCATCTATGCCGGTTGGCGCTTTAAAGAAAAGCAGGTGATCTATGGATTGTTTGACTTCATGGACATGTCTGAACGTGAGCTGCACACCAATCCGGTCAACATTGTTAAGACAGGCATAGGTTACAAGATTGACATCATCGACAACTGTGTAATGAAGCTCCAACTCGAACGCTTAGAGTCTGGCGACGATCATTTGTTTCACAACCACAACACTACTCGCTACGATATACGCTTTCAACTGGCTTATGGGTTTTAAACAACACATATCGGTATGGCTGATGCTGGGTTTGTTGCTCTGCGGGCAGGAACTATTATCACAGCGACTTGCAGGCTTAACCATTGTGGGTAATAATTTAGGTAGCAAGTCATTTAGCGAACAGCAAGTAATCGATGCCTTCAAGGCTCGAAACAACTTCTGGTCGAATGGTAAAGCGCTCGCTGTTTGTTTGCCCGAAACAAAATCGACCGATGCCACTGTGGTATGCTCCAAAGTATATGCAAAGACTGTTTCTGAAGTTCAAAAGTTCTGGCTATCCCAGGTGTTTCAGGGTCGAAGCAGAGCACCGCACTTCTTTGAAACGGATCAGGAAATGATAGAATTCATTCAGAAAACGCCCGGAGCCATCGGTGCATTTGTGAATGAAAAGAATATCAATATCCCTTCAGAGCTGACACTGCAAATCAACCCTTGACCATGCGTGTTAGCATTTTCAGTCAAATATGGATTCCCTTCATTGCACTAACAGG
>CANIAA010000076.1 GCA_947465255.1 Flavobacteriales bacterium | reverse complement strand
TGCTTTAATTCGCCGAGGGTTTGTATGCTGGTGTGTTTCATTTCTGTGTCAGATTCGTTTTTTACGATTGCGCTCGTAATCGCTCAATATGCTGTCTCCAAGTCCGTCCAGTCCGGTGAATAGGGCCTTTCCGCCATTGGCTTCGGTGAAGTCTTCAATGAATTGCTGCAAGTAACTGTCTTGCGCAATCATGAACGTGGTAATCGGAATTTTCTTCTTGCGGCAAGCACGCGCCAGATTGAGGCATTTGCCGGTTATATAAGGGTCGAGCCCGAATGAGTTTTTATAGTATTGTCCGTTTTCCTTGAGGCAAGAAGGCTTACCGTCCGTAATCATGAAAATCTGCTTGTTGCCTGAACGTTTGCGTCGCAGTATTTCCATAGCTAGCTCTAAACCGGCTACGGTGTTGGTATGATAAGGTCCCACTTGCAGATACGGTAAGTCTTTCACACTGACCGGCCACGCATCGTCACCGAAAACTACGATGTCGAGTGAGTCTTTCGGATAGCGAGTCATGATGAACTGCGAAAGTGCCATCGCTACTTTTTTAGCGGGAGTTATGCGGTCTTCGCCGTATAGAATCATGCTGTGCGAGATGTCGATCATGAGCACGGTAGAGGCTTGCGACAGGTGCTCGGTTTCGAAAACCTCCAAGTCGTTTTCGGTGAGCATGAAATCGTTGATGCCGTGAGCTATCTGAGCATTTCGCATCGACTCACTCATCAAAATCTGATCGGGCTTATCGCCAAAAACGAAAGGTCTCCGCAGCTCTGTGGCTTCGTCACCTGTTCCGGCTTGCTTCGTCTTGTGTCGACCGTGCTGCGACTTTTTCATTTTACCAAACAACTGGTCGAGGTTGCGCTGGCGCATGGCTTGCTCGCTTTTCGCTGTTATGCCGCTGCCTTTTCCTTTACCGCCTTTTCCTCCGGCTTCATATTTTTCGCGCAGATAGCCTTTGCGCTTTAATTCCTGTTCGAAATCATCGCGTGTGTAAGTGTCGGTGAAAAGCGGGCGCTGGCGATCGATTTCCTCCATGAAATCGAGTGCTTCATTGGGGTCGCCGTTGGTGTAGTTGAGAAGTTCAATAAACAAAGGAAGAAGCTTGTCGAACGGTGTTCGTTTGTCTTCTTCCGGTATGTAGCGATGGAATTCAACCCCTATCATGGCTATACAACAACTCGATAGCGCAAAGGTTGCAAGCCAAGGGTTGTGTTTCTCCTAAATATGATGAAAAGCAGATATTAGCCGGGGTTTATTTCTCTTCCTCCTGCGCCACGATTATGGGCGCGAGTTGCTGGGCCTCGAGTTTCTTGAAAAACTCGCTTTCTTCCATGGAGGGCAACAGGAATAGAGAAAAGTTGTAGATCGGTTCGTAGAAGTAGGAGTGCTGCTTTTGGTTGTTGGGCAACCAGCCATATTTGCGATCCAGGGCATTGAACAGAACGAAAAGAATGCTCAGGAATAACAGCGTTTTGGTGAGCGAAAAGAACGCACCTCCAATTTGGTTCCAACGCTCTGCACCGCCGGCGCTTACTGTTTGGGTGATAAGCTTGCCCATGAAGTAAAGCCCTACGAAAACCAATATAAGTACCACTATGAATGACACAATCGGAAGGCTTTCCGAGTTCATATCGAATTTGGTGCGGAGGAAATTTGCCATCCAGTCGCTCAAGTGAACACCAGCATAAAGACCCACGAACAAAGCCAGCATGGAGAAGACCTCCATGACGAAACCATTGCGCCAGCCGCGCCATATGGCAAGGCCGATGGGAATGAGCAGTGCGAGGTCTAGATAGCTAACCATGTAAACGAAAATAGAATTCAACCTATCTCGCCAAATTCCAATGAATAGGAGTTTTAAACACTGCATTTTGAATGAGCCCATTTTGATTTACAGTGAATTAGATGGAATGTCCATTGGCTAGCCTCTTCCTTTTTGTACATTTGTCTCGTAGCGCTTTTCCTAATCAAACCAAGATGTCAGCCAACGCAGAAAGTCAGGAGCAGTGGGATGTTGTAATAGAGCCCGATTATCCGTTATTCAACCTTCGCCTCAGGGAGGTATGGAATTACCGTGATTTACTTTGGATTCTGGTTTTCCGAAACTTTGTTGCGCAGTATAAGCAAACGCTCTTAGGTCCGGTTTGGTTCTTTATACAGCCTATGCTTACGACGCTCACGTTCATGGTCATTTTTGGCGCCATTGCTCAAATACCAACCGGCGGCATACCTCAGCCGCTATTTTATCTTAGCGGAGTTGTTATCTGGACTTATTTTTCAGACTGCCTGGTAAAGACAAGCACGGTGTTTAAAGACAACGCAGGAGTATTTGGGAAGGTTTATTTCCCGCGCCTTATTATTCCGCTGAGTATTATTGTTAGCAACCTCATCAAGTTTGCTCTTCAGTCTGTTCTCTTCTTATTGGTGCTGCTCTATTACGTCTATTTCAAAGGAGATGTTTTTCAGCTGCACACCACTTCATTCTTGTTTATGTTGCCGGTGTTTCTGTTGCTTATGGCACTGCTGGGGCTGAGCTTGGGTATGATTATAAGCTCACTCACAACGAAGTACCGCGATTTGGCTTTTCTGGTCGCTTTCGGTGTGCAACTTCTTATGTATGCTACGCCGGTCGTTTATCCGCTCGATAGTGAGCGCGTGCGAAATCTTGCCGGCAATTTTTTACAGTGGAACCCGCTTGCGCCCATTTTCGAAGGGGTACGAAAGGGCTTGTTCGGAACAGGCTTTTTTGAATGGTGGTATTTCGGTTATGCTGTTGCCGTGACGGTGGTTTTAATGTTTATTGCCATCATCGTATTCAATAAAGTAGAACGTAATTTCATCGATACTGTATAACGCCCCACGCCATGTCTAAAGCCATCGAAGTATCGCATCTTTCTAAACTCTATCGATTGGGTGCAATCGGTACCGGAAATCTTTCCCACGATTTTCAGCGCTGGTTCGCCAAAGTTCGTGGCAAGGAAGATCCATACATGGTTATTGGTAAGCAAAATAACCGCGAAGCCGGGGGCAAAAACGATGTTGTTTATAGCCTGAACGATATCAGTTTCACAATTAACCAAGGCGATTCTGTAGGCATAATAGGCCGCAATGGTGCCGGTAAAAGCACACTATTGAAAGTGTTAAGCCGAATCACAAGTCCAACATCCGGATCTGTTAAGGTGAGAGGAAGAGTGGCTAGCCTTCTCGAGGTAGGTACCGGTTTTCATCCTGAACTGAGCGGACGTGAAAATATTTATCTCAATGGTTCTATACTCGGTATGCGCCGTCATGAGATAACGTCTAAACTCGATGAGATTATTGAATTCTCTGGTGTTGAGCGCTACATCGATACTCCTGTAAAGCGATACTCTTCAGGTATGTATGTGCGATTAGCTTTTGCTGTTGCTGCCCATCTTGAGCCTGAAATTCTGATTGTCGATGAAGTACTCGCTGTAGGTGATGCTGAGTTTCAGAAGAAATGTCTTGGCAAAATGAATCAGGTTAGTACTTCGGAGGGCCGCACGGTCTTGTTTGTAAGCCACAACCTAACCGCAGTTGAAACACTTTGCAATCAGGGTATTTATCTCGACATGGGAAGACTCGCTATGCAAGGCCCTACACTCGATGTTGTGCGCGAGTATGTGTCTCGTGACTTGCTGGCAAGGCGCGTTGTACAGTCTACTGAAAGCAAGAAGCTGGGCAACGAGCATATCACCATCGTTGAAGCAGCGATTGAAAACGGCAGCTCGGAAACTCCATCAGACATCATCGACATCTCTTCGGATGTGAGATTGAAAATCACTCTGATTAATCATACCAAAGACCACCATCTTTCGGTGGGGTTCGATTTGAAAACGGCCAAAGAAGAGGTTGTGTTCGGTTCCGGAGGTAAGCTTCATAGCCCACCCGGTATGCCCACCGTTTTTACGTGTATCATTCCCGGCAACTTCCTGAACGATGATCTGTATCAAATGGATATTTATTTTCATACTCCGGGTATGAGTAAGCTTTTTGCTCAGAGGAGTATGGTTTCGTTTGAAATTAAAGATCAAGCGCGCGAAAATGGTTTCCTCGGCAAAATCAATGGTATGATTCGCCCGCAGTTGCAATGGGCATCCTCAGCCGGAATCAAAACGACAGCCTGACGAGTCATGATTAGCTTTTTCACTCGCTGGGCCAGTGGCATGTACTACAAAAGAGTAGATGCAATGGGATTGGCTATTTTTCGAATAGCATTCTTCCTGAATTTTTTTATGGAGGTGCTGCAATTGTTTGAATTTAGGCACTTGATATATGATACAGTCCCACTTATTCAACCAGCAGATATAGACCCAAGTTACATTCTTGTTTTTTGGCTGCTTATCATCGGGTGCCTTGTGGTAGGCGCTTTTACGCGTTTGGCGGCTATTATCAGTTATATCTTAACTATGCATTTCATGGGGCTTACATTGCTCTATGAATACCACATGTTTCATGTTTATCTTATCGTGAATTTTCTGGTGATTTTCCTTCCCGTATCGCAAGTGATTTCCCTTGATGCAATTTGGAACCGACTGAAGTATTCGAGCACGAGAGACGAATACTTGCATCGCGGTTTCCGCGATTTTACCGCTTATTGGATTGGCAAAACACATCATAGTTTCAAAGACGCACGCTTTCGAATTTGGGTGAAATACATGGACACCCCGTTGGTGTGGGAATACAATTTTCTCCGTAACCAATTGGCTAAACCATGGCATGATGCAGGCACAGCGCGCTGGTTGGACAAGCAATTTTCTATGGATATAGTCAATATTGAAGAAATTCGTTAGACAGCCAATGAGTAATAAATATATAAGTATCATAGGGTTTTCCGGTTTCTTGAGAAGGTATGTGGTCGATTTCCCATAGCTCGATAATCCGCAATTAATTTTTGAATTGAAATGAGAAAGGTTGCAATACTCCAATCTAATTACATCCCCTGGAAGGGATATTTTGATATAATTCAAAAAGCAGATGTGTTCGTTATCTATGATGAGGTGCAATACACGAAAAACGATTGGCGTAATCGAAACATGATAAAAACGCCAACAGGCATGCAGTGGTTAACCATCCCTGTTTTACAACAGAGCTTGAACCAAAAAATCTGCGAGACTTGTGTTTCGAAATCGAATTGGAATATTAAGCACTGGAATGCCCTCGCGGGTAATTATGCTAGGGCACCTTATTTTCGCCATTATGAAAGTGAGTTTAAATTGCTTTACTCTTCAATTGAAACAGACAATCTATCAGAAATAAATCGGCAGTTCATAGATAAGATTAATAGTGTCCTGAATATCACTACGGAGATTATAGATTCGCGCGCGTTGGGTTTAACAGGTGATAAGAACGAACGTTTAATAGACGCGGTTAAAAAACTGAACGGCACTCATTACATTTCAGGTCCTGCAGCAAAGAGTTATCTTGATTTAACGGCATTCGAGAATGCATCAATCCATGTTGAATGGATGGAGTATTCCGGTTATCCTGCCTATTCACAACTGTTTGAACCTTTCAACCACAATGTAACTGTTTTAGACCTATTGTTTAATGAAGGTCCGAATGCAAAAAACTTCCTTAAAAGACGATGAAAAAACTGGCAATAATCGGTTCCGGCGATCTGGGAGAACAAATCGCATGGCATGCACGCAACGACAATCAATACCAGGTAGTTGGGTTTTTTGATGATTTTGCAGAGCAAGGAGCAACCCGTCATGGCTTGCCGGTTTTGGGGAAAGTTTCGGATGTGTTGACGTCGTTTAAGGAAGGTTTGTTTGATGAGCTTCTGGTTGCGATAGGCTACAAACACTTTGAGCAACGAAAAAACATTTTTGATACGCTCTCGGTTGAAGTGCCTTTCGGTAAACTCATTCATTCTTCTTCTTATGTCGACCCTTCTGCTAAAATAGGCCGTGGCATTGTTGTTTATCCGGGTTGTGTAATCGATATGAAGGCGCAATTGGAGGACAATGTGCTTTTGAACGCAGGAGTCGTTGTAGCACATGATACAATAATAGGCGCTCATTCATTTCTTTCGCCCGGTGTCAACGTCGCCGGTTTTGTTAGTGTGGGGAATTGTGTAAGTTTGGGCATTGGCACTTGTGTAGTCGATAATCTGCTGATTGCTGACTTTGTTAGAACAGGTGCCGGTGCAGTAGTAACCGAAAGTTTAACTAATCCCGGACTATACTTGGGTGTTCCGGCACGATACAAAAAGCCATAATGATCCCCTTTAATAAACCTCATCTCACGGGCAAGGAAACCGCCTACATTGAAGAAGCAGTAAGATCGGGAAAAATCTCGGGAGACGGTATGTTCACCAAGAAATGTCATGCATTTTTTGAGAATAACTATTCAATGCGGAAGGCGCTTCTTACTACATCATGCACGGACGCACTCGAAATGTCGGCTCTTCTCGCGAACATTCAACCCGGCGATGAAGTGATTGTACCCTCTTATACGTTTGTGAGCACAGCGAATGCGTTTGTGCTGCGTGGTGCTCATATCGTTTTTGCTGATAGCCGATCTGATCATCCGGGTATCGATGAAGATTTAGTTGAGAAGCTAATCACAGCGCGCACCAAGGCTATCGTTGTTGTGCACTATGCAGGAGTGGCTTGTGATATGGATAAGATAAACAGTATTGCTGACCAGCATAATCTGTTGGTCATTGAAGATGCGGCGCAGGCCATTGATAGTTTTTACAAGGGTCGTCCGCTGGGTACCTTGGGTCACATGTCTGCTTTTTCATTTCATGAAACGAAAAATATACAATGTGGTGAGGGTGGTTTGCTAGCGATAAATCACGAGCGATTTATTCAGCGCGCAGAAATCATTCGCGAGAAGGGAACAAATCGTTCGGCGTTTTTCCGTGGTGAGGTCGATAAATATGGTTGGGTGGATATTGGCTCATCATTCTTGCCTTCCGAAATAGTTGCAGCATTTTTATTTGCTCAACTTGAAAATATAAATTCCATTCAGCAGCGTAGAAGAGAAATCTGGAATCGATATCATGTTGCGCTTAAGCCCTTGGCAGATCAAGGTAAGTTGAAGTTGCCTGTCATACCCGATTTTGCGTCGAACAATGCACACATGTTTTATGTGCTCACAGAAAACCTCCATGAACGCTCTGCGCTTATTGAGCATATGAAGGCGGCTGGTTCATTTCCGGTCTTTCATTATCTATCGCTGCATAAATCTCCTTTCTATACTGACAAGCATCAAGGTGGCGATATGCCTCACTCGGATCGTTATATGGACACGCTGCTTCGATTACCTCTCTTTGTTGACATGTCCGACGCAGAAACAGATCGAGTAATAGAATCGATTATCGGTTATTTCGCCAAGTAATGAAGCCGAATTTGCACCTCATGCTCGATGTAAACCAATCTAATTGGTATATCGAGAAATGCATTAGGTATGCGCCAGAGTCCAATGATCACTTTGTAGCATTCGGAAATCCGGTTAAGAACGCATTGCATGAGAGATTCACCGCCTCAAGGGCTAATGAGGAAGAGTACACTTTTTGGGCAGACAAGATTAATCGCGGTGAGTATAGACAAGTAATCATTAACTATTTCGACATGCATGCTGCCGAATTGGTGAATCGCATCGAAAGAAGAGATGTAGCTATCGTATGGGTCATTTGGGGCGCCGATTTATATACACTCCCCTTGTTTTGGAACAAGCTCTATGATGGCTTCGCAGCTTCACTCTATAATGTGAGTTGGGTCAATCATCTGAAATCAATGTATAGGCATTGGAAAAACAGGGTAAGAAGAGGTACACGCGATCATCGATTTTTATATAGCGCTATGACAAAGGCGACTCATGGTGCAACTTTGGTTGAGCCGGATATTGATCTTGTAAGACGCCATTTTAATAAACGCCTCAAACAAATCCCACTGTCGTTTAGTGGTGTGGAAGATTTTCGTGATGTGCCGACAAGAGCGAAGAACAATAGTATCCAAATTGGTAATTCGGGAGATCCGGCGAATAATCATATCGAGATGCTTCGGTTACTCAAATCGCTTGATGTCCGGAATGAGATCGTCATGCCTATCTCCTATGGATCAAAAAGGTATCTGGAGGTTTTACCTCATGCAGCATATGAAATTATTGGTCAAGAACAGTTGAAACTGCAAACGCAAGTGGTTCCTAAAGAGGAGTACTTTTCTCAACTTAGTTCCACAGGATTCGCGATAATGGGACATCTTCGTCAACAAGCTTTTGCGAACCTCATTGCGTTGTTTTATTTCGGAGCGAAGATTTTTTTGAGAGTTAAAAATCCATTACTAAAAACGTTCCGTGATTGGGGTTTACTTGTGTTTTCTGTCGAAAGTGATTTGAACCGCAAGGCACTTGAAGAATCTTTGCCCGTTTCAGACCAACAACATAATCGTTCAATCATATTGCAGCGTTTGAATGAACAGGAAATGGAGAGATGTTACCGCGATTTAATGTTGGGTCAGCGTTTCGACTACGAGAAATAGCGGTTCATAGCGCTCTGCAAATCCTCAGGTGTATCAATAGCCGCGGACTCAATTTCCGTGATTCCAACATGGATTGAATACCCATTTTCAATCCACCTCAATTGTTCCAGCGATTCAGCTCTCTCCAACGAAGATGCGGGTAATGCACAAACCGATCGAAGCGCTTCACTTTTGAATGCGTAAAGCCCCAAATGCTTGTAATAGCTGTGTAGAGTGTGCCAGGCTTCTTCTTCGGCATTGCGATAAAATGGTATGGCCTGTCTGCTGAAATAAAGTGCCTGTGAGTGCTTATTAAGTACAACCTTAACCTTCGATGTGTCGAAAAGCGTTTCCTTGTCAGTGATTCGTTTGGCCAACGTTGCAATGGATACGTCCGGCTGTGAAATGAGTGCACAAAGTGCGTCTAACTGAACAGGATCCACAAATGGCTCATCGCCTTGAACATTCACAATGCAGTCAGCATCCGCCTTTGTTTTTTCAAATGCCTCCAGGCATCGGTCTGTTCCGCTGGGATGATCGACAAGGGTCATAACACATTGTACCCCGAGACTTTCTACATGGTTGAATATGCGTTCATCATCTGTCGCAACGATGACATCGCTAATTGATTTGCACAATCGCACCTGTTCTGTAACTCGCTGAATCATCGTTTTACCACCGATATCAATCAGTGGTTTCCCCGGAAATCGGGTGCTTGCATAACGGGCAGGTATGATGGCGATGATTTTCATTCTGCAATACTACAGCGTTAATGTATACTGAAGCATGCTCATGCGAGGCTCTTCAATAGCTAACGGACGAATGGAGTATTCGCGGTTGAGCACATTATTCACGATAATCGCCAAACGATGTCGACCCTTGATTTCATAGCCTACGCGTAAATCAAACACGCAATCACCGTCGGTGTGCTCTTCACGCCATTTGGTAAGGCCGGGTTGAAAATTGGCAAAGGGAACTGACTCCAAATCGGTAAATGCTCGGTCGATATTCTGCATGTGGCTATTGTAACGCGCACTGATACCGGCACTCCATGATTTGTGTTTCCAGAAAATGTCGCCCCGAACAAGATGTTGCAAGCGATATTTTAAGATGTTGTTGCTCGTATCGCTGCTGGTACTGATATAGCTAACACTCGCATCGACTGAGCTCGAAGCGTCTTGAACCGAATAATTGAAGTCTGGTGTGCGCGTTACAGGTTGTGTGTATGTGTAGCCGGCCAAAAGCTGAAACTCATGCTGACCAATATTTCCTGCACCCATAATGGAGAACTCTGCCCCGCGAATACGGGCAGTGCCGGTATTCAAACTCTTAAACCCGAATGTTTTGCTCAGCGCACTGAAATAGGCTGCCGGCGGTGTATTGGGTGGAACACTTGCCCACTGACCAAATGTGAATTCAATGAAGTTCTCATAGTTCTGCTGGAAAACAGCCACATCGGCATAACCCATGAAGTTGCCGATTTTGAAGCCTTGTTTGATACCAATTTCCGCATTGTCGGAGGTTTCGGCCACCAGCGAGGGATTCGCAAAAATGTTGATCGCACCTACACCCGTCACAATGAATTTTTCGGCTATACTTGGAAAGCGGAATCCCTGTCCATAAGAAGCGCGCAGATAGGTAGCACGTCCGAGCTGGTAGTTAGCCCCGGCCCGAAAAACAGGCTTGTCATCGCTGTCTTCATTGATACGAAAATACTCGTATCGGACTCCCGCAGATAGGTTGAGCTTGTCGAATAGCTTCTTGTCAGCCTGTAAGTATGCGGCGTAGTTTTCCGCAGTATTCCTCCCGTCTGCATTGCCTCCGGTGAATAATTCACCTCGTGCTTTTGTATACATTCCCACTAAGCCGAGCGTAGTGGTGAAGTTTGAAACCCCCGATTTCTCCCAGTTGTGCTGGTATTGGTACTCGCCATAGTATTGATCACTGAAATTGCCCTGGTTGTTGTCGTTGTTATTGTCGAGCGACTGCCAACGTGTGCGCAAGCTATGTTTTTGACCGCTCGGTGTGTAATAGGTAATATAGGGGTCGACCGTTCCCAATAGTTGAATTGTGCG
>CANIAA010000075.1 GCA_947465255.1 Flavobacteriales bacterium | reverse complement strand
TAACGCGTGTAACTACGATTTGAATGCAGCTTGTGACAATGGTAGCTGTACGTTCCCCGGTTGCAATGACGACACTGCTTGTAACTACGATGCTCAGGCCGGCTGTCTTGCCGAAGGTTCTTGCGAATACCCTGAGTTTGCCTACGATTGCAATGGCGATTGCATAAACGATGGTAACAATAATGGTATTTGCGACGAATTTGACAATCAGGGTTGTACTGATCCGCTGGCAGATAATTACAATCCGAATGCCTTAGAAGAAGATGGTTCATGTGTTTACATCGGATGCACGGATGAATCGGCTTGCAACTTTGACCCTATCGCAATTGATGACGATGGTTCATGCACGTATCCTTCTGAAACCTGTTTGGACTGTGCAGGCTTGTGTATAGAAGACAATGACAATGACGGAACATGTGACTGCCTTGAAATTGAAGGATGCACAAACCCGGCTTCTGTAAACTACAACCCATTGGCCACTGAGTTTGACGGTTCTTGTGTTCTTGGTTGTACGGATATTTTCGCCATCAACTACAACCCACAGGCAAACGAAGAAGATGGCAGCTGTATCTACCAGATTTTAGGCTGCACATATCCAACTGCATGTAACTACAATCCGGAAGCGACAACCGACAACAATACCTGCTCATTCCCGGGCTGCAATGACTTGGCTGCTTGCAACTACGATCCGGAAGCAGGATGTTTACTGGAAGGAAGCTGTGAGTACATTGATACAAACAATAACGGTCAGTGCGATTTATTCGAAATTACCGGTTGTACCAATGGTGATGCTTGTAACTACAACCCGGCAGCTACTTTCGACGATGGCTCATGTGGATTTGACACTGAAGAGACCATTGAAGTGGAAGCAGGCAACGAGTACGAGTGGAATGGAACTACATACACTGAGAGCGGTATCTATGAATTTACCTACGAAAGTGTCGCCGGATGTGATAGCGTTCTGATTTTGAATTTGACCATTACTTCAGTGTTTGAGTTGAATGAGAATGCTCTTCAAATGTGGCCGAACCCGGCAAATCAGGAAGTACAGATTACCATGAACGGAACTGTTGCTGACAGGATAGAAGTGTTCGATATCGCCGGTAAGCACGTGGCAACTTACAGCCGCAAGTCACGCCTGGATGTTTCCAACTGGGCTGCCGGTAGCTATATGATCCGTGTGCGCAATGAGAAAGCTATCATGGAGCGCAGGCTCATGGTTGTTCGATAAAACGATTTATTCAATATTCAAAATGGCCGATGATTTCATCGGCCATTTTTTTTGTCTTGTTTTACAGCATCGTTATGTAAGACCTCCGCACGTGTAATGAGTTCTTGTACTTTCGCTGAATTCAGGATACGCGTTGTTTCAGAACCCCATGAAAGGCGCGCAGTGAATAGTATGGTCAATTGAAACTCAACGCCTGTTACCTTTGTCCACACGTCATGCCCATTTACCAACTGCATCCTGATTTTGTAGGTTTTCCTGCTCGTTCCGAATTCGACAGCGATATGGTGGCGGTAGGCGGTGATTTGCGCAAAGAGCGATTGCTCGAAGCCTACGCGCGCGGTGTCTTTCCTTGGTACAATGAGCCGGGTAAGCTTCATTGGTATTGTCCCGAAGAACGTTGCGTGCTGCCGGTTACATCGATTGAGGTTTCCCATTCGATGAGAAGCTTATTGCACAAGGGTGAACTTTCGTTTACGATGGATACCTCTTTTGCTGAAGTCATAGAAGCTTGTCGAGAAGGAGTGAGGCAAGGTCAAACCTGGATTCATGATGAAATCGTAGATGCTTATTCCGAATTGCACCGCCTTGGCATTGCGCATTCACTCGAAGTGTGGATTCAAGATCGGTTGGTGGGAGGTCTGTACGGAATATCGTTGGGTTCTATGTTTTTTGGTGAAAGTATGTTTTCACGGCATTCGAATGCGTCGAAAGCAGCCTTAATTCATCTGTGTCGATTTTTGCCATCCATCGGAATAGAACTGGTGGATTGCCAGGTGCCCAATGATCATTTGCTCAGCATGGGAGCCCAAGTATGGCATCGCGATGATTTTTTGGACTCCCTGGAGCTTGCTATCGAACGGCCAACGGAATCAGGCAGCTGGAAACGTAAGTTTGAACAGTGGCTCGCAGCCACAACTAACAATAATGTGTAATTAAGTTAAGTGCCATTCGGCGTGGCCAATGATAATTTTATTTTACTTCGCAACCGTATGAAGCCAATTCCCTTTTCTCCTCCGCGTATTGATCAAAAAACGATAGATGCCGTGACCGAAGTGTTGCTTTCCGGGTGGATAACCACCGGACCGAAGACACGGGAGCTTGAAAGCCGTATCAACGAGTATTGCGGGTCTAAACGAACACTGTGCTTGAATGCTTGGACCAATGCCGTAGAGCTTGTGCTGCGCTGGTATGGCGTTGGCCCCGGCGATGAAGTGATTGTTCCGGCCTACACGTATTCAGCCACTGCAAATATTGTTTTACACGTAGGGGCAAAGCCGGTGATGGTTGATGTGGAGAAAGGAAAATTCACCATCGATGCTGCCCAAATAGAGAAGCACATAACAGCGGCAACCAAGGTAATTATGCCGGTGGATATTGGCGGAATGCCTTGCGATTACGATTTCATCATGTCGCTGGTTAACCGTGAGCAGGTTAAAGCCAAATTCAAGGCATCCAACGAACGTCAGCAACAGCTGGGGCGCATACTGGTCATTTCGGATGCTGCGCACAGTTTTGGAGCAACCTATAAGAGAAAGAAAGTAGGAGGACAGGCGGATGTAATGGGTTTTTCCTTTCATGCGGTCAAGAACCTAACAACTGCCGAAGGAGGTGCAATCACGCTCAATCTGCCCGCGCCTTTTGACAACGATGAAGTATGGAAGTCTATCAATATTTCGGCTCTTCACGGCCAAACGAAAGATGCCCTTACGAAGACACAAGCAGGTCAATGGCGATATGACATTGTGGAAGCCGGTTATAAGTGCAACATGACCGATATTCAGGCAGCCATAGGTTTGGTTGAACTGGAACGATACGATAATGATACTCTTGTGCGTCGCAAGGCTATTTGCGCTCATTACAATTCAAAATTCTCCGGCCAGCCTTGGTTCGCAGCTCCGCTTTTCGAAACTTCGGATGCCGAGAGCTGTTATCACCTGTATATGTTGCACGTCTCGGGCATGAGTGAGGCGCAGCGCGACGAGGTGATACGTCTGGCTGCCGAACAAGGCATTGCGCTCAATGTGCACTTTCAACCGCTTCCGCTGCTCTCGTTGTACAAGGGGCTGGGTTATAAAATGGAAGATTACCCCAATGCCTGGCATCAGTATGCTGCGGAAATTTCATTGCCCGTTTACTACAATTTGAGTGATGAAGATGTAAGCCGTGTAGCAGATACGGTCATTTCCGCTGTCAATACCGCATTGAACGCCTGATGAAGCGGTTGTTCGATATCATTTTTGCCTTGGTCATGCTGTTGCTTTTTTCGCCGCTTTTTGTGGTGTTGGCTTGTTGGGTGAGCATAGATAGCAGGGGTGGAGTCTTTTTTGGACAGGAACGAGTTGGTTTAAATGGCAAGCCTTTTAAGTTGTGGAAGTTTCGCACCATGAAACCTCATTCTGAAAAAGGAGGGCAGTTGACCGTAGGGGCTTCTGATTCGCGTATTACGCGAGCCGGTTACTACCTCCGAAAATTCAAAGTCGACGAATTGCCGCAGTTGTGGAATGTTGTCTTAGGTGACATGAGCGTAGTAGGCCCGCGGCCTGAAGTACCTCGCTATGTTGCGCTCTACTCTCCCGAGCAGCGAAGGGTGTTGAGCATTCGGCCCGGGATTACAGACTATGCCTCGTTGCGTTACTTTGAAGAAAGCAATATCCTCGCTAAATCGGCCAACCCGCAGGAAACCTATATACAGGAAATTATGCCGACCAAGCTTGCACTCAATCTCGAGTATGTGCACAAGCATTCATTCGCAGGTGATCTAGCCATTATCGTAAAAACGGGATGGCGTATTCTGAAAGCGTAACAATACATAAAAGAGGGTAGGGAGAAATACTGCCCATGCGTATTGCATAGTAAAGTCGCGTATTTTGCACACCCATTTTGAAACCACGTAAACAACGATTATGAGAATTTTTACATTGACTTTGTTTGTCTTTTTCGGGTTGAGTTTGTTTGCTCAACAAGAGCCATTCGGTTACCAGTGGTCGGCTTCACAGCTTCAGCAGTTGCCTTTGGCAGAGTTGGCCACGTTTAACCACGATCAGCTGTTAGAGGAAGACACTCGTTTAGAGAAGGCGGGTGGACGCACCAATATTGGTCGCATCGTGCCGGTTAATCTGGACGAGCAAACTGCAGGCCTATGGACAACCATGGCGAATGGCGACCGCGTTTGGCAATATCGCTTTCGCTCAGAAGGAGCCAAGGGTGTTTGTGTTTATTTCGATGGTTTATACATCCCGCAAGGTGCTGTTATGTTCTTATACGCCATTGACCGTAAATCATTTGTGGGACCATTTACAGTCGAAGATTGCAATGCCCACGGATATTTCATGATGGGGGAAGTCTTAGGTGATGAGGCCATTCTCGAGTATTACGAGCCGGCAGCTGTGGTAGGTGTGCCCAACATAGGCATACAGTCCGTCAGTCATATGTATCGCTATGTGTATGATTATTCTGACTACACAACCGAGGAGAGCTCACGTGCATCTGAGTTTTGCGAAGTAGATGTGAATTGCCCGGAAGGCGCCGATTGGGTTCCACAGCGTGATGCTGTTGTTCGACTACTGATTAACGATGGAAATGGTCAGGGTCTTTGTTCGGGGAGTATTGTTAATACGACTGCACGTGACTGCAGGAACTATTTGTTGACAGCCTTGCACTGTGGCATTGGAGTTTCGGATGCGGAGTGGTTGCAGTGCACGGTGCGTTTCAGGTATCAAAAGAGTGGCTGTGGAACCGGAAATGCTCCTAGCACAAGCAATAGAGTGGGTGTATATCATCTGGCCGACAGCAATGATGGCGGAGGTAATAGCGGATCTGATTTCTTGTTGCTGGAGATGGAAGACGCACCTCCTACTAACTACAATGTTTTCTATGCAGGCTGGGATTCACGCGCTAATACACCGGCAGATGTAGTAGGCATTCATCATCCGGCGGGTGATGTGAAAAAGATTTCGACAGCCACCAATATCGCGTCGGGCACTTATGGAGCTCCCGGGTATCACTGGAGAGTAGTTTGGATGGCCACAGAGACGAATCATGGTGTTACAGAAGGAGGTTCTTCCGGTTCGCCTATTTTCAACGAGAACAAACATATTGTTGGTCAGTTGACAGGTGGAAGTTCTTTTTGCAATTCGCCAACGGCACCTGATTTCTACGGTAAAATGGACAAGAACTGGGACGATAACCCGAACTCTTCCACTCAGAAGTTGAAAGAGTGGCTCGATCCCATCGATACAGGTGAATTATTCATGGACGGGGCCTATTTGGATCCGAATAACTCCGCACAGCCTTGTCTGCCTTTAAGCATCGAAGAACGCGAAATCGAGTTTTCGAATGTGCAGATTTTCCCAAGTATTGCCGATGAAATGTTGTATGTTCAATGCAGCGATTATCGTCGCATGAAGGAATATCGGGTATTCAATTCCCAGGGGGCTTGGGTCACATCATCTGCTATTCGCGCTGAACGCGAAGAGTTGGTATGCACAGACCTATCATCCGGCGTTTATTTCATTACGTTTATTGCTGAAAACGGATCGCACCTAACGCAGAAGTTTGTAGTTGAACATCGTTAAAATGAACCCTTTGCGGTTGAAGACTTTCGAATGTGATATTGATGACATTTCAGAAAAAGCGTTTACATTTGACCCAAACCCGAAAACAATGAAATTTGAAGTTATCCAAAAAGATAAAGTAGCAGTGATTGCTTCCAAGGTAGAGAAGCTGGATGCACTGCATGCTCCTGAATTGAAAAGTGAAATTGTCATGATGAACAAAGAGGGTCACAAAAACCTCATCATCGACCTCACAGAAACGCGCTACATCGACTCTTCGGGTTTGAGCGCTTTGTTGGTAGGCAATCGCCTTTGCCGTGATTCTAACGGAACCTTCGTGTTGTGTGGATTGCAAGATGCAGTGAAGAAGCTAATTGCTATTTCGCAACTCGAAAGCGTTTTGAAAATTACACCGACTCAAAACGAGGCGGTTGACCTAGTTTATATGGAAGAAGTTGAACGTGATATCTAAACCATCTATGAAGAAAATTTTACTATCTGCTTTTGCACTTTGCTCTTTTTATGCGGCTTCTGCCCAATGTAACCCGAACGATTACGATTTTGGTGATGTTGAGTATGGTGTTTATCCTGATACAACCGTTGGCCTCACTCAGGGCTGCTTGAATGAGCAATACGACGAGACCATTTGGTTCTTGGTTCCAACTGACCCGGGAGCTTTAGACCCGACCTTCGGAGGGTTAGGAGCAACCATTCAGAGCATTACCCTTGTTGGTGCAACATACAATAATAACATCGATATCAGCAACTTAGGATTGAGCTTGGAATGCAACCCATCCAATTGCACTTTTGTGGGCGGTGGTCAGTATTGCGGTGTGGTATCGGGTATTCCAAACCTCGCCGGTGATTTTCCGGTTAGTCTGAATGTGATGGCTACCATCAGTTCTATCATTGGTGAACTGGAAGTGCCTTTTTCTTTCCCAGGTTACGTCTTTACGGTTAACGACTGTGCGAATCCAGCCAGCGTAGAAGAGATTGCATCTTCATTCGATTTGGGAGCAGCTTCTCCGAACCCGGCCAATCAATCTGCACGCATCCCATTTAGCCTCAACAGCAACGAAAAAGTTGACTTTACGATGGTTAATATGGTTGGTGAGCGCGTCATGAGCAAGACTTTCGCGGGTAAACGCGGTGAGAACTCCATCAACATTGACGTGGCAGAGCTTCCGTCCGGAATCTATTTGTATACTGTTCAGAGCGGCAGCAAGAAGTCAACGCGTAAGTTGGTCATTCAGCATTAAGATTTTTACGACACAGATATTGTAAACCGTCCCGTACATTAGGGACGGTTTTTTTTTACATGATATTCGAGGTTACCATATTGGGTTGTGGTGCAGCAGCACCCACCGGAAAGCACAGTCCTTCGGCGCAGGTGCTTAATATCCATGATAAATTGTTTCTGGTGGATTGTGGTGAAGGGACGCAGATGCAAATGCGGAAATTCAAAGTCAAAATGCAGCGCATTCATGAGGTGTTCATTTCGCATATGCACGGTGATCATTACCTGGGGCTGATGGGCTTTATCTCGAGTATGCATTTATTGGGGAGGAAGGCGAAGCTCACTGTTTATGGCCCTCCCGAATTGAAGGAGATTCTTGAAATGCAACTCAAGGCATCTCAGACGTTTCTGGAGTATCCACTGGAAGTTATTGCATGGACAACCGAACAAAAGCAGTGCATTTATGATGACAAGTCGCTGCGAGTATGGTCGTTTCCGATGAAGCATAGAATCGATTGTTGCGGTTTTATTTTTGAAGAGAAGGAACGGAAGCCGAAAATCACAAAGAGTTCCATTGCACATTATAGTTTAATGCCAAGCCAGATTATTCAATTGAAAAATGGAAATTCGGTTGTGCTGGAAAATGGCGAAACGTTGATGCCGGAAACAGTATGCGAGGAACCGGAACCACCAAAAAGTTATGCCTACTGTTCAGATACAGCATACAGCGAGAAGGTAATTGGTGCAGTGAAGGGGTGCACCACGATCTACCATGAGTCCACATTTCTGGAGTCAGAGGCCGAGCGAGCGAAAGCAACGTTTCATAGCACTGCAAAACAAGCAGCAACCGTTGCAAGGGAAGCAGAAGCGAAGCGTTTGATACTTGGGCACTTCAGTTCGCGGTATGCGACTGATGATGACTTCAAGAAGGAAGCGGAAACCGTTTTCAAAACGGTGAGTCTGGCCAATGAGGGCGCCGTTTTCACGGTGCATTGAGGCACTAGATCATTTCCACTTGACGAGCTACTTTTTGCAGAATTTCGAAGACGGTCTCTGCCATCACATTCTCACTATCAAGCGTCGGATTTATCTCGGTGAATTCCAGACAACAGGTCCTTTCATTTTGTAGTAATTCAAGAATCAAGTCGGCTGCTTCACGCTCATTGATACCTCCCTTCACCGGTGTGCCTGTTCCACGGCTAACTGTTGGATCCATCGAGTCGACATCGAAGCTGATGTAAATGCGATCGCAGTGACTGAGGTATTTCAGCAGTTCGCGACTCAACTTGGTAACACCTGTTTTGCGAACCTCGTTGGTGGTTACCACTTTTACCTTGTTCTTTTTGATGAGTGCTGCTTCCTGTTCTTCGAAGTCGCGCAGTGTAATGTAAATAAGGTCGCGGTATTCAATTTTAGGTGATATGTCGCCTACGTTCTTGAGCATCTCCCAAAGCTCAATCACCTCGTAATCGATATCGTTTACTTTCTCTTCAATATTGTCCTCATTGAGAGCAGTAGAGAGCGGCATACCGTGCATGTTGCCGCTGGGCGTAGTGTATGGGCTGTGCAAGTCGGCGTGAGCATCAATCCAAATGACCCCTAGGCGTGATTCCGGGTAGGCCATTTTGATTCCGGCAATGGTGCCACCGGCGCTGCTATGGTCGCCGCTAATGATGAGCGGAAAACGGTTGTCGCGCAGAGTGTCGCGCACTGCAGCACCAACACGCTCATACATTTTCAGTACGCTGCGAATGTGACGGGCATAACGGCTGCCGGGGGGCAGGTGCAATGCTTGATTATCATTCGGAATAACAATGGACTTGTAGTTACGGAAAAACTTAGATCGAAAGTCGAGAGCGGCAATTTTAACGGCTTCAATGCCCAGGCTTGCACCGCGGGTGCCGGCACCTACTTCACTCGGCACTTCGATAAGTCGGATGTTCTTTTCGCGTTTCGTGGTCATGTGTCAAAGGTAAACTTTAAAAGACGTTATTGAATACAAGAGTTGGCGAACTTTTCATTTCGTAGGTGTTGAACTGCCGTAAATTCGGAGCCTACAAATAAAACCAGTATGAAGTCTCTTTTAATTTCGGCAATGGCAGCGCTGTCATTACAGGCATTTGCTCAAACCGCTTGTGTGAATGGTATGGCAGGGGAGTATCCTTGCCGCAACATGGACTTGATGAAGTTTATGACCTTGCAGGAATGTGGATGTGATCCTAACGGTAACACCAATGATGTGTGGGGCTGGGTTAGTCCGGTGACAGGAAGGGAATACGCCATTTTGGGTTGTGCCGATGTTACATCATTTATCGACGTTACTGATCCGGTAAACCCAGTGCTGATTGGTATTTTGCCAACTCATACGGTGAGTAGCCTTTGGCGCGATGTGGAGTCGCATGGCAATTGGCTCTATGTGGTGAGTGAAGCCCAAGGGCATGGTATGCAGGTGTTTGATTTGGGGCAGCTCGATGGAGTAATAGGCCCACCGGTTGAGTTTTCAGAGTCAGCTCATTACCCCAATTTTTCAAATTGCCACACGGTAAATGTGGATCCTGTTTCCGGATACGTGTTTGCATACGGAACCAATACATACAATGGTGGCGAGCATATCATAGACGTGTCTAATCCGCTCAGCCCCGTTTTGGCCGGTGGCTACGATGGCAGCGGTTATACGCATGATGGTTTTGCATGGACCTATGATGGCCCGGATGCTGATCATACAGGACGGGAAATTGTGATAGCCTGCAATGGCCGGTCTAATAGCGAAAACGACAAACTTGTGTTTGTGGATGTGACTGATAAAACGGATTGCCAGCTAATTGGTGAGTACAACTTCAACGGTGAGGCTACAATCGGATATTTTCATCAGGGGTGGATCACGAAGAATAAGAAGTTCTTCCTGATGAACGATGAATTGGATGAAATGGCTTTAGGTAACAATCAGGAGCCATATGGAACCCGCACTCATATCTTCAACATTACTGACTTGGATAATGTAACATACGAAGGCTTTTATGAAGCTGAGAGCCCGGCGATTGATCACAACCTGTATACTCTTGATCAGTTTATTTATGAAAGCAATTATAGAAGTGGGGTTCGTGTGCTTGATGCCATTCGTGTTGGATCCTCTGTATTGAGCGAAGTAGCATTTTTCGATTTGTTTCCTGAAAACGATAACGCACAGTTCTCAGGCACTTGGAGTAACTACCCTTATTTACCAAGTGGATTGGTATTGGCAACAAGCATGTATGATGGTTTCTTCATCATGAAGCCTACCATTATCACAACCTCGCAGGATAGCTGGGAAATTTGCAACACAGACGATATAGTGTTTGAGATTGATATTAATGCTGAACTTGCGTTTCCGCTGACGGTTGGCCTCAATGGCCTCGGCGGTGCCTCGGCCTCGGCATCAGTCATCAACAACCAAGGAGTTGCCACAGTCACGATTACAGGTATCTCAACACTTAATCCCGGAAATTACACGCCAAATCTTTTGCTCATCAGCAACTTCGGAGAGCAGTATGAAATCCCTCTTGAGGTGAATGTGTGCAATACCATTAATGTTTCTGAGTCAGTATCAGCGCAGGTTACTGTGTTCCCTAATCCTGCGCAAAGTGAATTGCAAATTCAATTGGCCAATCAGGTCGAAACCATCGAGCTCTTCGATGCATTAGGCAAGCGAGTGATGAGTATTTCGACCAACAATCAGCTTTCGCTGAAAGTTGATGTGCGCTCATTAGCCGAAGGCGCCTACACTTTGAAGGCCGGTGATGAGGCAGTGAGAGTGGTTGTGGCTAAGT
>CANIAA010000074.1 GCA_947465255.1 Flavobacteriales bacterium | reverse complement strand
GGAGGCTCCCTTCTAAAATCCGTAATCCGTAATCCGTAATCCGTAATCCGTAATCCGTAATCCGTAATCCGTAATCCGTAATCCGTAATCTATCCTCCCAGCATTTTCTTCATCGCCAGCATCTCATCTCGCAATCGCGCGGCTTCCATGAAGTCCATGTCGCGGGCGGCCTTTTCCATTTTCCTCGTGGTTTGCTCGATGGCCTTTTTCAATTGCTCTTCGTTGAGATAACTGAGCACAGGGTCGGCTGCTGCGCCTATCTGATGTTCTTCTTCGTTGTAAACGGCTTTACGCTTGTCGAGAACACCACTTTGCTCGAAGATGGTCGACTTGCCCTTCTTGACTTGGGTCGGCGTGATGCCGTTTTCAAGGTTGTAGGCAATCTGCTTTTCACGGCGTCGGGAAGTCTCATCAATCGTCTGCTGCATGCTGTCGGTAATCTTGTCGGCATACATGATCACGCGTCCGTTCACGTTACGCGCAGCGCGTCCTGCTGTTTGCGTGAGTGAACGGTTGCTGCGCAGAAAGCCTTCTTTGTCGGCGTCCATGATGGCCACGAGCGATACCTCGGGTAAATCGAGTCCTTCGCGCAAGAGGTTCACTCCTACCAGCACGTCGAACTTTCCTTCGCGCAAGTCGCGGAGTATTTCAATGCGATCGAGCGTTTGTACTTCGCTGTGTATATAACGGCACGCAATGCTGAGCTTGTCGAGGTACTTCGCCAACTCCTCGGCCATGCGCTTGGTGAGCGTGGTAACGAGCACGCGCTCATCTTTGGCAATGGTGGCTTGTATCTCGCCTATCAAGTTGTCGATCTGGTTGAGCGACGGACGAACATCAATAGGCGGATCGAGCAATCCCGTGGGGCGTACCACCTGCTCTACCAGCACCCCACCCGACTTCTGTAATTCGTAATCGGCGGGTGTGGCACTGACATAAACGACCTGATTCTGCAATCCTTCCCATTCATCGAATGTAAGCGGGCGGTTGTCCATGGCGCTTGGCAAGCGGAAGCCGTAATCGACCAGGTTCACCTTGCGCGAGCGGTCGCCGCCATACATAGCGCCCACTTGTGATACGGTCACGTGGCTTTCGTCAATGACCATCAGGTAGTCATCCGGGAAATAGTCGAGCAAGCAGAAAGGTCGTTGCCCCGGCTGCCTGCGGTCGAAGTAGCGCGAATAGTTCTCGATGCCCGAACAATAGCCGAGCTCCTTCATCATTTCAATATCATACACAACGCGCTCTTCCACGCGTTTCGCTTCAATGAACTTGCCTTGCTCTTCGAAGGCTTTAACCTGCTTCACCATGTCTTGCTGTATCTCCCAAATGGCCTGGGTCAATGTTTCACGGCTGGTCACAAATAGGTTCGCCGGATAGATGGAAATCATTTCGAAGTCCATGATCTTCTTGCCTGTATCTACATGTATCGTATGAATCGACTCAATTTCATTTCCGAAGAAGGTCACGCGCACGGCATAATCGGCGTAAGCCAAGTACACATCCACGTTATCGCCCTGCACGCGGAATGTACCTCGAGTGAAATCGGCGCGTGTACGGCTGTACAAGCCTTCCACCAATCGGTGCAGGAAACCTTGTCGGCTCATAGCCTGGCCGCGTTTGATGGGGATGACGCTTTTGTGAAACTCAATCGGGTTTCCGATACCGTAGATGCACGAAATACTGGCTACAACAATCACATCGCGTCGGCCGCTCAACAAAGCGCTCGTGGCCGAAAGGCGTAACTTTTCTATCTCGTCATTAATCTGCAGATCCTTCTCAATGTAAACGCCCGTGGTCGGAATGAAAGCTTCCGGCTGGTAATAGTCGTAGTAGCTCACGAAGTACTCGACCATGTTGTTAGGGAAAAACGCCTTGAACTCGGAGTATAACTGCGCAGCCAGCGTCTTGTTGTGACTGAGCACGAGCGTGGGGCGTTCGGTATTGGCGATGACATTGGCCATCGTAAACGTCTTTCCGGAGCCCGTAACACCCAACAGCGTTTGGTATTTATCGCCACGCTCTACCCCATCGGTCAGTTCGCGAATGGCGGTTGGCTGGTCGCCGCTGGGGGTATAAACCGATGTAAGTTCAAATTTCACGGAGCTAAAGTAGCTGTCCTTGGAAGTGACTTGTTTTCTGTTGGGAATATTTGATAAGAATTTGGAATAGCGTATTCCTTTCCGTAGGATTTTCGCCTTCTGATGGACATCAATATCAACACCCCTGCCCTGCTCTTTCCCGCTGTGAGCCTCATTATGCTCGCGTATACCAATCGCTTTCTGGCGCTGGCCAGTGTGGTGCGCAACCTGCATGACCGGTATCACAACCTCGACGATGCGAAGAAGCCACTCATACATGCGCAGATCAAGAACCTGCGTGTTCGCATGCGCATTATTCGAAACATGCAGATACTCGGGGTGAGTAGCTTCATCATTGCCATTGTATGCATGTATGCCATCACAATCGGTAAAATGGAAACAGCCAGTTTCCTCTTTGCATCTTCACTCGTTCTGTTTGCTGTCTCCTTGATTTTATCGCTTTGGGAACTCTTTATAAGCACCCGATCCATTGAAATCGAGTTGAGTGATTTGGAATTAGACGCTGACGATTAACACATGCAAAGAAATCAAAACCAACTGTTAATATCTCGGCTATAGCGTTAATTTGCAACCTCGCGACCACCTTATTTTACGCGGTTGTACATGTCGAAAAGGCGCAAAAGAATACGCATAGCCCAATACATCTTTGTCGGTCTTGTGACCCTGATGTTTAGCGGTTATTTTGCATTGCAGATCCCTGCAGTGCAAACGTGGCTTGCGCACCGACTGAGTGACTATTTGTCGAAAGAATGGAATACGAAGGTTTCCATAGGAACAGTGAGCATTGACATCTGGGCGAAGCTTCACGCAACTGACCTTTACATTGAAGATCAACGCGGCGATTCACTTATCTATGTTGAATGGCTCGATGCTACCAACTATTCCTATGATGACGTGAGCGGCAAGCTGGTGGTGAATAGTCTGCATCTGTACTCGCCCTATTTCAATTTGGTGAGGCACAAGCAAGACAGTCTGCTGAATTATAACTTCCTGGTTGACTATTTCGATAGCGGCGACACAACTCAATCCGAAACGTTCATTGCCTTGAATCACTTGCATTTGCAAAATGGACGGTTCAACTACATCAACGAACACCGCGACCTCGACACCACCTTTGGCGTAGACTGGAATCATTTAAAGCTGAGTCAAATCGAGTTAGAAGTGAACGAATTCCGCATGGAAGGCGACAGCACGCATGCTTTTGTGAGTCACCTTGCAATGAACGAAGTGAGCGGTTTTCGACTGGAAGAGTTTTCGCAAGAGCTTACCCTTGCCAGCGGAGAGGTTCGAATGGATGATGTGAATTTGATAGCCGGTGATAGCGATGTGAAAGGAGACTTACACTTTACCGTGGAGTCGATAGATGATTTGGATTTCTTCGAAACGAAGGTTCCCATGAAGCACGAATTTGCACAAGCACGCATCAACCTGAACGACTTGAGCTATTTCGCTCCGGAACTAAAAGGAATGGATCAAGCCATTTCCATCAATGGAACTGTTAAGGGAACGGTGGCAAATCTAAAAGGCCGTAACCTGGAATTGCAGTTCAATGAGAACAGCCGATTTAAGGGGAACATCGATATGGAAGGACTGCCTGATATCGATCAAACGTACATTCAGCTGGACATTGATGAACTCACCACGAATAAGCAAGAGCTCGAGGAAATTCCGATTCCTCCTTTCGACGGAGCCTCCTTTATAGAGCTGCCCGACAACATAGCCTATCTGGGCCAGGTGACATATAAAGGCGACTTCACCGGGTTCATCAGCGATTTTGTGACCTATGGAACGGTGACTACGGCGATTGGAAAGGTGCAAGCTGATATTTCACTCAAGGAAGATCTTGACTTGAATGATTACCGTTACGCAGGAACCATTGATCTTCAGCAATTCAATCTCGGATCGTTTTATCAGACCAGCGCATTGGGCGCTATCACCGGCAACATCAACGTGCAGGGATCGGGACTTGAGCTTAAGAAAGTGAATGCTGCTTTTGAAGGAACGATAGATGAGTTGCAGGCCAATGACTATACCTATCGCAACATAACTGCATCCGGAAACTTTCAACACCGAGCGTTCAGTGGCGATGTTTCTATTGATGACCCTAACCTTGTCATGAATTTCCAGGGAACAATCGATTTCATGCAAGATCAACCCCTGCTCGATTTCAACACCCATGTGCAGCATGCGAATCTGGATGAATTGAATATCCTGAAAGAATACGATTACAGCGCGTTGAGCGGCGACATACAAATTCACAGCATAGGTCTCGAATTCGAGAAGTTTGAAGGCGACGTTTTGGTAAGTGATCTTACCTACTGTGCGATGAACAATGACTATTATCTGAATCGCTTGAGTATTCATTCACAACGAAGCGGCATCCCTACAATAACCCTTCAGTCGGATATAGCTTTTGCAGAGATGCGGGGTGAGTATAAGCTATCGGAAATTTCCAGTTCGCTCACCGAAATAGCGTCACGCATATTCCCGTCATTCAAACCGACCATTCGTGATCATAAAACGCAACAGTTCACACTCGAAGCACAAATCTATGATGTCTCACAAATAACGAATGTCTATGCCCCTGAACTGGAAATAGCCCCGGGAACTCGCATCAGTCTTGAGCTCAATGAGCCCGACTCGTTTTTTCAAACGACCGTTTCCAGCCCGTCCGTCGTTTATCAGGGAACCAGAATCGAAGGACTCACCTTCGACGTGCAACATCCGGATGAGTCATTTTACGTTACTGCCTCTTGTGACTTATTGAATGCATCGAACGTGCTGTTTCGTGATATTGCCATTGACGGACGAACCCTTAAAGACACATTGTATACGGCGATTAGCTGGAACAATGGAAATAGACAATTTGAAGGTGACCTAAACGGCAAACTAGCCATTCGCGATGTGAATTCATTTGATTTCATTTTTGAAAACAGCTCATTTACGCTGGAAAAAGAAAAATGGACTTTCCTACACGGCGCCAAAATCAGTCTCGACAGCTCGATGGTAGCTATTTCATCGTTGAATATTTATAATGAAAACCAGTTCGTTGAAATCACCGGACGTTTATTCAACTCCGATTCCAGTGAAGTTCGAGTCCAAATAGAAAAGTTCGATTTATCGAATCTCACGGTCTTCATTGGTGATGACTATCGTTTTGAAGGATTGCTGGATGCATCTATCAGCATTCGTGATCCATACGACGAAGCAATTTTAAGTAGCAATGTAGATATTAAAAACTTCATACTCAATGAGCGCAAGTTTGGCGATTTACAAGCCAATTCTATTTGGGATCCGAGGAGAGATGAGTTACGAATTGACGGTAAATTGGAAAAGGACGCAAAGGCTTCTATCAGCCTCAATCGCTATACCCCTCTCACCTTCGCCGGTTATTACAGGCCGAAAAACGAGAAGAGTCCGCTTGACCTCACAGCCACTATTAATCAATTGGATCTTGAATTCATTAATGCCTTTATGGAACCCGAAGTTCTCGACATCCAAGGTTTCGCCAGTGGCACTATGGCCATTACCGGCACGCCGGACGCGCCTCAACTTCGCGCGGATGCATTGCTCAAGGATGCATCTGTATATGTGTACTATTTAAACACGAAGTACTACATCCAAAACCGAATTGGAGTTTATCCGGACATGTTCACTTTCGACCACATTCCGGTAAAGGATGAGAAAGGTAAATCGGGGTTCCTCACGGGACAGATGCTTCACAACAACTTTGGCGACTGGAACTTTGATTTGGTCATTGATATGGTTGAGCCAATGCTAGCCATGAATACAACGGAGGAACAAAATTCCATGTATTACGGGCAGGCCTATACAACGGGCAACGTCAATATTTATGGTTATGATTCCAACCTCGAATTCGATATCGCATTAAAGAGTGAAAAAGGAACGACCATAGCGATGCCAATGGGTACAAGCAGTGAGCAAGAATTCGAGAACTTCATCAGATTTACATCCCCTAATGATACTGTCCGAAAAAATGAGCCACTCAACCTGTCCGGTATTAAGCTGAACCTTCAACTTGAAATTACACCGGACGCTGTGTTTAAGATTATTTTCGATGAAAGCGTAGGCGACCTCATTGAAGGCTCAGGTAAAGGAAACCTTCAAATGGAAATCAATAACCTCGCAACCTTCAACATGTACGGAGGAATTGAAATCACAAGGGGAAGCTACAACTTCACACTCAAAAACCTTATAAACAAACCGTTTGAATTGAAACCGGGGGGAACTATTTCTTGGTTTGGAGATCCGTTTGGAGGTGAAATGAATTTGAATGCAACCTACGAGAATTCTGCCTCGCTCTATGACTTGATACCGGATCCTAGTTTTCAAAATGGACAACGTGTGCCGGTTGAATTGAACATGAAAATGACGGGCAAAATATTCAGCCCGGGTATAGACTTCTCGATTGAATTGCCCACGGTTGACCAGGTAACCAAGAGCCGAGTGAATGCCGTTATCAGCACCGACCAGGAGCGCAACCGCCAAGCTTTTGCCTTGCTGGCTATGCGCAGATTCATCAGCCCACCCAATGTAACGTCAGACCATAGTAGCACCAGTGCCATTGCTGCCAATGGAACCGAGTTTCTCTCGAGCCAGATATCATCCTGGTTAAGCCAGATCAGCGACGACTTCAATCTCGGGTTTAACTACAGTCCGGGCGACGACATCAGCAACGAAGAAATAGCATTAGCACTGGGCACACAGCTCTTCAACGAACGCCTTACCTTGAGCAGCAACTTTGGCGTTTCCCGCAACAACGGCACCTCGGCAGCCAATCAAAACACCACCAACATTATTGGTGATATCCGCATTGAATATAAGATTACTCCGGAAGGAAAAATCCGATTGGTGATGTATAATGAAAGCAACGACTTCCAGGCCAACACCTTGCAACAATCGCCTTACACGCAAGGAGTGGGAATCATTTATCGCGAGGACTTTGATTCGTTTGAAGAGTTCTTTTCCGGTTTCCGAAAATTATTGAAGGGTTCAGACAAGACAGAAAAGGCCATTCCCTAATCGTACATTGCAGATCGAAATTAGAATGCTGTGAAAGACAACCACGGACGAACCATTGACTACCTGAGATTGGCTATAACCGATCGCTGCAATTTGCGTTGTCATTATTGTATGCCCGCCTCTGGTCTCGACTGGTTGAAACGCGATGAGTTGCTTTCTTATGAGGAAATTGAACGATTGCTTCCAATCTTCTCTTCCCTTGGTATTCGCAAACTGCGCTTTACCGGTGGGGAACCCTTTATGCGCAGAGACTTCGATCAACTTCTCACGCGCGTAGCAGAAAGCCAACTATTCGAGTCCATAACCATCACGACCAATGGCGTTCTCACAGCTCCGTACGTCCGGCTGATGAAGGAACTGAACATTCATTCTGTCAACCTAAGCCTCGACACGCTCAACCCGGTGCGCTTTGCTTCTATAACTCGCCGCGATGTATACCCGGACGTCATGCGCACTCTACATGCATTGGTCGACGCCGGTATCCGAACGAAAATCAATGCAGTGATCATGGAGGGAATCAATGAAGAAGACATCCTTCCCCTGGCCATGCTCAGTAAAGACCTTCCTGTTGATGTGCGCTTTATCGAGGAGATGCCATTCAATGGTCGTGGCGATCGTCATGCCATCAAATGGAATCGAAGTGGATTAATGAATGAGCTTTCAAAGGGGCTGGGCGCACTCGATCGTATAACTGCAGAACCTAATTCAACATCGGAAAACTATTCCGCAGAAGGTCACTTAGGCAGTGTAGGAATTATTGCTGCTTGGTCGCGCACGTTTTGCGGTTCGTGCAACCGCATTCGTCTAACACCATCAGGGCAGATGAAAACGTGCTTGTACGGTCAAAACGAACTCGACTTGCGAGACCTGATGAGGAAGCAACTATCAACGCAGGAAATCGCTACGGCTATTGAACATGCCGTCTTACACAAGAAAAAGGATGGCGTTGAAGCTGAGTCCGCACGCACGCCTGTTGAAGAATCCATGGCAACCATAGGAGGTTAATACATGATTACTCCCTCACAAGCAGAAGCTCTCATACAACAATCCGAACTATCACTTGGGGAGGAGAACATTTCACTGCATCTTGCCTTAAACCGTGTTTTAGCCGAAGACTTACTTGCCGACACAGATCTGCCCCCATTCAACCGGGTAATGATGGACGGCATAGCCTTAAACTACCGAGCGATCGAAAGCGGCTTGCGCAGTTTTACGATCCAAGCCATGCAACGAGCAGGAGAGGCTCCGCTCACCTTAACAAGCGACTCCCATTGCATAGAAATTATGACAGGCGGAGTGTGCAGTATTGGGTGCGATACAGTTGTTCCTTATGAACATATTCGGATTGAAAATGGCATCGCTCATATTGAGATAATTCCGAATGCAGTCGGCAAGAATATCCACTTGAAGGGAAGCGATAAGAAACAAGGCAATGTGCTGGCAGAAAAAGGTCAGCGAATAGGCCCTGCAGAAATAGGCATTGCTGCATCAATCGGAAAAGAGTCCCTCGCAGTAAAACGGTTTCCGCGAGTTCTCGTTTGTTCCACCGGCGATGAGTTGGTCGAAATACAGCAGACTCCCCTCGCCCATCAAATTCGGCGTTCGAATGTGTATGCTTTAAAGGCCGCTCTTCAAGGGATCGGTATTGAATCCAGTGATCTTCACTTGCCCGATAACGCAGAAGAATTGAGGACCGCCTTGCACAGTGCATTGCGTTCTTTCGACGTCATTCTGCTGAGCGGTGGCGTTTCGAAAGGGAAGTTTGATCTGTTACCCGAAGTGCTCCATGATTTGGGAGTAACTAGCGTGTTCCATGGTATAGCGCAACGCCCCGGTAAGCCAATGTGGTTTGGGAGTTCGCAGAAAACGGTTGTCTTTGCGTTGCCGGGCAACCCGGTGTCGACACTGGCATGCGCTGCGCGCTATGTATTGCCTTGGCTCAGGACACAACTAGGCCTTGAAAGCATGCACAGCGTAATACAGATTCAGGACATCATAACTCCACACGAAAAACTCACACTTTTCATACCGGTGCGGGCAACACAAGCAACTTCTATGATGCAAACCCAAGTCTTGCGCAATCAAGGATCGGGCGACTTTAGTAGTTTGAGCGGTATGACAGGGTTTATAGAAGTCGAGCCAGGCGCTCATTCGACAGTGGAGTTTCGCTATTTCCCGTTAGGGTAAGATCTACTTCTTGGGACCTTTGCCGCCCTCCTTTCGCTCCTTCATGTGCTGCAATAATTCGCGCTGAAATTCGCGCTCCAGCTTAGCAAGTCGCATGGTACGATCGGGCCCCAACACAGGCAAGCAATCTTTCAAAAATTGTGACTCCAGATCGATGTGTTCCTTCTTATTCTGCGCTACTCGGTCTATTTCAACCAGTGCCTCCTTTTCGTTTAGTTTAGGTTCTTCTCCCTTCTTTTTATCCCCTTTTCCGGCCTTACGCAACACGTCTTCTTTCTTGGAAAACTCATTGTAGATCGGCCAAAACTTCTCGGCTTCGGCAGGAGTAAGTTCAAGCTTTTCCGAAAAATAGCTACGCTTCAGCGCTTCGACTTTTTCTTTGCGCTTTTCTCCACCGGGTGGTGGCGGAGGACCGGGTTGCGACCAGGCCAACGTAATGGATGTAAGCGCCATAACCAATAAACAAATTGCCTTTTTCATAGTAGTGTTATTTATTTAAAGTTCATCTATAACCTGAAGTGATTCTTCATCTTTCAAATACTCCTCAATATCTTCTGCATCTATATCGTCCCAACTTATGACTGACTGTCCTTTGGAAGGTTTAAAGTCATTGATCGACTTCGGTAACTTTTTCGTTGCAACGGTATCGGGAACCAGGGTGTCGTCGACGATAAATTCTTCGTACACCGATTCATCGAACTCGATCTCTTCCAAATCTTCAAACTCAAGCTGCGACTGTTCGAGCTGCTGCGAAAAAGTTACGGATTCTTCTTTTTCCGTAACTACCAAAAACACCACACCGGCCAATACAGCTGCAGCCGCAACCGACAACCAAATACGAACTGTTCGTCTATTTCGACCCTTTTGCGGCGTTACCTGCATTGCCTGCTGAAGCATCGTCGCCTGTTCATCGAAATAATCGGCCGGTGTTTCAAAAGGGTTGTTCAGAGCGGACATCAAACGAATCTGTTGCAACTCGAAAAAATCATCCCGGACCTGAAATGCTTCCTTTGAACGCTCCATCTGTGAAAGCAATGGATCGCTGAAACGAGGCTCGATATCGTAGTTTTCTTCTTTCATTCTTCCGTGAGATATGCTTCAATTTTTTGAACCGCGTGATGGTAGCTTGCCTTCAAGGCTCCTACACTAGTGCCGGTTATCTCAGCCATTTCTTCGTATTTCAAATCATCGTAATAACGCATCACAAAAACGGCCTTTTGCTTCTCCGGTAATAACGCAATAGCCGTTTGCAATTTTGCCTGAATTTCATCGCCTGAAAAAAGAACATCCGATTGTAAAGCGCTTCCCAGCGAAAACTCCAACTTAGCAATATCGACATCCAATATCCGCTTGGCACTGCGCAAAAAGGAAATACACTCATTGTGCGCGATACGGTAGAGCCAGGTCGACAATTTCGAATCGCCCCGAAAACCATCCAAGCCTTTCCATGCTTTTATGAAAACCATTTGCGTAAGATCATCGGCGTCTTCATGGCTAAGAACCATGCGCCGTATGTAGTAATAAACCGGCTTTTGGAATTGGCGGATAAACTCCGAAACACCTGCATTGCGCTGCGCAGGACTCTGCATCATATCCAGCAATTCACGATCGGTCATGTGCAGTCAGACGAAAGGAACGCGGCCAAGGTTTAATG
>CANIAA010000073.1 GCA_947465255.1 Flavobacteriales bacterium | reverse complement strand
GAAAGTGAATCGTTTCGCTTCTGGCAAATTATTACGCATATGTTCATGCACGGGGGCATTACTCACCTGTTCATGAATATGTTCGGTGTATACATGTTCGGCGCATTGCTGGAGAGCTACTGGGGGGCAAAAAAGTTTCTGAACTATTACCTCATCTGCGGATTGGGGGCATTCGCGCTGCATCAATTCATCAGCTACATCGAAATTCATCATTTGATATCACAAATGCCCTCAGAACTGGTAACTGAAGTATTGGCAAACGGGAGACAGGCATTGATGGAAAGCAAGAATTTTGTCGATCACAATGCAGCACAACTCAATCTTGCCATGAATGTAGGACTAGTCGGAGCGTCAGGTTGTTTGTTCGGGCTTCTGATAGCCTATGGAATGCTGTTCCCTAATAGCGAGTTGATGTTGCTGTTTCTGCCGTTTCCGGTTAAAGCACGTTACTTCGTCATTGGTTACGGAGCCATCGAATTATTGCTGGCACTTGCGAATCGTCAGGGCGATAACGTGGCGCATTATGCACACATAGGCGGCATGCTGATTGGATTTGTCATTTTAAAATACTGGCAAAAGCAAGGAAGACTATACTCATAAACATGGACACTCGACCATCTATACTTGCTCGCATACGAAAAGGCGATCCGCTGATGATGTTGCTGTTCGTTAATTTGATTGTTTTCATTGTAATTCAACTGTATTTATTGAAGCTCTATGTAACAGGGGTGAAAGCAACCTTACCCTTGGGAGAAGACTTGATGCTGGCCGCCAACTCTTCCTTTGAAGTTATGCGCCATCGTCCGTGGACGCTGCTAACTCATCTCTTCGCACATATTCAGGCGGGGCATTTTTTATTCAACATGATTGCGTTGTACAGCATGGGTCAACTTTTTATGACCATGGTTTCACCGCGCAAAATCTGGCTGGTCTACATTCTCGGGGGAATATCCGGCTACCTATTGTTTGTGATGAGCTATGCCGGTTCGAGCATTCTAAACGAAGGACGCGACCACTCTATCTTGGGGGCATCTGCTGCTGTCATGGCAATTGTAACGGCAACAGCAATCATACAACCCAAGCGCATCGTTTATCTTTTTAATGCAGTTAGGCTGGAGCTGGCATGGCTTGCCATTTTATTGGCGGTACTCGATTTGGCAAGTATTCGCAATGGCATTAACAGTGGTGGTCATATTGGACATTTGGGAGGTGCGCTCTTCGGTTTGTTATTCGGGTTAATTGAAAGAGCCGGTATCCGCTCGTGGAAAGACTTAAGCGCGTTTTATTCCAATTGGAAAAGAAGTAATTCGATGCACGCAGTAAAGGGTCATGGCCGACCCAAGTCAGATGATCAATTCAACAACGAGCGAGCAGAACGACAAAAAAAAATAGATGAGATTTTGGATAAAATAGGACGCTCCGGATACGAGAGTTTAAGTCAGGTCGAAAAAGATTTTCTGTTCAAACATTCGCAGAAATAACATAATAGCGAAGACAGAAAATGCCACAAGGGACAATTACATTTGAGTAATGACAAAGGACGGAACATCAGCAAAAAAGAATTCAAGAACCAATTGGTTCATACTCTTGCTCAATGTTGTTGCTGTCGTTTCATTGTTGCTGGCCTATGCAGCAGCGGCATTTACTCCGGAAACCATGGGGTATTTCAGCCTATTCGGATTGGCCTATCCGTTTTCACTTTTAGCAAATCTTGTTTTCATTTTCTACTGGTATTTCAAAAAACGTCGATACGCATTAATCTCGCTTTCGTTCATCATTCTAGGTGTAAATCATCTAACGGCATTTTTTCAGATAAGCACTTCCGGAAGCGTTGATCCGGACGCACACCAGCTCAAAGTCTTGACCTACAATGTTCACGTCTTTGACGTATTCGACAAAAAAGATGGCGCAGCAACACGAGATGCCATTTATGATTTACTGCATCGCGAGAAAGCAGATGTAGTATGCTTTCAGGAATTCTATCAATCCGAAAAATCCAAATCCTATCCGACGCGCGACACACTCATCGAATTTCTTCCCAGCAAATACTATCACGAACGATACACACATGCCATTGGCGGGCAGCAGTATTTCGGTGTTGTAACTCTCTCAAAATATCCGATTGTGCGTAAAGGCTATGTTCCCTTTGCAACCGACGTAAACAATTTCTGTATTTATATCGACATTCTGAAAGACAACGACACTGTTCGCATTTACAATGCACACCTTCAGTCCATTCGTTTCAAGAAGGAGGATTATGATTTGGCGAATGGCAAAACCGATCAACGTGAAATAGATGATGCAAGCAAGCGAATAGCCCGTCGACTAAAAAGCGCATTTGTAAAGCGGCAGGAACAGGTAGACCGCATAGCCGCGAGTCTTCGTGCGTGTCCACACCCATCCATTTTGTGTGGCGACTTCAATGATCCTCCTGTATCTTACACGTATTGCACATTAACCGAACACATGGAAGATTCATTCCGTTCATGCGGAAATGGAATAGGCAATACATACATCGGGGCATTTCCTTCATTTAGGATTGACTACATTCTTCATAGTCCAACTCTGGAAACGATAGAATATGAGACGTTGTCTGAAAAGCTCAGCGACCATCATGCTGTGACAGCGACTATACAATGGAAACGCTAGGGTGAACAGGTATCGCTTTATTTGCGAATATTCTTGCGATAATTGGCTGCTTCCACAAAATACCTGCGAGGCACGTACAACATTCCGAAGCACTCTCCATCTTCCTTGTTCAAATGCTTGTGATGAACCTTATGTGCTTTTCTAATGGCTCGAAAGTATAAATTATCCGTACGTGAAAACCAATCGAAACGCTGATGAATGAGTACGTCGTGTATGAGGAAATAAGACAGCCCATAGAATAAAATTCCGAGTCCAACAAAAAACCGCCAGTCAAAGGCAGCCATAGAACCAAACACAATCATAAGGCAACTTGGGACGGCGAAAATGAGAAAGAACGCATCATTCTTTTCAAAAAAGGAACCCGTTGGTTGGTGGTGGTCTTCATGAAAATACCACATCCAACCGTGCATTACAAACTTATGAGTGCACCAAGTGATTCCTTCCATAAGCACATAGGTGGCCAGTGTTATCAATATACCCATCATGTCAATTGCAGTTTTAATTGCGACATAACCTCCGGAAGAGCAATTTTGAACCATTCGGTGTAGCGCGTAGGATTCAGTTGTACATCAATGTAAACATCATACACGGCCATCCATTTCCAATCACATACTTCATCCGGATTAATGCTTGGCACCTGATTCGTTGTTCCGAAAAACACGTGATCATACTCGTGCTCAATGAGGTCATTATCCAATTCTGCCTTGTAAATGAAATCAAAGGTTTTCGTCATGGTGCAAGTCATTCCCATTTCTTCACTTAGCCTTCGGTTAGCGGCGATATCAATGGTCTCTCCCTCCATAGGGTGCGAGCAGCACGTGTTGGTCCAAAGGCCCGGACTGTGATATTTACTAAGCGCTCTGCGTTGCAGAAGCATCTCGCCATTTCCATTAAAGAGAAATATCGAAAATGCACGATGAAGCAAACCCTTCTGATGAGCTTCCATTTTTTCCATCACACCAATGGCATTATCTCTTTCATCCACCAATATCACTTCATTGCTGTTCATCCAACCGAAAGATTAAATCAAATTGAGATTGTTCTTGATGTAGCATGTCATAAGCAAAGCATATTTACTCGAATTCGGTATTCGAATTCGCTCCTCCATGATACGATGACTCGGAATGGAGCGGATTTTTGCGAATAACTGGCGGTAGTAAACGTAGGCGATAAGCACTCCCAAGCGCGCATCCTTCGGGAGCATGAGAATACCCTTGTACGCTACATCAAAATCCTCTTCTATTTCCTCCTCAATGCGCGCCTTCATGGCGTCATCAAAGCGATTGAAATCAAGACCGGGGAAATAGGCACGACCCAATCCATTGAAATCATCCTTCATATCGCGCAGAAAGTTGATTTTTTGAAATGCTGCACCGAGGCGCATTGCGTATGGGGTAAGCTTTCTGTATTGCTCGTCATTTCCTTCCGTGAAAACCTTCAAACACATTAAACCTACCACTTCGGCAGAGCCAAGAATATAGGCTTCGTAACCTGCGCGGTCATATTCCTTCTGTTGCAGATCCATCTCCATGCTAATGAGAAATCGATCCACGAGTTCAAAATCGAAATTATAGCGATGATACACCATTTGAAAGGCATGCAAAATGGGATTCATAGACACTCTCTGCTCTATAGCCTGTTCAGTATCACGTCGGAAATTGCGCATCAATTCCTCCTTGTCGAACTCATGCAGGGTGTCCACTATTTCATCGGCATAACGCACGAAACCATAAACACCATAGATGGCGTTCTGAAATCGCTGATGCAATAGGCGAATGCCTGCACTAAAACTGGTGCTGTAGGCTTGAGTGGCTATCTTACTTGCCTTGAATGAAACAATGTCAAATATTTCTCGCTGGTTATGAGCCATAGTAGTGATTATCGATTGTGAAAATATTTTTCTACTTCATCGGCAACAATTTGTCCGCTGATGATACTAGGTGGAACACCGGGACCGGGAACAGTAAGCTGTCCGGTAAAAAACAGGTTTTTAACCTTTTTGCTCTTCATACGCGGCTTCATAATTGCGGTTTGCATGAGCGTGTTAGCCAAACCATAGGCGTTTCCTTTAAAGGCGTTGTAATCATGAATAAACTCTTCATGCGCATATGATCTTACGTATTCGATATCTGCTTCAATGTCTTCGCCCGTATGTTTCTTAACACGCTCCAGACACATTTTCAAGTAGCGCATGCGCTCAGACTCACTGCTGGTGAGGCCGGTTGCTACCGGTATCAAAATGAAGAGGTTCTCCTTACCTTCCGGAGCAACTGAAGGATCAGTCGCAGATGTGCAGCACAAGTAGAAGAGCGGATTGACAGGCCATGACGGCGAGTCATAAATCTCCCTTGCATGCCTATCAAAAGGCTCATCGAAGAAAAGATTGTGATGCTGAATGCCGGAAACCTTTCGGTTCACACCGATATAGAATAGTAAAGATGACGGCGACATCACACGTCGTTCCCAATAGTCATCCGTATACGATCTGTGCTCCTTCTCAAGCAATTTAGATTCTACATGCTGGTAATCTGCAGCTGCGACCACAGCGTCAAATCGTTCGGTCTTTCCATCAAAGGAAATGGCGTGTGCTTCGTTTTGAGAAACATCAATTGTATTTACCTGGCTCGAAGTAACTATTCTCACGCCGAGTTCTTTGGCGAGAGAAGTCATAGCCTCGGCAATTTTGCACATACCACCTTTTGGGTACCATGTGCCGAGCATGATGTCAGCATAATTCATCATACTATACATCGCCGGGGTCTTCTCAGGTTTAGCCCCTAAAAACAAAATGGGGAACTCGAGAAGTTGAATGATTTTAGGATTCTTAAAAAACTTTTTAGCGTGATCTGAGAAACCGGAGAAAAGATGAAGTCTAAAAGACTCCAGGAGGAGTCGGGGTTGAGCGAACTCCAAAATGCTCAAGGACGGCTTCCAAACGAAGTCAGCCATGCTGACATCATATTTAACTTTTGCCTCGGCCATGAAGCTGTCCAACTTCGGTCCGGCACCTGGCTCCATAGTTTCAAGCATTTTCTTGAACTCATCATAAGCGGCTGGCACATCGAGCGGAAGACCGTCGCTGAAAAAAACACGATAGGACGGATCGAGTCGCTGGAGCGTATAATAGTCACTTACTTTTTTTCCAAATCGATTGAAAAACTGCTCGAAAACTTCCGGCATCCAATACCAGGAAGGCCCCATGTCGAAAGAATAGCCCTGATGCTTAAAGGCTCGCCCCCGGCCACCCGTCTCTGCATTCTTTTCAAGTAACGTCACTTGAAAGCCCTTCTGAGCAAGGGAGCAAGCCGATGCAAGTCCAGCGAAGCCGGCGCCGATAACCACAATTTTTTTATTTGAAGACGCCTGCATGTTTGTTTAACGATTAGAGCCAAGAAATAAACAAATTTAACCAACAATGGTTCAATCGTTTTGCTCAATAAATGGTGTGAAAGAGATCAGGATGTTACTTGACGCGCAAGCGTTGGCCAAGTCGAAGAGTGCTCGACTCTTTAATCCTATTCATTTTACAGAGTGCGGTAACGGAAGTTCCGTTCTTTTTCGCTAGCGAATAGAGCGTATCACCCTTTTTAACCACGTGGTATTTTGTGGAGTTTGACTTTGTTGATTTAGCGGAAGAATTTCGAGCAGCCACCGCTTGAGGTGAAACACCAGCAGACTCAAAATGGGCAGGCAATAGTGTAAAAGAAGAGGCTAATAAAGCTTGAGCAGAAGGGTTTACGATTAAACGCGGATCGAATGCCTCGCCCATATAGCGGCACTCGAAATGCAAATGAGCTCCATATGAACGACCGGTATTTCCGCCTAAACCAATAATATCACCAGACTCCACATGATCACCGGGCAATACTTTTCTTTGAGACATGTGGGCGTATAGCGTCTCAAGACCATTATTATGTCGAATAACAACTACGTTACCATAAGAAGAATGGTATTGTGATATGCGCACCATGCCTTCGAACGCGGCGTACACATTGTCACCAACCTCCAGGTCAATGTCCAGACCGTAATGCATTCTTCCCCATCGAGGTCCAAATGGAGAAGTCATAATTCCTATTGCCGGATAGTGAAAATCGCATTCGTTGTAAGCCAATTGAAAACTCACTCCGTCAACAAACGATGACTTCTCGGCACGGTTCGAAAACAAGTTCTTAGTGTCCCAGTGACAGTATGTTTCGTACGCAGGAATATGGCGAATAGAATCGAGTAAGGTTACTAATTCAAGCTCAACTTCGCGTTCGTTAAACAAAGCCAGCGTATTGATTTCCTCTTCGGTGGCACCTCCTGCATGTGGAAGACCATTAATGTCGTGTGTTTCGAACTCAGAAAAAAGCTCCTGATCCTCCCCTTGAGAGAAAGCCCGGGTTACCTGTAACAATATCCCGAGAATGAGAGGTATGTAGATCTGTTTTTTCAAGGTGCGGCAAAAATAGAAAAAACAAAGCAACTACATGATTCTCAACCCCAGCCAAGTTCTAAACAAAAAGTTAAATTGATTCGACGCCATATTGGACCGGCCGTAAGTTATTGATTCACATCAATGTAACGCAGGTGGGATTCACCCTACTTTTGCCGCAATATGACTAATCTCACCTTGGACATTTTAGCTTTTGGTGCGCACCCCGACGATGTGGAAATCAGCTGCGGGGGAACCATTATTCGATCCATTCAGGAAGGTAAAAAAGTGGGTTTCATCGACTTAACAGGTGGTGAAATGGGTAGTCGAGGCAGTAAAGACCTTCGTCTGGAAGAGGCTAATAAAGCAGCGCTAATGATGGGCTTGGATATTCGCGAAAACCTGCATTTTCGGGATTGTCATATTGCTAACGACGAATGGCACCGGCTGAAGATTATCGAGAAAATCCGCCAATACAAACCCACCATCGTGCTTGCCAATTCTCCAAGCGACCGTCACCCGGACCATGCCAAGGCGTCAGAGTTGGTTCGTGAAGCCTGCTTTTATTCGGGCCTGGCGAAGATTGAATCATTTCAGGATGGAAAGCCGCAGGAATGCTGGAGACCAAAATCGGTATTTATGTACATCCAAGACTACTATCTCACTCCCTCGTTTGTGTTGGATGTAACAGACTTTTGGAATAAGAAGGTCGAAGTTTTGCAATGCTACGGAAGTCAGTTCTACAATCCGGAATCAGCGGAGCCGGCAACTCCTATCTCCGGAGAAGAGTTCTTCGAGTTCCTTTACGGCAAGGCACTGTCCTTGGGGCGACCATGCGGTTTTAAACTGGGGGAAGGCTTTATTGCTGACCGATACATAGGAGTGGACAACCTAAGGAGCGTGCGTTAGTGATCCTTCCACGTTTTGGGCCCCTGTTTTTCCGGGGCTGCAGCTACTGAAACTCGATTCAAGAAGGCTTCAAATTGGGCGTCAGAAGGAAGCGGACAAACATCAGCTGCCACCTGCCCTTTTTGATCAAGGAAAACAATATGAGGTATGGCTTTCAAATTAAACTTTTCCTGAATTAGCGGTTCAGCGTTACCGTACAACAACTTTAAGGGAAGCCGCAAGTTGTCTTCCAGGTATTTTCGATAATTGCGATAATCATCATCCATACAAACCGCTACAAACTGCACTCTACCTCGAAACTTCTCTTGCCAACGCTCCATAACAATGACTTCCTTCTGCGACGACGGACTCCATGACGCGAAGAATAGCATGCAAATGGGCAAGCCATCGGCATTCTCAAAGGTCCAGCGCTCCTGGTTCTCATCTGTAAATTTAAAATCGCGGATAGGCCAGCCGGATTTACAACGTCTGATCTGATATAAAACAGCAGATGCCAATTCATCGACAATGGTGTCGCCGGTTTGCACCTTTTGCAGCAAGATATCGATAGACGCTCTGTCAAACGACTTGTTGTTATACACTTCCTGCAAGCCAACTATAGCAGCGATCCGCTTCAAACGATCTGAGATTAACTCTGTTTCAGGGCTCATCGCTTCTGCCAAACGACTCAAATCGCGATCAACATTAATGGACTTGATGATTGCGCTTTGAATGGTTGCTTTGCGCCCGGTAAGTACGTTACCGGCGAACAACTTGAAACAAGCCGCATATGCAGGGTTGTGGGAACGAGGGGTTGTTGACATGAAGTAATTCTCGTAGAATACCCTTCGGTTCATGCCCGAGAGCAAATACAACTCAGCCAATGTGAATCGTTTATACTCATCTGTAAACTGTGCGTCAGCTGATGGCTCATTCGCTTGCATAACTGAGTCTGCAAAACTTGAGACCCATCTGCCAAAACCTTTGTCGCTACTGAACTTAGTAGTATCCACCTCTGCGCGTCGCGCATATAAATCAACCTCACTTTTTTCCGTGCTTCGATGCTTGAGATATTCGGGTGACCCTCGATATTCATCTGTGGCGAAGTCATAAAAGTGTTCGCCGATGAAATTTGCATAGTCTGAATTGAATTTTCGAATGATGAAATTGATATCGGACTCCGGTAAATCACTAAACTGCAGACTCACCTCCGTTCTATCAAAGCGTTTATATTCCTTATCAGAAACAACCGGAAAGATTACGGAATAAGAGGAGCGCGGCTTCACATAAATCGGAGCTTCAATGCGCTGAATATGCAAATAAACCCTTTGCGTTGTCAGCACGTCGAACTCTACCCGAAACATCCCATTATCATTTATATCACACTGTGCGATGACCATTCGTTTGGATGAAAACTCATCTTGCAGCGCAACTACCGCTAGTTTTCTTCCTTCATATCCCTTAGCCTCTCCTTGCACAACGACACTTGCCTGCAACCAGGAAGGCAACAAACAAAGAAGGAAAATAAGCAATCGGTTACCCATAGACATTGACACTGGCAGGAAGAAACTGAGAAACAGCACCTTTATTTTTAATAATCTCTCGAATTATGGTGCTGCTGAGCGATACAACGTGTGGATCTGAAAAAAGAGCAATTGTTTCAACACCCTCATACATCGCCTTATTCATGTGCGCTATGGCCATTTCATATTCGAAGTCCGCAGAATTTCTAACACCTCGCAGAATAAATCGGGCATTGTTATTCTTACAGAAATCAATCGTGAGACCTTCAAAAAAAACGACGCTTACTTGAGGCATATCCGCAAAGGTTTCTCTCACCCAATCGAGTCGTTGTGATTCCGAGAACAGGTAAGATTTCGACGTATTCCGACCAACTGCCACTATGATTTCATCGAACATCGGTGCAGCTCTCCGAACAATTTCTTCGTGTCCTTTTGTTATAGGGTCGAACGACCCAGGGAAAACCGCTACTCGTTTCATAACGACAAACGTAGAACAAAAATGTGTTAGTTACCGAAGAAGCTAAAGGTTACATTACTGTAGGTCTTTTCCATCACAAAACCCGGTTCGTTAGCGAAATTCGTTCGCTTTCCGTGCTCAACGACAAGTGCTCCGCCGACTTCAAGAACGCCACTCTGCAAAATCAAACCCGGCAATTTTACCAGTCCCGGTATATCATAAGGAGGATCCGCAAAAATCAAGTTGAACTTTTCTTGGTTGGAAGGTATCCACTTAAACACATCTTGTCTTATTGCATGCGCATCGTGTGCCTCAAAGTATTTGAAATTATCATTGATAAACCTTACGTGCAACGGCTGCATATCAATTGCCAGAATCTGCGAAGCTCCCCGAGAGAAACACTCCAGTGAGAAGGCGCCCGTTCCTGCAAATAAGTCAAGCACTTTGGCTTCAGACCACTCAACCCGATTATTGAGAACATTAAAAAGACCTTCCCTTGCGAAGTCAGTAGTGGGTCGTCCTTTAAAATTTTTGGGGACATTTATAGACCTTCCTTTGAATGCCCCGGCAATTATGCGCATAGGTAATGAATTTGGGTAACCAGGGGCGCGTTCATTTCCGCATGGACGCTTAAAGGCTTCACTCCGCCGAAGTACTTCTTCAGCAATTCACAGAGTTCTGTTTGGCCATATGCATCCAGTAATTCAACATCGCAATTCTCCGGATCCATTTGCAGTCGCATAGCTGCATTCGAAAGATGATAAAGCGCATCCTCACTAGTTCTGGCCTCATGTGTAGAAAGCATAACTACTTCCTTATCCTTTATTGCGGCGATAGAAACTGTGAGGGATGAGTACATCACGAAGAAACTGCGAGTAGAAAGATTCGTTCGTGCGGCCGCAAGTTTCAATAACAAGGCACTTACAGGTAGGATTCGGGCATTCGGAAAATGTCGCATCAGTTCCGTTTGCCATTCCGGTATCTCGAAGCAAATAACAGAATCACTTTCCGGCACTTCCGCAAATGCCGCACTTATGCCGGATACTCCATGTTGCATTTGCAAATAGTCCGCTGCAGAATTTGCATCGAAAAACGATGCGGGGACAAGAGCATAACAGTCGGTATCAAAAGTGACGGAGCAACGTCTGAAGACACCTTCCATCCAATTACGTTGGTAAATGAACTT
>CANIAA010000072.1 GCA_947465255.1 Flavobacteriales bacterium | reverse complement strand
TCAGAGGAAGTACCTGTTCGAGCGCTCGATTCCATGACCGAGCTATACCAAGCCGGAAGTAAAAACATCTTTTTGAAAATCGATGTGCAAGGCTATGAAAAGCCCGTTCTGCAAGGAGCAGAGAGGTTGTTTCCAACACTTCGAGGCATCGAAATAGAAATGTCGTTAGTGCCGCTGTATGAAAATCAACAGTGGTTGTTCGAACACATTCTGCGCGACATGCATGCAGCGGGCTTTCAGTTGATGAGTTTATCGCCCGCTTTTACCGATCTCAACACCGGACAACAATTACAATTGAACGGTATTTTCATGAAGCCATAAACAATATATCAAGTGGGAAGAATTCTCTATAACGTTACATGCAGCGTATCGCCGGAAATCCATGAAGAATGGGTGCATTGGATGAAACATGAACACATTCCGGAAGTCATGGAAACAAACATGTTTGATGAGTTCAAATTGTGCAGAATAAAGGAGTACGAGGAAAACGGACTCACTTACGCCATTCAATACATAGCGCCCTCGCGTGAAAAGTTCGATCGCTACAACAGTGAGTTTGCGCCAACCTTGCAACAAAAACACCGCCTGAAATACGGCGAGAGTGTGTTGGCATTTCGCACGGTATTGGAGATTATGGATGAAAGTCAAACAACCTTTCCCAATCTAAGCGCCAACTAATCGCCGGAACGGTTCATCAGCTCCATAAACTTTCGTTCATCGCGAAATGCAGCCGCGTTTTTTGAAAGTTTATCCGTTGGCCAATTCCACCATTCTGATCTCTGCACGAGCTTCTTGACATCATCATCAAAACGCTCGCGTATCAAAATCGCCGGAACACCACCTACCACGGTGTAAGGCGCAACGTCTTTAACCACCACTGAACCGGCAGCTATCACACCGCCGTCGCCAATCGTAACGCCTGCCCGTATGATAGCCCTTGCGCCTATCCAAACGTTGTGACCGATTACAGTCTTTGGAATCTCCACCACATAATCCTGATCTGAAAAGGTAGTTCCCGCTTGAGCCATCGTAGAATAAAACGCCGGATGCGACGAAATATAGCCACGCACCGGATGCTCTCCGGGTCCTATGATGGTTTCAGGGCCAATACAGGTAAACTTGCCAACCTCCGCATTATATACCTGCGTTCCCCTCGATACATAACTGAAAAACCCCAGCCTTACATCTCGCAGGCGAGCGAACTTATATACTTTATTGGTGCCTTCAAAGGTGACGTTTGAAAGCTCGGCCATGTACTCAATACGAATGGATTTTCCTCCAAAACGAATTTGATAAGCCAAGCAGGTGAAGAGCCAGCGAAGCCAGAGTGTTAAGGGATTTTTAAGAAGTTCGCCCATCTATTTTATTCGTTCAAACGCATCAACAAAACTACCCGGTGTTGCATTTCGAATGGTGACGCCCCGACTCGTCGCATAGTTCCGCACGACATGGTATCCGTGAAAAACTTTCGCCCATGCAAAGAAAATCTCGTCCATCCGAAAAGTTTCCTTCACGTGCAAGCCCTTATAGAAAGGCAAGTACCTCACCTCCTGTTCCTGTTCGTAGAAGTGGATTTGCTTCACGCAGACCACATTTTGATCATCCACGAACAACGTCTTATGCCAATCATGATCGGCTCCCCATAGTTCAATTTCTCCATAACCGATGTTCGTAGCCAGAAACAACGCAGCGACCAGGACATTCTGCGATTGGGGCATAGCCAGATTCTTTCGGAAGAAATAATGCATTACACTTTCAAAACCCTTACACACAACGTAATTGACAAATTGAACCTGTATGTAGGAGTGTTTCGATAACTCTGTTGCGAATCGCGATTTGCGGGCACTATATGGAATAAGCAGCACCATGTTCCAAGTCGTTTTTTGCTTGAGCATTTCCATTGTTTTCATGGGTGTCTCTGCATCAGAAAGCCACATCCCCGGATCGAGAACCACATAAAATTCCGGCTGCATTAACTCGAAACTTTCTGAAAACACAAATGTGTTTACAGCCAGGTAGGAGGTGTTGGCTTCCCGCCCGCGTTGAGCCATGGCCTGTTTCAAAGATGGACCACTTCCCAACACCACGCATTTTGGGTTGCTCGCGTTTTTCATAGCCTTCAAATTGGGCGCACGCTTGGCCACTGCAGCTATTTTTAGCGCAGATAATGCGCTATTCACTGCATTCGATATCCACGTTGTTGTGAACTTATAGACCTGTTTTGCCGATGGCATTTGTGACAAAGATATTCCGATTCATCCTTTACCTTCGCAACACTATACTGCTATGCATCCTTCTTTTCAAGTCAGTGTTATAACTGTTGTCTATCAAGCGGAGGCGCTCATTGAGCGCACGCTGCATAGTATTAGCACTCAAACCAACCGTGATAGAATCCAGATTGTGTTAGTCGATGGAGCCTCCAAAGACAAAACGGTAGAAATCGCTCGCAAATGGCTGTGTGAAACAGACATCATTATTTCAGAACCGGATAAGGGTATCTACGACGCGATGAATAAAGGTTTGAGGGCTGCGCAAGGTGAGTACGTCATTTTCATCAATGCCGGTGATGAACTCTATGAGCCGACCACCTTAAATCGAATGCTTGGAACGACTGACGGTGCTGACCTTTACTATGGAGAAACGGCCATTGTTGACGAGGCCGGGAAATTCAAAGGTTCACGCAGGCTGACCCCTCCTAAAAATCTTACACGCAGCAGCATGCAATATGGCATGTGTGTGTCGCATCAATCCATTCTGGCAAAACGAATGCTTTGCCCGGAATATGACCTGACTTATAAAATCAGCGCCGATATCGACTGGACCATACGCCTTCTGGGCCATTGCCAAACCACCTGTTATGTGGATGCCTTTGTTTCCAAATTTCTGGAAGGAGGTGTTTCCAGTGCTCGCCGCAAACAGGGATTGAAGGAGCGATGGAATATTCTATCGCACCATTTTGGCGCTGTAAACAATATTCTGAACCACGGATGGATTCTCATTCGCTTCATCATCCACCGTTTTACCAAGAACCAGCAGTTGTAAGGCGCGGGCCGTTTTCATTAGTAAATTCGCGAAAATCCTTTGGAATGCTCAATCTCAACGATAAGTCCATACTCATTACAGGAGGCACCGGGTCGCTCGGCACGCACCTCACACGCACAATACTAAATCGTTGGCCGAACGTAAAGCGCCTTGTCATTTTCTCGCGCGACGAGCAAAAGCAGTATCAGATGGCGCAAGAGTTTCCGAATGCGCAATACAAAGCCATTCGATACTTCATAGGGGATGTGCGTGATAAGGAGCGCTTAATAACGGCAATGAAAGACATCGAAATTGTCATTCACGCCGCTGCTATGAAGCATGTGCCCATTGCGGAATACAACCCTATGGAGTGCGTAAAGACCAATGTACTTGGCGCTGAGAATGTGATTAACGCCTGCTTTGAATGCGGAGTTCAGAATGTGGTTGCACTCTCCACCGATAAGGCAGCCGCCCCCATCAATTTGTACGGCGCTACCAAGTTGTGTTCCGACAAACTATTCGTTGCAGCCAATAACATTCGTGGCAAACACGCTATCCGTTTTTCGGTTGTTCGATATGGTAACGTCATGGGCAGCAATGGTTCAGTCATTCCGTTTTTTATCAAGAAGAAAAAAGACGGCAAACTTCCCATTACAGACCCCAACATGACGCGTTTCAACATATCACTTCAAGAAGGTGTCGACATGGTTCTGCATGCCATCGAACATGCATGGGGAGGTGAAATCTTCGTTCCCAAAATACCATCCTATCGCATTACCGAGGTTGCCAAAGCAATAGCACCGGAAGCACAGATAGATATTGTGGGAATACGTCCCGGCGAAAAGCTGCATGAAGAAATGATCACTTCTTCGGACTCTTTCTCCACATACGACTTAGGGCGCTATTACGCCATACTTCCGCAAGTCCCATTGTTCGATTTACACGCATTCATCAATCACTTCAAAGCAACCAAAGTACCCGAAGGCTTTTGCTATAACTCGGGCGACAACCACGAATGGGTTGATGCCGAAGAGTTGCGCGCCCTGATAAAACAACACGTGGATCCATCGTTTAACGTCTAGCAAATGGCATCACTTCCTGCAACGCCTCGCATTCATGTCATAACGCAAGCGCGCATGACGAGCACGCGGCTACCGGGAAAGATTATGCGCATAGCTGGAGGAAAAACGATGCTTCAACATCATATTGACAGGCTACGTGAAGGAGGTTTTCAAGTCATTATTGCAACGACAAAAAATGCCGACGATAATGTAGTAGAGGCGTATGCAACTCGAGAAAACATTGCCTGTTTTAGAGGCGATGAGCACGACGTTCTGAGTCGCTTCTTCGAGACGAATAATGCATACCCTGCCGACATACTGGTTCGGGTTACTTCCGACTGTCCACTCATTGACGCTTCCCTTATTCATGAAGGATTAAAGCTCTATCTCGAATTAAATGATGACCGCTGCTATATCAGCAATTGCTTTCCACGCACCTACGCCAGAGGTTTTGACTTTGAGATTTTCAGCGCATTCCAGTTAAATGAAGCCCACCGCAATGCCACCTCGGCGTATGATCGGGAGCACGCGACTCCGTTTATTCGCACCAAGTATGCAGATAAAATGCACAACATTTCGCAAGTGAATAACCACAGTTCTCTGCGACTAACACTCGACACTCAAGAAGACTTAGAGGTACTCACCTACATGATTGAGAAAACTAATTCCGCCAAAGCAGGCTATTCTGAAATAGAGCATACACTGCTGAATCACCCCGAATGGATTTCCATCAACGAACACATCGAACAAAAAAAAGTATGAGCACTGTAACTGTTCTCGCCCAACAATTTGAAACCAACGGCTATGTTCTCAAAAAAGCAGTTTTTAGTGCCGATGAGATTCAGTCCTTTCGTAAACGGGTATACGAACAATACAAACTAGATGAAGCGGCAGGCCTTACGTTTCAACTGACCAATACAACATCCAAAGCAAGCTATGCCAAAGGATGTTTACTCAGCAAAAAACTACTCCGCGATATATTACTTGATACACGTATCGTGCAATTAGCCGGTGAAATCTTAGGCACAGATAAGCTCATCTACTTCGGCGATAGTTCGTATCAAATAGGAACCGGTCTTCGTGGTTTTCACCGCGACTGCATCGATCGCGCATATAACAGCGGTCCAGATTGGGAAAGCAAATACACGCTTATACGTTTAGGGCTTTATCTGCAAGACCATTCGGAATACAGTGGCGGACTCAAAGTAAAACCGGGTACTCACGAAAAAGCAGATGGCACTTCGGTTTTCATAAATAATAAGCCCGGCGATTTAGTAGCGTGGAGCTTGAAGCTGCAACACAGCGGAAATGCTGTCAAGCTAAAATGGTTCCCATCGATATGCATCGATAACCAGGGCATCGAAAAACGAATTCCGGCATTTCTTAAAAAAGAAGAGGAACAAGAACGGATTTCACTCTTCATGACATTTGCCGCTGAAAGTCACCACGTAGAACGTTACATCCAGGAATACGAACTCAAGCGTGCCGACACGATTGCGCATCTCCAAGCTTCCCATTATGATGAAACAGCATTGCAACTGGCGAAGAGCAAGCAGGTTGATGTTCGTGTCTTGTTTCCGGAGGTCCAGCTTGGCGGCCATACACATTAACAAACAGCTCAGCACTGTTCGTGAATACGATGAGGCGTTGATGGTGATGAGCAATAAACATTATTGAATTGCGTGAATACAAAGAATGTTGACATTCGGTGTGATGGCGGAGTAACCATTGGCATGGGGCACGTCATGCGCTGCATTGCCCTTGCAAACATGTTAGGCGATGCGTTCAACATTCGTTTTGTAATACAACAAAGCACTGATAACGTCAAGCGCATAATTTCTGCAGCGGGATTTGCCCATGTTGAAATTCCCAGAACAAACGATTTCGAAAATGAATGCGCATACATTCATGAACACTTACGTCCCGACAGCCTGGTCATTTTGGATGGATACAACTTCCAATCAAACTATCAAAAAGCTATTAAGGCAGCGGGTCATGTTCTCATTGCAATAGACGATTTACATGCTTGGAAACAACACGCCGATATCGTGATTAATCATGGTGGATCGATAGAGGCTTCATCCTATGAAACAAGCGACTACACCAAACTCCTACTTGGCTATCCATACTTGCTTTTAAGAAAGGAGTTCAATAACCTATCCCGACGAAAATTCATCCGGTCCATCGAAAAAGTGATGCTCAGCTTTGGTGCCTCTGACGAGCATAATCTCACCTATCGTTTCGCCACGTGGTTACTGGAACATAAACCCTCGCTTGAGCTCGATTTGATGGTTTCAGGAATAAACCCTCACTTGGCACAGATCACAAAACTCGCGGAGCTTTCACCTCGCGTCGCACTTCATTGTGATATTTCTGCAGATAGAGTCATTCAATTGATGCAAGAAAGCCAGTTACTGATTTGTCCGGCATCGACAATCTCACTGGAAGGGAGTGCAGTGGGAATTTCAATCATTACAGGCACAACAGCCGCCAATCAAAACGATAATTGTAATTCCATTACGAAAAGTGGCGCCGCCTTAAGCATAGGCGATTTAACCCGCTGCAGCAAAGAGGAGTTCCTTCTTGCATTCGATTACCTTTGTAATGATGCAGATGAAATCAATAAACAGTTAGCTGCTCAAGCTACCATTATTGACGGTAAATCTGCCAATCGAATATTGTCCGAAATAAAGTTGATTGTATGAGCAATACCGCAGTCGGTGAGAGTCTGGAGATTAGATTACTGGAAATCGAAGAAATCGATGAGCGAATCATGTCCTGGTTTAACGATGATTCACTCATGCAGTATTACACCAATTCGAAAACGGCCAGTTCGTATGATACGATGGTTGATGCCATTAAAAAAGGCAGACAAGATGGAAACAACTTTACCTATGGAATTTACTACAAAGAAAATGGGTTGTGCATCGGCACTTTAAAAATCGGCCCCATCAATCATTCACATAAAATTTCTGATTTGGTGGTCCTCATTGGTGATAAAAATTATCATGGTCGGGGACTTGCAATCGAAGCAATCCGATTAGGAAACACAATTGCCTTCGAGCATCATGGCATTCGCAAACTATTCGGTGGAATGTATGCTTCAAATCAAAGCTCGGTAAAAGCTTACATTCGCGGCGGATGGGTTATTGAATCTATTCTCCACGGCCATTATCTCAATAATGAGTTGAATGAAGACCGTATCGAAGTAGGTTGTTTTAACCCCAAACTATTCAGTCAAGAATATGTGGACCAATGCCGGTTACTCACTCTTGAAGAATACTTAAATCAATATTCCTAATTGAACCATTTCGCGATTTACAAAGCGCTCATTCTCTCAGGACAATTAGTCTCATAAAACCATGTTCTCACTAAGCCAACTAAACTCACCCTATGTAATTGCCGAAATGAGCGGCAATCACAACCAATCGCTGGAACGCGCCTTATCGATTGTCGATGCCGCTGCGCAATGCGGAGCACACGCATTGAAGCTGCAGACCTATACAGCCGATACGATTACCATGCGTGGTGCTTACACCATCGAAGATAAAAACTCCTTGTGGGCGGGAACTGAACTGTACGAACTCTATCAACAAGCCTACACTCCATGGGAATGGCATAAACCCATCTTCGATCGAGCGCGCTCACTTGGTATGGATGCATTCTCATCACCCTTTGATGAAACAGCGGTAGATTTTCTGGAAACATTGGATGTTCCGCTTTACAAAATTGCTTCATTCGAAAACACACATCACCCGCTACTTCGCAAAGTGGCTCGCACAGGTAAACCTGTCATCATGAGCACGGGAGTAGCGTCATTCGATGATATCACCGAAAGTGTTGAGGTTCTAAAAACTGCCGGTTGCAAAGAGATTATTCTCTTGAAATGCACCAGCACTTATCCGGCCACCCCGGAAAATACAAATCTGCTCACCATACCGCACATGCGTGATCAATGGCAATGCGAAATCGGATTGTCAGACCACACGATGGGCATCGGCGTTGCACTGGCTGCTGTTGGGCTCGGAGTGCGTGTCATTGAAAAACACTTCACACTGAACAGGGCAGATGGCGGAGTAGACAGTGCATTCAGTATGGAACCACATGAAATGAAAGCTCTTGTCGATGAGTCATTCAAGGCATACCAAGCCTTGGGTCGTATTCAAACCGACGTACAAAAAGTCGAAGAGAAGAGCCTCCTTTACAAACGATCTATCTATGCAGGTAAAGACATTGCCGCAGGCGAAATCTTGAGTGATTCGAATCTGAAAATCATACGTCCCGCATTAGGACTGGCGCCTAAACATTGGGAAAATGTTCAAGGCAAAAAAGCCAAAAGTGCAATCAAAGCAGGTCAACCTCTTTCATGGGATATGATTGATTAAGCAACAACAACCGTGGGAATTATCATTAAACAAGCTGTAAAGTCAACAATCCTCTCCTACTTCGGAGCCTTTCTGGGGTTTTTGACGGTTTGGTTTATGAATAGGCTTTGGCTTACTCCTGAGCAGAATGGCTTGCTTAACGTAATCATTTCCATTTCACTCATCAGCAGCTCCCTGAGTAACCTGGGCATGGCCGGTGTGGTATTGAGGATGTTTCCTCATTTCCGAAATCCGCAAACTCGACACGGTGGCTTCATGTTCTACCCGCTTGCACTTACCGCCGTTGGGTCGTTGTTATTTATCATTCTCTATCTAACATTCAAAGACGATTACGTTGCTCGCAACACAGTGCCATCGCCCCTGCTGGCCAGCAATGTGTACTACCTTGTTCCACTTACTTTCTTCCTAGGGATATTCAATGTGCTCGACGCATTTACACGAGCACTTTTCCTTTCCACCGCAGGCGTTCTGATCAAGGAAGTATTGTTGCGCATAGTTATCCTCGCAGCCGCACTGGCTTATCACTTTAATCTTCTTGACTTCGAGCAATTCGTACTCATCTATTTTGCCTCCTTCTGTGCTATGGCGTTTGCGATGATTGGAGTGCTCATAGCAAACAAAGAGTGGCACTGGAAAAAACCAACAACGCCTCTAACCGCCGAGTTGAAAAAGGAAATGCGCGATGTTGCGCTCTTCTCTGTTATTACAGGACTAAGCGGCATGATGATCTCCTCTATCGACAAGGTAATTGTGAATGATAAACTTGGATTAGCCGCTGCCGGAATTTTTTCGATTGCTACTTACTTCGGAAGCATGATTCAAATTCCGGCACGTTCCATCATCCGCATCACAGCTTCAGTAATCTCCGAATCGTGGAAAAAAAACGACTTGGAAAACATCCGGCACATCTATCGTCAGTCATGCCTTAACCAACTCATCATCGGGCTGTACTTATTAATCGCCCTTTGGGTGAATATCGATAGTTTGCTCGCACTTATGCCCGCCGAATATTCCATTGCGAAGTATGTAATTCTCTTCATGGGTATCGGCTACCTTGTCGACCTAGCTACAGGCGCCAATGGAGCGATAATAGGTACTTCTATCTATTACCGATATGATACGCTATTCATGGTGCTATTGGTCGTGTTCACGTTTTTCACTAACATGATGCTCATTCCGATATATGGTATTACTGGCTCCGGGATAGCTTCATGCCTGACTTATTTGCTCTTCAATTTACTCAGGCTTGGCTTCATAAAAATCAAGTTTAATATGCAGCCCTATTCGCCGGTATTCCTCAAAGTTCTTGGTATAGGTTTAATCGCTTATATCGTGAGTCTTCTTTTACCGGCCACCGGTATGCACTACCTCGACATTGCGCTTAGAGGTACAGTCGTCACCATAATCTACGGTGTTCTCATTGTTTCACTCAACATCAGTCCTGAAGTTAGTATGCTAACTCAACAAGCACTCAGTCGAGTAAAAAGAAAATAATAGACTCTCCAGATTCTAGGCTGTTACCATGCAATACTCACAATACTTTGCGGACTTGTTATGCTCGAAATTTTCCCTTTGGTAAAGGTCTCTTAGAAAACGTGCTAGCGCATCCTCCGCTTTGTCCATAAAAGCATGGTCAATTTCTACAGTCGACAATTCCTGCGCATGCACGAAGCTTCCTCCATTCTCTCGCATCGAATAAAAAGAGGCAACGGGAACAGGCTGCTCCTTCTCGCGAGTCATCATGATGTAAACAAGCAACTGTAAAAACTTGGCATACTTAGCCTCCTTGAAGAGCACTTCAAAATCACCGTTGAACTTAGTTTTATCCGCTCCGATTTTACCTGTCTTATAATCTATAACCTGCAGAATACCAGCAACAAGATCCGCTCTATCTATCTTGCCACGCAGTGAAAAAGAGAATGGCTCTCCATCGATAACCGTGTCAAACACGCGTGATACATTGTCTTCAACAAATTTTACCCGGCGTGCCTTCACAACATTATTCGAATCAAACGCTACTTCTGATTCGACTTCAATGTACTTCACCAACATATCGATCGCAATTCGAATCGATAAATGATCAATCCCTGTATCCAAATTCCTGCCATCATACAATTCTGAAGCAGCCTGTAAAACACGATTGCTCAGACTCATCTTCAAATCGTTAAAATCACTCGCCTCCGGGTATGAGCCAACAAAAGGCTTGTAAAAATCTTCAAGAACCTTGTGTACTATTTCTCCAAACTTACTGCTCGACATGCTTTCATCGACCTCTTTCTCTTCCCCTAGGCGGGCGATGTAGCGGTAATAAAAATCCAGAGGACAACCCACCAATTTATTGATAGCCGAAGGAGAAATCCCGGACTCAAACAAAGTTCTTAGTCGTTCCTTCACAAACTCTGATGATGATGCACCTTCACGAAAATCAATGCTTTCGGTTGTGCCAACTACCTCTTCAATGAGTTCAAGGTCCGGATTAGCCAAACTCAACTCGGTCATGAGCTGAGTGATGTATCTGCTAGGCTCTGCACTTTTTCCATCAGAAACGACTGTTGAGTATAAATAATATACCTCGCGGGCCTGATGCAACAAACGATAATGGGTATAGGAGTGAATGGAGTCAGCATCTTCCGGCATTGGTAACTTGTAGAAGTTCCGTA
>CANIAA010000071.1 GCA_947465255.1 Flavobacteriales bacterium | reverse complement strand
CGCTTGATAAGCTTGGGCTTATCACCCAGTCGAATTCCCCGGAAATCACCACCTTTCGCCGGTTGTAAAATGGTTTCGGCCGATATGGTAGTTGGTTGTTGCTGGCATGCAACAACAACTGAGGAAATCAAAAACACTATCAACCTCCGAGAAAATGTCATGTCTCAAAATTGAGGCGTTTACTGTCGTTACTCGTTGACTGTCGCAAAACAAATCAGCAACATTTTGTTGATAGACACGCAATATGATGGAGTTATTCAGGGTTAGTCCGTAGAAACCAATCCCAATACACGTATGAAAAACCCGATTCTTCTGTCTGCTGCTGCGCTCACTGTATTGTGCTGTGTGTACTACTCAAAGCTCACAAGCGCCGCTGAAACGGCTCTTGCAAGTAGCTCTGCTGAAACAGTTCTGCCGACTGTTTCGGCGAATGCCGGAATAAATGAATTACAGTCTGATTTGCCTGAATTGGTAACGCTGAAGACCAAAAAAACGGTGCGAAGATTCATAAATGATGAAGCTCAAACCGTGGAGTGCAAAGAGGGTACGAGGCTTTTTTTTCCGGCAGGCACCTTTGTATATCCTTCCGGTAAACCTGTTCAAGGAGAGGTTAAGTTAGTGGTGGAAGAGTGCTATGATATCGATGAAATGCTTGCAGCAAAATTGAGCACAACCTCCGGAAACCGAAGACTGGAAACAGCCGGAATGATAAGGCTTCAGGCATTTTCGGGTAACATCGAGTTAAAACTTGCCGACAATGCGCGCTACAATATTTATTTCCCGATTGAGAACGAGCGAAGGGAGGATTTTGAACTGTTTTATGGCTATCGCGACGAGAATGGAATCATTGACTGGAAACTCGAAGAAGACTCTGATCCAATTGCCGTAGCAACGCCTGTATCTGAGCCAATAATCAACGATTGCTTTGTGCAGATAAGCGCAAGTCAATTTCGGTGCGGAACGCGGATTCAGGAAATGGATTATTTCAACTGGCCTCTCCAAAATGGTCAGAATCTGAATCAATGGTTTGTAGCGAATTTTAATCCCGACCCTGCTATGCTCGATGATTTCTGCGCTCGTCGCATGTATTCTCAAATTACATTTCACGTAAATGAAGACGGCACATTCAGAGACTACTACGTGTCGCATAGTTCGCGTGAAGACTATGACCGGTTATTAGCAACAGTCTTGCAAACGATGCCTGCGCTGGATATGGATAGGTTTATGCCTCGCTACACCGATGACCACGCTTGTATTCTTTCGTTTGGTCGCCAGCAGGAGTCGAGTTCAAAGGAGTTTGTTGATCGCTTCAAGAAGCGCTTCGCTCATGCTGACCCGAAGAAAGAGATGGTTGACGTTGCCACCGAGGACTTGAACTATTACATTTTTTCAAGTACCGAGTTGGGTTGGATTAACTGCGACCGTTTTCTCCAGGAAGAGGGCCCAATGGTCGATTTTGTTGTGGAAACGCCTGGTTGCGAGAACGCCAATGTTTCGATGGTTTTTGATAAGGACAGAAGCATAGTGGCGGGTATGAAACAAGGCGAAAGTTTTGTTTTCAAAAACATTCCGGCCAACCGCAATGTTCGTGTAATTACAATTGATAATCCTGCAGGGAAACCGAGAATGGAAGAGATAAAACAGAACACGTCTGTTCGGAAATGCACCGTACAAAAAATGCAAGCCATAACGCTAGCTGATTTGGATGATGCGCTTTGCTGGAATTAATGCCGGCGAAGTGATCTTCGTTACGGTTGGCGCGCCTATCTTTGCACGCAAATTCCATCCAATGAATATTGAGCACATGCTAAAGACCCTTGGTCTGAAAGAAAAGAACCAGGGCACAAGCACAGGACAGAACTTTTTCGGAAGTGGAGAGGTGCTGTCCTCTTACTCCCCTGCCGACGGCAAGCTGATTGGCACCATCACGACAACAACTACGGACGATTATAATCGAGTAATCGAGACAGCAAAGAGCGCGTATTTGACCTGGAGGTTGATGCCGGCACCAAAGCGAGGTGAGATTGTTCGCCAGTATGGTGATAAGCTTCGTGCGAAGAAGCAGGAATTGGGTCAGCTCGTTTCGTATGAAATGGGTAAGTCACTGCAAGAAGGCCTTGGAGAGGTGCAAGAGATGATCGACATCTGCGACTTTGCTGTTGGGCTGTCTCGTCAGTTGTATGGACTAACAATGCATAGCGAGCGTCCGGGCCATCGTATGTATGAGCAATGGCACCCGCTGGGTATCGTGGGAATCATTTCGGCATTTAACTTCCCGGTAGCTGTATGGAGCTGGAATAGCGCTCTAGCCTGGGTTTGCGGAAATGTATGCGTTTGGAAGGGCAGTGAGAAGACACCGCTTTGTGCGGTTGCGTGCCAGAATATTTGGAACGAAGTTGCCCGTGAGAACAACTTGCCGGAAGGGATTTCCAGCATTGTGACCGGTGATGTGCGCGTGGGTACCTTGATGACAGACGACAGACGAGTTCCTTTGATTTCTGCAACAGGAAGTACACGTATGGGTCGTATCGTGGGTGCAAGGGTTGCGGAGCGCTTTGGAAAGAGTTTGCTTGAGTTGGGTGGTAACAATGCGATTATTGTTACGCCAAATGCAGATTTGAAAATGACGATCATTGGCGCCGTATTTGGCGCTTGTGGCACTGCAGGACAGCGCTGTACAACCACTCGTCGTCTCATTATTCACGAGAGTATTTTTGATGAAGTAACCTCGAAACTGGTTCAGGCTTATGGCCAGTTGCGTATTGGAAATCCGCTTGACCAGAACAATCACGTAGGTCCGCTTATCGATACCGATGCTGTAAGAATGTACGAAGAATCAATTCAGGCTGCGAAGGAGCAAGGAGGTAAAGTCTTGGTTGAAGGTGGTGTTCTGAGTGGCGATGGTTATGAAAGCGGTTGTTACGTGAAGCCCTGTATCATCGAGGTGAAAGATTCGAGCTTGCCAATTGTACAGCACGAAACCTTCGCGCCGATTTTATACGTTATGAAGTACACCAATCTTAATGAGGCTGTGGCAATGCAGAATGGTGTTGCTCAAGGTTTGAGCAGCAGCATAATGACAACCAACATGCGTGAAGCAGAGTATTTCTTGTCGGTTGAGGGAAGTGACTGTGGAATCGCAAACGTCAATATTGGTACAAGCGGCGCCGAGATTGGCGGTGCTTTCGGAGGTGAGAAGGAGACCGGTGGCGGTCGTGAATCAGGTTCGGATAGCTGGAAGAGTTACATGCGTCGTCAAACAAACACGATTAACTACAGTGCAAACTTGCCCTTGGCGCAAGGCATTAAGTTCGATTTATAGTACGTTTTTTAAGGGATTAGACCGGATTAACCGGGTGAAGAGACGCACAATTGTGCGTCTCTTTTGCTTTAAAGCCGGTTTATCTTCCCAAATGCATGAGCAGAATGGAAATATCAGCGGGGTTTACGCCGCTTATGCGTGATGCCTGCCCGAGTGTTTCGGGTTGAATGGCTAGTAGTTTTTGTCTAGCCTCGGTACTGATGTTGCCGATTTTCTCGAAATCAAACCCTTTTGGGAATCGGATGTGTTCCAGGCGGAGAAGTTTTTCAGCCATATCGCGCTCTTTGGCCAGATAACCGCTGTATTTGAGCTCAATTTCCGCTTGTTCAAGGATTTCCGGAATGAGATCACCAGTGTTGGCGATGCTTTCAATAATGGATGGATACAAGGGGGTAAAATCCGACAATCGAAGCTCTGGCCTAGTAATTATACCCCCGAGCTTGACTTTTTGCGTTATAGGGACGCTAATGCGGTTTTCGAGGGTTGGGTTGACTGTTTCCGGGTCGACCGATAGCTTTTCGAGGTGTTTGATGACAGTTTTCTTACCAGCTAACTTTTGTTCCACGTGAAATTTACGCTCTTCAGTGGCTAATCCGATAGCCGCGGCTTTGGAAGTGAGGCGTTCGTCGGCGTTGTCCTGGCGCAGGAGTGTTCTGAATTCCGCTCTGCTGGTGAACATGCGATATGGTTCATCAGTCGATTTAGTAATCAAATCGTCGATGAGCACACCGATGTATGCCTCATCCCGATTGAGAATGAACGGATCTTTGTCTGAAATCCAGCGGGCAGCGTTGATTCCGGCTATCAGACCCTGGCAAGCGGCTTCTTCATAGCCGGTTGTGCCGTTGATTTGGCCGGCCAGAAACAAACCCGGTATTGCTTTCGACTCTAACGTGTGCTTGAGTTGATCCGGCGGAAAATAATCGTATTCAATTGCGTATCCGGGCCGAAACATTTTGGCGTTTTCGAAGCCAGGAATCTGCTGCAGGGCAGCTTTTTGAACGTCTTCCGGCAGGCTGGTTGAGAAGCCATTCACATAGATCTCAATGGTGTTCCAGCCTTCGGGCTCAACAAAAATTTGATGTCGATCTTTATCGGCAAAGCGCGTGATTTTATCTTCAATAGATGGGCAATATCGAGGGCCAACACCTTGAATTCTACCCGAGAACATCGGGCTTTTCTCAAAACCTGTCGCTAGAATGTCATGTACGCTAGTATTGGTGTAGGTGATCCAACAGCAACGCTGTGTTTTGAGGGCTTTTGTGAGTGGCAAATAGCTGAATTTACCTGGCTCTGCATCGCCCGGCTGCTCTTCCATTGCGCTGTAATTGAGAGAACGCCCGTCGATTCTGGGAGGCGTTCCTGTCTTCATTCGACCGCTGCGCAATCCCAATGAATTCAATTGTTCTGTAAGGCCTTCAGCGCGCTTCTCCCCCATTCTTCCGCCCCCAAATTGTTTTTCGCCGATATGAATTACGCCATTGAGGAATGTTCCGCTGGTGACTATTACAGAACGGCAGTTAAACCGTATGCCCATGCCTGTTATTACACCTGTGATTTCATTGTTTTCGATCACAACCTCGCTGACCATGTCTTGCCAAAAATCTACAAGTGGTGTGGCTTCCAGCATGTTGCGCCATTCTTCGGCGAATCGCATTCGGTCGTTCTGTGTGCGGGGACTCCACATGGCCGGGCCCTTCGATTTGTTGAGCATGCGAAACTGGATGGCCGACCTATCCGAGACAATGCCGGAATAACCACCCAAGGCATCAATTTCACGAACGATTTGACCCTTTGCTATACCACCCATGGCAGGATTGCAACTCATCTGGCCAATCTTGTTCATGTCCATGGTAATCAATAGAGTACGAGCTCCAAGATTAGCTGCTGCGGCCGCTGCTTCGTTACCCGCATGACCGGCACCGATGACTATAATATCATATGAGTTTTCCATAATTTTAGAGTTCCACGTGAAACGAGAGATACGAGTTTAAAAAGAGAGTTTGGATAGATATTTTTCTTCTTTGGAACGCATGGTGGCGATGTCCATTTTAGTTTTGTCTTTGTAACCACAAAGGTGCATAACTCCATGAATAATAACCCGATAGGTTTCGTTTTCAAGGGTTGTTTTGTTTGTCGTTGAGTTTTCTTGGAGTCGTTCGTGACTGATGTAGAGGTCTCCTGAAACGCAATCAAGCACCGTGAAATCAAAAGTGATGATGTCGGTGTAATAGTCGTGATTGAGATGGGTGCGATTCATTTCAAGAAGGTGCTCATCAGAGCAGAAAATAATGTTGATATCGCCCGGTGATTTCTTTTCAGCCAGAATACAGTCCTTTATCCAGCGTTTTAAAGCGGTTTTGTGCTTGAGACGAGGGTTGATGTCGATGGTGTGAAAGAAAATGGCCATAGAGCCGCGAAATTACGTTTTTGCCGTCATTAACAAGATATCAACACAAGAAAAAGGTGTGTCAACCGGAGGGCAGTATGCCTGAGTCGCCCCCTGGTCATGAACCAACCATGGTTTGATCGTGTGACAGGGTGATCAAACGCAAGCTGATGGAATCGTGTAGAAATTCAGCAAAGGATTTCACGTGAAATCGATTGGACAGAATTATTTTCACGCCCTATGAAGAACATTGCTGTTTTGGTGGACTACACCGAGGGTTGCAGAAAAGCCCTGAATCAAACCCGAGTATTGGCAGAATTAGCGGGTTCAAACGTTCATGTGTTGAATGTAACTTCCAATGAGATAAATGATACGGAATATGCGAAGCTGGCTGCTTTTGCAGCGGAGGAACTCGGCATTTCTTTGCCGGTTCACACGCATCTTGCCGATGGTCGTTTGATGACCACGTTGAAGACTGCACTCGAGACAATTAATCCGGACTTGATTGTGCTGTGCACGCACGGCGTAAAGGGTATAACACAGCATTTATTTGGTTCTAGAATTCTGTCGCTTGTGCAGTCGCTTGATAAGACATTCCTGGTTGTTCAGGAGAACAGCGTTATTGCAGAGGAAGGGTTTGGTAGGATTTTATTTCCTGCTACGCACAGCAGTAGTGCCAGTATCCTCATTCAGCAAGTAATGAGTTTGGCAGCAGAATGCGACAGTGAAGTGGTTTTTTATGAAATCGACAAGTATGTGGGCGAGGCAGAAAAAGAGATCCGCGAAAACTTTGACGCAGCCAAAAAAATCTTCAAGGCAAAAGGAATACGCTTTACTCACGTCAAGGAAGAGCCCAACAACCATTCGATGGGATTCGCTCGTCAAACGCTCGACTACGCGGTAAAAAACGGCATTGGGTTAATCGCTACGCCGTCGGAAGTCGTAGACAATGGATTCTTGATGTTGAAGTCGGACAAGGAGCTATTGCTGACCAATGAGCAGGGAACTCCAATCTTGGCTTGTGGTTAGAAATTAGGCCGGAGTATTTTCGAGAACGGCGAAATCCAGAATGACAACACGGCCATTGTCTTCAAAGGCACAATTGTCCGCCAATTTCTTCATAAGAAATACGCCTCTTCCATGCGGCTTTTCGATGTTTTCCGGAGCGGTCGGATCAGGCAGGTTGTCGTAGTCGAAACCTGGACCTTCATCTTCTATTGTGAAGCGCAAATTGTTTTCAGCAATACTGAAATGAAGTGTTACCGTTTTTGACGGATCCATTTTGTTACCATGCACAATTGCGTTGTTGACCGCCTCTGTCATGGCTATTAGTAGCTCGCCATAATAGTCTTCTTTCACGTGAAACTCGGCGCATACATCGTCGATGAGTTGCTCGGCAATGTGGATGTTTTCCATAACGGAAGGAAACTGTAGAGTGCGGTTTACGGATGCCATATCAAATTATTGGTCGCCTAATTTAATGAAATACGAATTTACCTTTTCCTTGTAATAAGGTTTGAGGCTAGGGGGAACAGTTTTCAACAACTCAGTTTCCTGTTGCTTTTTACGCATGTACTCCTCGTATTTCATGGGGTTTGACACAGGGTAATCACGCGCTTCATTGCTCTTGCGCTCATTGTCTCGATCGCGCGTGCGTTCTGCTTCTTCGGCTTTGAGCAATCGAATTTCAATATCACGCTGGCGTCGAATGGACTCTTCGGTAATCTGATTGTTGACGATATCTTTCTGCAATTGCTCCATCTCTTTGGCGATCTGCTTCAATTCGTTACCGTTGCCGCTACCATCCTGGTTGAGCTCTGCGGCCTTCTCTTCAACCGCCTTGCGAATGGCTGCTTGCTTGGCCGCCATCTCGGCCAACTGACGACTCATTTGCTGCCCGCCGGAACTGCTTTTGCCTTGATTTTTACCTTGCTTCTTCATTTCCTCCAACTGCTTTGACAAGCCCTCTTGCATTTTTTTGATTTGGCCCGCACTGGGTTTTGGCTTGCTTCCACTGCCACCCGGCTTGTTGCAACTGCCGCTACCGGGCTTGCTGTTGGCCGATTGCTGTTGCATTTGCTTGAGCGCTTCATCCAGCATCAGAGCCAGATTATTGAAGCTTGTCATTACGTATTGCTGCGACGAGGTGATATCCGGTGTGCGACGATCAGGGATGGAAGCAAGGGCTTTTTCCATGTTCTCATTCACCAGATTAATTTCTCTGTTGACAGCGGCACTAACCTGCGGCACGCGTTTGCTTAGGGCAAACAACGAGTCTTCAACCATCTTGGCGTCATCTTTAAGCTTGCGTTGTGTCTGTCCAAGCGCATTATAGTTCGGGTCTTTGCTGTCAATCTTACCGAAGTTGTTCATTAACGATTCTTGATCGAAACTAAGCGTGATTATATTTTCAAGAAGCGCCCTCAGCGATTCCATGTCTTCCTCTTGTTGTTCCTGCTCTTGCGACTCCATGGCCATTTGCATTTGATCGGCCATATCCTGCATTTTTTTGGCAGCGCTTTTTTGTGATTTCGACGCACTGCTTTTTTTACTCTTGCTCAATTCATCACTGCTTTTCTTCTGCTCCTGTTCAATTTCTTGCTCTTGATTTTCCGTGTCCGGCATGCCGTTCGGGTTTTCGAGCTCTTCGTTCATTTTTTCTAGCTCATCCATCTCTTTTTGGAGCTCTTCAAACTCCTTGTTGAGTGAATCTTGTTTCGATTTTAACTCTTCGCTGTTCGACTCTTTTTTCTCGCTTTCGTTCGCTAGTTTTTCTTGTTCTTCGGCGAGCTTTTCCATTTTCTCGATGGTCTTTTCCATTTTCTGCTCAAACTCTAATTGCTTGAACTGCTCTAATGCGCGGTCGAGTTCTTTTTCCAGGTCCTCATTTGACAAATCCATCTTATCGAGCTCCTTCTGAATTTCTTCTTTGTTGAGCTCTTCCATCATACGCTGCATTTCTTCCATCATTTTCTGAAGTTCAGGTGTCATAACCTGCTCCATCAGATCCTGTAATTGTTTTTGCTTCTCTTGCAGTTTTTCGTTCGGTTGATTGAATTCGTTTTCCTGTTGATTTTTTTGCTCGTTTTGCTCTTGAATTTCCTCAACCTGCTTTTGCAGTTCTTGCTGACGTTTCATGAGCTCTTCCAGCTTTTTCTTGTCCTGCCAGTTCATCTCTTTTTTATCGAGCAATTGGCGCTGCAACTCTTCCAGCTGTTTTTCCAGCTCTTTGGCTTCTTTGATACTTTCCTCTAGCTTGTCTTTGATGTCTTCGTTTTTCTGTTCAATATTCTCTTCTAGTTCTTCCTCGCTGGGCACTGTGTATTCACGTTCTCCTGTAGTAGCCGATTTCGAACCGCGGAAACCGTCATTGTCCCAAATTTCAAAGTAGTAGGTGAACACGTCGCCCGGTGAAATGCCCAGCTGGCCAAGGTCCCAGGAATGGAAGAATATATCCCCAGTAGCGTCTTGGGTCACAGGCAAATCAATAGTATGCAATTGATCATCGGTAGCGGCGCCATCACGCTGAGTGAGTCGATAGTTGAAAGTGAGTCGACGGAAGCCGTAATCATCTTTCACTTCTCCGGTGAAGTACACCCACTTGAATGACGCGCTGTCTTTTTCCTCTTGCATGGAAATGGACGGATGCAAGTCAGGAACCACTTGTATTCGGTAATTCAGACTGTCTCCAAAAGGGATATAACGATTTGAAGTCTGAATGGAATAGCCGGCAGACTGCACTGCGGTTTGACGAAACGTTGCGCGGTCGTTTCCGGTTGGAATGGTGTAGGTGCTATCACCGAATTGAAGCAGCAGTGCTTCGTTGTTGGCCGTATTGAAATTCCACTGAACTTGTGTTCCCTCAGGCACCACGATGTCTCCTGTATTTTGAACATTTTCCTGCGCGCGATTCAGATAGGAGGGGAAGTTGAGTGTAATACCAAAATCGAGCAGTCGCGGCGATGGAATAACCTTCAGCTCGTATTGGTCCGAGAAAAAGCCGTTAGCACTGAAAGCAAATGTCAAATCTTCCCTAACGTTTTTGAAGGTGTGTGAAAATGAGATGGTGCTTTGCTTTTCGAGTTGAAACTGTTGTGATCCGAGCATGACATATACTTTCTCGGGAATCTCGTTTCCACTGAGTTCAATGTTTACCGTATAGTCTTTGTTTTCGGGTGTTGTTAGATTTTCGTTGGTTACCTTGATGGTGAACGGCGCCTCTTCGGCAATGATTTGTCCGTGTTTGATAAGTCGCTCGGTTGGCTTTGTCAAAATGCTCGGTGCGGCAAACAGAAGAATCAGCACAATACTCACCGGAGGAAGCACCCACTTCAGATATCTACGGTTTTCACGGAAGTCGATGGCACTGGAGAAAGGCACCGGGCGTAGTTCTCCAATTTTTTGTGCAATGCTGGCCTCCAACAACGAGTTGTCGCCGGCAACGGCCATTGATTTCAATTGAAGCGTATTGAGCAGCTTGTCCTGAACGTGAGGGAAGTGTTTACCAATAATTTGTGCCGCTTGCTCGTGAGAAATGATTTTTCCCAAACGAAAAATTTTCGAGAGCGGAAGCAGGAAGAATTTGGCAATCACAAATAGAACCCCGCCAACAAAAGACCAGAACAAGAATGTGCGCATGGCAATACTGAAGCGGCCGAAGTATTCTGCTAGGGCAACAACCAGGTATGTGAAGAAAATAATCGCAAGGCAATAAAGTGCCCCACGAATCATCTGGTTTTTGTAGTACTTGCGAATGAATACATCCAGCTTCAGGAGTAACTGATTATATTCACCGGTAGAGTTATTCATATTCGGAAACACACGCTTAATGCGCCACGCATCAAAAATAGGGGAATGCCGGTTAGATATTGTTTGACTTGGTGGGTTTCGGGAAAATTAACGAACAGCTTATTTGAATTCAGAGTAATTCCAAATGCCAATCATTTGTCCTCTAATGAACGTTCGAGCGTTGTCGTAAACATCCTCTTGAGAGGTGTACCAAATGGTTTTGTTGGCCGTGGATTCGGCTTTGAACTTGCTGAGTTTCACTATCTCTATGCCATGTATGGGCGCCTCATTTCGCTCGAGCCAGTCAACGTGATCGAGTGATTCTTGCTTATCGCGATAAATACTGCCATCGCGGTCTATACGAGCTTTTCTCATTTCTTGATGAACCGGATGTTGGCCGATGGAGTCGAAAACAGGTAAACACCGGCCGGCAATGTTTCAATGGTTACGGAATAGGATGTCGTGGATGATTTTCCAATTATAATCTGGTTTCCAAGTGCGTCGATAATTCGCCATTCACCGGGTGTTTTCGTGATGACGTTGATAGTGGCGTCGGCGGGGTTGGGAAAAACTTCAATGGAGCGTTGTTCCCAAAGACTTACCGAACTTTCCAGAATGTAAACGCTGCTCTCAATATCACAGCCGAAGTCGGT
>CANIAA010000070.1 GCA_947465255.1 Flavobacteriales bacterium | reverse complement strand
TATTGGCTTGGTATGAACAGTACGATTGCCTGGAGCAATTCAAAAAGTTCATCATAACCGATGGCTCTGCCAACGAAAAGGAATTGGATGAGATTCGCGAAGAGTCCCGAAAGTTGGTGCGAGATCAACAGAAAAAAGCTTGGAATGCCTACCGTGCCGATGTAGATACCGATATAGCAAATTGCGTTTCGATGATCGAATCGCTCGGCACTGAAAGTGCTCTTTCGATTGCTTCGGAGCTCCGTAAGGCACTCGATCCCATTCGAAAGGATGCATTCGTGGCCGGTAAGAAGGCTTTGCGACTCAATGGAAATGCTAGCGGTGCTGCGCAACTCGAGGTTGCTTTGCTGGCACTGCGCGATAAATGTGCTGAGCGCTATTCTGGGCAGCTTTACAGCGAATCAAATTCATCGGCATTATCGGTAACACCGGTTGCTCCGCAGTATGATGCACAACCGGAAATGGTCGATGGTCGTGTCATCATTCGCGACAATTGGGATTATGTTTTACGTAACCAGCCTGAGGCACTCATATTCGGTGAAGACGTTGGCAAGATTGGTGGCGTGAATCAAACTGCAGAGGGTCTGCAAGAAAAGTATGGTGATTTGCGAGTAAGCGATACGGGTATTCGCGAAGCTACCATCATTGGTCAGGGAATAGGCATGGCCATGAGAGGCTTGCGTCCCATTGCCGAAATTCAATACCTCGATTATCTCTATTACGCATTGCAAATCATGCGCGACGATCTGGCAACAGTTCACTGGCGCACACGTGGCGGTCAACGCGCCCCTCTCATCATATCAACCCGTGGTCACCGTCTGGAGGGTGTGTGGCATGCAGGAAGTCCGATGGCAGCCATCATCAGCAGTGTGCGTGGTATGCATGTATGTGTTCCCCGCAACATGACGCAGGCAGCGGGCATTTACAACACGCTGCTCGCAGCGCAGGAGCCTGCCCTGGTGGTAGAATGCCTGAACGGTTATAGATCCAAGGAACCCATGCCTACCAATATCGGTGAGTTCCGAATTCCGCTGGGTGTTCCTGAAATTGTGCGTGAGGGTACCGATATTACTATTGTTTCATACGGATCTACTATACACATCTGTTTGCAGGCCGCTCAAATGCTTGCTGAAAGCGGTGTGCAAGCCGAGGTAATCGATGTGCGGACCTTATTGCCGTTCGATCGTCACCACAGTATCGTAGAGTCGCTTAAGAAAACCAATCGCATTCTCTTTGTTGACGAAGACGTGCCGGGCGGTGCTACCGGATTTATGCTGAATGAAGTCATGAACGTTCAGGGTGGCTATCGCTATTTGGATGCGCAGCCCCAAACGCTTTCGGCACAGCCACACTTACCGGCCTACGGCAGCGATGGTGACTACTTCAGCAAGCCATCCGCAGAGGATGTGTTTGATACTGTCCGATCTATTGTTGTCCAGTAAGTCCGAGGGAAATTCACAGTGCATCGATTGTAAACATGTCGTCCTAAGTAAGGGCTTTTCGCTCATTACTTTATATTCGCTTCTCACAGCCATTAACTATGAAGTTTTTGATCCTTCTAATACTCTCTGCGTTTCTTGTAGTAAACGCGCAAGCTCAAGTGCTGAAGGGTAAGGTTGTCGACGCAAATACGGGAGAGCCCTTAGTTGGAGCCGTGGTGGGTGAAACAAGCTCCGGTAATGGAGGTGCAACCGATTTTGAAGGTTCATTTGAGTTAAAGCTGCAATCACTGCCTTCAACCATTCAAGTGTCTTACATAGGCTTCGAAACGCAATCCCTAGAGGTGAAATCGGTCGATATTCGAATCAATGTTAAGCTTGTCCCGAATGATCAGCTGCTTCAAGATGTAAACGTGGTCAGTGATCGGATTCTTGAAAAACAAAAACGAAATCCACTCACCGTCGAAAGCATGGATGCGATTGCCATCAAAGAAGTCCCAACGGGTAACTTCTATGAAGGACTCGCAGCATTGAAGGGAGTTGATATTGCTTCGGCAAGTCTCGGTTTCCGAATCATCAATACGCGCGGATTCAACAGTACCTCGCCCGTGCGCGTGTTGCAAATTATAGATGGAGTCGACAACCAGTCACCCGGATTGAATTTTTCGCTGGGAAATTTTCTCGGGGCGCCCGATCTGGATGTCAAAGCGGTTGAAGTCGTTCAGGGTGCAAGCAGCGCTTATTATGGTCCGGGAGCATTCAACGGAGTGATTAGTATGGAAACAAAGAATCCGTTTTTGACACCGGGACTTTCCGTGAACATGAAAGTCGGTGAGAGGAGCATGTTTCAACCAAGCGTTCGCTGGGCTGATGTTTTTCGGAATAGCAATAACCACCCATGGTTTGCCTATAAATTGAATGTGCTCTACTTAAACGCACAAGATTGGGAAGCCAACAACTATACTCCTATCTACGGGGCCTCGGATGGCACTGAAAATCCCGGTCGATTTGACGCTGTGAACATCTATGGCGACGAGTACTTTCCGGCCAATGACTATTCAACAGCGTCTCCATCTTCGCAGCAATACCGAGGTATAGGCACATATTATCGAACTGGTTACCGCGAGGAGGATCTGGTTGACTACAATACGGAAAACCTGAAAGTGAGCGCAGCTGCTCATTTTCGACTGAAACCGGAGCTCGATTATGAATCACCGGAACTTATTCTGCAATCAAACATCGGGCAAGGAACGACCGTTTATCAGGGAGACAACCGATTCAGTTTGCGCAATATTCTCTTCTACCAAAATAGGGTCGAGTTGCGTAAGAACAACAAGTATTTCCTGCGCGCATATGCTACGCACGAAAATGCTGGTGATAGCTATGACCCTTACTTCACAGCGAAGCGACTTCAGGAAGATGCAAGATCGAACGAAGATTGGGCTTCCGTATATATCAAGTATTGGCAGCAAAAGGTAATTCCACGCATGAATGCACTGGGCTATCCCGAATTGCAATTGAATCCGGACTGGCCGGGGCCGGCTGTGGATCCATATTATCTTCAATTTTATCTGCCATACAGCAATGAACAGTGGATGAATAACTACCAGGATTCGCTGGCACAATGGCATCGGTGGGTGGAAGGTCTTACCAATAGTGGCAATGCCAACATACCGATGGATTCTCTTGGTTACTATGCACCCGGAACAGATCAATTCAACAGTGCTTTCAACAGAATAACCTCTGCAAAGAATAACGATTCTGAGCGCGGCACGAAGTTCTATGATCGCTCTGCGTTGTACCAAATACAGGGTGAGTATCAGTGGTCTTTCTTAAAACTGGATGAATTACGCGCCGGTTTCAGTGCGCGTCTGTACACGCCGGATTCAGACGGAACCATTTTCATCGATACGCTTTCAGAGGTGATTACGGGTGACGCGACAAATGGCTTCGATACGACTTATACGAAGAATAAATTCACCAACCATCAGTACGGAGTTTATGTTGGTGCGGAGAAGAAGTTCAGTGATAAATGGATAGCGAGCGCTACACTGCGCGCCGACAAGAATCAGAATTTTGACGCCGTTCTTTCGCCGGCTGCCTCGTTGGTGTATTCGCCTCGCCCTAATCATTTCCTTCGCGTATCATTCACCAGTGCAGTTCGAAATCCGACGCTAACGGATCAGTATTTGAATTTGAATGTAGGACCCGCAACACTGCGTGGGAATCTGGATGGAGTGGATAGCCTCATCACCATTCAATCATTCGGCGAATGGCGAGATACGCAGAAAGCCTCTTCGCTCGATTATTTCAATATTGATCCTATTCGTCCGGAACAGGCACAATCAATAGAAATCGGATACCGCGCTACGTTGGGTGAACGTGTCTTCCTTGATGTGTCTGCGTTCACGACTTTCTACAAATATTTTATCGGATATCGCATTGGTATTGATGCGCCATTCGATACGAACGGGCAAATACAGAATTTATCGCAAATCAGAGTATATCGTTACGCGGCTAATAGCACAAATGATGTGACAACACAGGGGGCTAACATCGGAGTGAATTACTACTACTGGAAGCAGCACGCTCTTTCTTTCAATTACTCCTATAACAAACTAGCGAAAAAAGTGGAAGACGACCCGATTATTCCTGCCTTTAACACCCCATTGCACAAGTTCAACGTAGGAGTGAACGGCAGGGAGTTGTGGCCCAACAAAGCAGGAAATACGTGGGGATACGCGATGAATTACAAATGGGTCGATCAATATTTTTGGGAAGGTTCGCCACAGTTCACCGGACCGGTTCCCGGTTTTGCGGTAGTTGACGCTCAGGTGAATTACACGCTCAAAAAATCCGGACTCAACTTCAAAGTTGGTTGTTCCAACCTGCTCAATAATTTGCATATCGAGGCATATGGCGGTCCGTTGATTGGTCGTCTTGCCTTTGCGGCTATTCAGTATGAATGGGCTAAGAAGTGATATTCCAATTGTGCTGTTTATAAGTATGATCGCTGAAAGTTCAGGTTTCTGAGTTTGTTGTAGATTGCCGTGCAATTTGACAAACAATTAATCTTTTAACCATGAACAAAATTTCTACATGCTTTTTGGCTTTGGCCATGCTAGTGTATTCCGGTTCATCGGCCCAGCGCTACCTTACGGAGGTTTTCGCTGATGTCGAGGTTCAATCGGACATTATTTATGGCGTTAACGCCACTGTTATTGCCTACGCACAGTTGGGGCAGGCTATTCAACAACCTTTGGTGATGGACGTTTACTCTCCATCGGGTGATACTGAAACAAATCGCCCTGTGATTTTGTATTTCCACACCGGAAACTTCTTGCCAACTCCTCAGAACGGCAGCCCTAGTGGCACCAAGACCGATTTGAACGTAGTTGAAATGTGCACACGTCTTGCCCGTATGGGTTACGTGGTTGCTTCTTGTGATTACCGCTTAGGCTGGAATCCGGTTGCAACAACGCAAGAAGAGCGTGTTAACACACTGATCAATGCCGCTTACCGCGGTGTGCAGGATTGCAGAACGGCCATTCGCTATTTCCGCAAGTCAGAAGCTGAAAACGCTAATCCATACGGCATCGATCCTTCTCGCATTTGTGTTTGGGGACAAGGTACCGGCGGTTACATTGCCTTTGCTGCTGCCACCATCAATGAATATGCAGATATTGCTATTCCGAAGTTCACACGTGAAGTAGAAGTTCCGCCAGGGTCGGGTAATTTCATTACTGTGCCTATGGTAATTGAAGAAATCAATGGTGATATCTACGGAACATCAGTTGGAATAAATCCTCTTGACGGAGATACTCTTTGCTATCCTAACCATACTGGTTATTCATCTGATTTTAATGTGATGGTGAATATGGGCGGCGCCTGTGGAGATAGTTCTTGGGTAACCGAAGAAGATGTTCCGATGATTTCGTTTCATGCGCCTTCTGACCTTTTTGCACCTTATAACATCGGTACTGTAATTGTGCCTGGTTTCAATCTTCCTGTTGTTGAAGTTAGTGGTAGCTATCACGTTCAACAAATGGCAGATGCTTTCGGTTTGAATGCTTCATTTGCCGGGGCTGATAATCTGGGCGATGTATACACTACCCAAGCAAACACCTACAATAATGGTTTCTCTGGGTTGTATCCGCTCAATCGTCCGGCTGGTTTTGAGGCCGACAGTGCTCCTTGGGAGTGGTGGACAGAAGATAACCCGAATAACGCGAATGGTTTGCTTACAAATCCTGACATGTCAGAGACCAAGGGCATGACCTACCTTGATACTATCCAGGGGTATTCGGCTCCTCGTATCATGTGTGCATTGGGATTGGCCGGCAGCCCATGTAATCCAAATAATGTGGTTGAACAACAGACTTCAGTTCGTGTTTATCCTAACCCTTCAGCCGGGTTGTTTACTATCAACCTGTCGGTTTCTGAAACGATTCGTTCTATCGAGGTTTATGACCTGATGGGTAAGAGAGTGATGGAACTGAAGCCAAACACCGCTCAAGTTGTTTTGGATTTGGGTCATTTGACAAATGGTATTTATACCGTGAAGATCAAAACGGATGAATCAAATCAATCGGTTAGATTACAGAAAATCTAATTCTCACTTATAGGAACAAAAAAGGGGGCTAAGCCCCCTTTTTTTATGACATCTAAAATATTCTATTGTTTAACAGGTGCGCCCACCGGAGCTTTTTCCGGAGCACCTACGGGAGCCATTCCCGGATCAGCACCTACATTTCCTTTAATAGTTACAACCTTTACAGGACTGTTAACTGCGTTGGAGTTGATGGTAACCGATTTTTGAAATGGACCAGTACGCTTGGTATCATACTTTACATCAATAAAGGAAGATTGACCTGGTGCGATCGGGTTAGGGTCACACTTCGGCACTGTGCAGCCACATGAGCCTTGACAATTTGAAATAGTCAGTGGTTCATTACCGGTATTGGTCACTTTAAATTGGCATGCACCATTGCTATCAAAAGCAATGTCGCCATAATCATGGGTGTCTTTATCGATAGCAATGGCAGGACCCGTTACGAGTTCAGGTTGAGCGTAAGCACTGAACGCCAGTCCAAGTGCTAGAGACAGAGTGAATAATGTTTTTTTCATGAGTATCTAATTTTTAAGGAAAAAAAAACTTCCGCCCAATCGGACGGAAGTTTATGTGTTTCTTGATTATTGGTTGCCTCCGGCAGGTGCACCGGCAGGTGCTTTTTCTGGAGCTCCGCTTGGCGCAGCGTTAGGATCCGGGCCAACATTACCCTTAATGCGAACCACCTTAACAGGTTCATTCGAAGCATTAGAGTTAATGGTTACTGACTTGTTAATCGGACCGGGGCGCTTTGTGTCGTATTTCACGGTAATTACTGAACTTTCACCGGGAAGAATTGGATTTGGATCACACTTAGGAACCGTGCAACCGCAAGAGCCCTTGCACTTGCTTAGAATAAGTGGCTCTGTACCCGAGTTGGTGACCTTGAACTCGCATGTGCCATCACCGGCAAATGGAATGTCCCCGTAATCATGCACCTCTTTGTCAACAACAATGGATGCACCTGATGCTACGGGCGTTTGAGCCGCAGCGAATGTGAATACGCCTAAAGAAATGGCTAGAGTGAACAATACTTTTTTCATCGAACTTAATTTATTGATTGGTTTCCTTATTTCAAATGTAGTGTGAAGCGTTGTTTGTCAGCCCGAGGGTTAACTAAACTTTAACAGCTTAGCACTTTCTCGACCTACCGAAAATTGTGCCAAGTCTTAGTGTGATATTTCGAATTTGGATATTTCAGTACTGGATTCACTTTTCCATCGGGCGAAATACAAACCTGCAGGCCAGTTTTGTGTTGCGATTTGCTGTTGGCTTGTAAAATGGGAAGATTCAAAAACAATCATTCCTGCGGAATTGAAAATCGTGATGGAGCCTGCCCCTTCGGTTAGTATTTGAATGGATTCATTAGCCGGGTTAGGGTAAGCCTGAATTCCGAAGTTAGAAATTTCGGAAACATTATTTACGATTAGGAGGCTTGCTCCTCCGCAGCCAACGGCATTATATGCTTGCAGCTGATATACATCGCCGCCCAGCGCCTGACTGCTTCCGCCTTCGATAATGTCACCATCGATGTTCCAAGTAAAATCGGTAAATGCACTGGCATTTGTGCAAACAACGGTCTCGTTTATTTCGTCAATCTCAAGTTCCGGCGTTTGAACTTCGGAAGCCTCTATGGCCATGGTGTATGTTCCTGAGGCACCCGGGGTGCTGCAAGTAATGGTCACATTATAAATACCCGGAATGTCGTAAGTAACCTGCTGCTGACTGCTAAAGTCTTCGACCAATACAATTCCCGTATTCAGGGAACAGGTCATACCCGAAATGGTATCGGTCAGGTTGTTGAAATAAATGGTGATTGGAGCACAACCGACCATTGCGCTGGCCGCCAGGTGTGGTTGGCACACGGCAACAGAATCAGATAACGTATTACAACCAAACGAATTTGTTGTCATCAATTGGTATGTCCCGTTCTGAGTAATTCCATCCACTTCAGCATTGAAAGTATTTGAACTACTCTGATTGACAATAGCCCCATCAAAGAACCACGTTAGGCTATTGTCGAAACAATTAGAGCATACCAGTTCATGAAAGATGGGGTCATAGGTTACTGCAGGCGCAGGGGAGGGCTCGTAAACCTCCACTTGCAAAGTCGTGTCGGCAAACGAATTTCCAATAGAAATAGAATAGGATAACTCATATACTCCAGGCTCTTCAATTACGAAATCAAATTCACTGGAACATACATTGTACACTTCTACACCGTCAACGGAATAAATGCATTGCGCGTCTGGTAAGTACTCGTTGTTATTTGAAATGTTTAAATCAAAGGGTGGGCAACCACTCAAAATTGGCGATTCGATTTGTGCTGTTAGGTACTCACATGAGCCGTCGTCTTCATTCGCCTGCGGATCAAAGTTTAATGCGTTTAAGACTGTGCAGCCGCGATAAATGCAGGGTATTCCTTGATAGGTCGCAAAAGGATTGTAATTTGAAGCTAGAGTGTCTGTGCAACCGGCTACCACGCACGAGCCATCATCAAAGTTAACAGCAGGGTTGAAGTTGTCTGCATCTTCGTTTGTGCATCCCGGATAGTCGCATGAGCCATCGTCAATGAGCGCATTTGACTGGTAGTTAAGGGCAGCGAAATCGGTGCAGCCTGGGCGTTGTGGTTGCGTTAAAATGGTGAGTCGAATCAAAAAACTCTTGGTGCTGATAATAGACGCATTGATGTTTTGATATCGAACCAGTGATGATTCTCCGAAACTGGATCCACCGCGAGCTACACGAAATGGCTGAATAGAATCAAGCTCCTCAACAGCCATGAAGTAAATACTATCGGGTTTTAGTAGAAGAGGCAGATCAAAATCGAGGTAGACCAATCGTTGCTCGCCCGGCTCATTCAGATCACCATAATTTACTTGATACGATTGTGTGAAACCAATAATCGAGTCAAGCTCTTGATTGTAGACGACTCCTCGTATCTCCTTACCCACTGCAGTACCCTCTGCAATTCCGACCTGAATAGTGTGGCAGTACCTATTAGAACCTATCGTGTTTTCAAAGAAATTGCCATACATGGTTTGATAGGTGTCATAGAAAGGCTCCGGGCTAAATGAGTCTTCCATACCTCCGTCATCTTTCGCGTAGGTAAACGAGGTTATGGAAAAATCGAGACTATCAATGTTGTTTTGCGGTGTGTCATCCAATGAGTCTTGCAGAACTGCAAATTGAACTTCATAGTCGCCAATGCCTGTAGATGGACTGAAAGTAGTTGGGAGATTAAGTACGGCTGAATTGGATGGATTAATGGAGGTTGGTTCGTTTGTCGCATTGAAAACCTCCGTAGAGTTATCTTTGATTACCCGGGCATTTAGGCGCACACCTGTTTGCGCGAAGCCACCAACATTCAATACTTGAGACTTCATGAAAAGAGTGGGAAGCATCAGCAATGGGTATTGACTGTATTCCAAATCAAATAAATTTGGGACGTCATCTACGATCTGATTATTGGTGTATTGAGACTTTGTTATCAGAATGTCGTTTTCATTAGGGATGTATATGTTAATGTCATCCAATAACCACCAGTAATAGACTCCCTCATATTGAAATTTCAATCGAACGGAGGGTTGATTTGCCGCCCACTGTGTTATGTTCACTGTGACCCACTCAGAATTGGGTGATTGAATACCCGTGTTTTCGAATATCTCAATCCATGTGGCTCCGTCGTCGGTGGATATATGAACTGTCGTGCTCGTTTGAAAGTGTCTGTATTGCTGTTGAAACGTTAGAACAGCGGAATTGACAGCTGTGAGATCAACGGAATTTGTTATGAGCCAAGAGGTATGCGGTGCCGGGTCGGGACCTGTGCCGAAACCTGTGCCACAAGCATTGCCCGGATCATCCCAGTAGTTGCCATCAAAAACAATGAACCCATTTGCTTGAGATATGGATGTGATTGGCGATGCAATGGCTGAACATGATCCTCGAGCTCCAACATTGACTCCGGGTGTTGTATCAGGACCGCGGTATTCCCAGTGAGCAATGTTGTTGGTACTCGATATTCCCTCTTCCCAGTCTGACGGTATTCCATTGGCAAAATCCCATGTAACAATAGGTTCTCCATAAAGTTGGCTGTTACCTTTCGATACAGCAATAAGAACCAGAGCTAGAGCGAATAATAGTCTTTTCATAAAATGTGTTTTCAAAACGAAATGAGAGAGCCGCGAAGTTAACAACGTCCTTTGAATGCACTAAGGTAATTGCAATTTAAGTTGCTCAGCCATATGGAGAATCATCCCGTCTGAGAGGCCGATTTTTGGAACAATCATATTCTTAACACCCGCAAGTTCCATGATACGTAGGTAAATTTCACAGGCCGGAATGATAACATCAGCTCGGTCGGGGCGAAGTTTGAAGTGAAAAATCCGCTCATCCAAATCAACAGATCCTAATTGTTTGTGCAGGCTTTTTATTTCTGTCAGCGAGAGCATTTCCTGTGGTTTTTTACCTTGAAGTTTGAAGAGAGTGTTCACATTACCGCCCGTTCCTATGGCAATCGGGTTGTTGACCTTTTCAGGTTGATCAGATAACCATTTTGCAATTGACTTCCATACAGATTTGTCAATTCCCGCTGTCAACGCTCTAACAGTTCCAACGTCGAAGGATTTGCCTTTTATTCTCTTCCCTTTTCGAATCAAAGTCAGCTCTGTACTTCCGCCTCCGACATCTATAAACAGGTAGTCATTTTTTGTGTTAAGATTTTGCGAGAAGTAGTTGCTGAAAATCAGATTAGCCTCTTCTTCACCGCTCAATAGTTCAATCTTAAAGTTAGCCTCTCGTTCTACTGTTTCAATAACGGTTTTTCTGTTTCTCGCTTCTCTCATTGCGGAGGTGGCGCAAACTCTGAACATTTCCACTTTGTGCACATCCATGATATACCAAAATGCTCTCATGGTTTTAACCAGTTGTCTTATTTTTTCCTCGGAAATGCGGCCGCTCGTAAAAACATCTTCTCCCAAACGCACTGGCACTCGGGTGAGAGAAACTTTGTCGATTCGTATTTGCCCATTGAACTCGCGCACCTCTTCAATGAGAAGGCGTATGGCGTTTGATCCTATGTCGATGGCTGCCAGTTTCACGCTCGCTTATTCTTTTTGGTATGAGTAGCTATGGATTGAATGAATGATGCAACCAAATCTTGCACTGCTTTAGGCTTCGCTGATATGCTTTT
>CANIAA010000069.1 GCA_947465255.1 Flavobacteriales bacterium | reverse complement strand
TCAGGATGGATTCAAATACATCGTTCACCAGTTTACATACAATTTCGAGACAGCGAAGATTATGTGCATGGACAAAGGTTTCGTGTATATGATTGATAACTATTACGCCAAGGGCTTGTGCGATTGGGTAAAAGAGGATAAGGTTAAGGACATGAAGGAGTCAGCTGACGGCAAACGCAATTGTTTGTGTGGCCAAACCGGATTGAACATCATTCTCCCTGATACGAACGACGTTTGGCAGTCCATGAACGCGCTTAACTCTAAATATACATTGCTCGTGATTTGGGAAGCTACATGCGGCCACTGCAAAAAGGAGCTACCTAAGATAAATGAACTTTATAAACGCTGGAAGCCAAAGGGGCTTGAGGTGTTTGCGGTGCACAACAACATGGAGGTGGACAAATGGAAGAAATTCGTGCGAGATGAAAACCTAGAATTCATGAATGTCTCCCGGAATCAATTCATCATGACGCAAGACTCGGCCACGAAACTTATTTATGCCGGTAAGACCACCTTGCAGAGTTTGAACTTCCATCAATACTGGGATGTGAACAGCACGCCTAAGGTTTATTTGATGGATAAGGACAAGAAAATTATTGCTAAGTCTTTGGGAGCGGAACAATTGGAAGACCTGTTAAATCGCCTGGAGAACGGAAGCGATACTTCCGCTCCACTCAAGGAAACGGAGTACGAAGATGAAGACGAGGCTCCGAAGAATCGATCGAATTCAGGCGCTAAACAAAAAACGTTGAGTCCGAAGCCAGGCAAGAAATAATCCTGAAAAGCGCATCACACGATGCGCTTTCTTTTTTGAAATGAAACTCACCGAACATCTGGTTGTACGAATGGGAAAGACCACGCGTGATAGTGTGGCTTCGTTTGTTGTATCTGATCAGAACAAGCTTCATGAGTTGATCGACCTGGTTAGCTCCGGAACAAAGCCTCAGCGCATGAAAGGTTCGTGGGTACTATCCTCGGTACATACAATCGATTCTGAAGTGTTGGTGCCTTACCATGATCAATTGCTTACAATGTTGAGATTGGAAACTATTGGTGGCGTGAGACGTGAGTTGCTGCGATGTTTCGAAGGGGCTCGGTTGAACAACACGGTCGCCGACGGATTGGTGGTGATTGCAATGGATTGGGTTACGGATGAGGCGCAAGATTTGGCAGTCAGATATATCTGCTATCGAGTGCTTAAACCTTTGTTGAAACAATATCCGGAGCTGGAAGTTGAACTCCAACAACAGGTTGAGTATTATCGTTCGAAATTCGGACGTTTTCCATAAAAAAAAGCCCGCGTTTGCGGGCTTCTTCATTGTTCCTTTCCGGGTTATTTTTTCTTGAAGTAAAGGCGGGTAATGAATATGCCGCTGCCGTCTTGTTTACCGGCATCACTTTCAACCCCGCTGGTTACAAAGGCAAGATCAAATCCTTGCGCAGCCATCTCATTTAATTTGGATGCAATGATGGCGTCGTTGGATGCAATGTTCTGAAAATTGATACCAACCATACTGAAAAAGTTGAGCATTTTGGTTTCCTTGAACGAGCTTACTTTGAGGTCACCGCGGTCGATGTCGCCTTGCTTCGAGTCTTTTCCTTCAGTCCGGCTGGTGGTGAAGGTATTGTGATCAATGGGCGAAGTGTTTTCAATCATTCGTGAACGGCCAACACCGCCGGGCACGATAGATTCTACGATGGTTACCACCTGGTATTGTGCGTGAGCAAATGCGCAAATTGCGATGGCTGCTAGTGTGAGGAATTGTTTTTTCATGGTTTATTAGGATAATTGAATTGTAGGATTATAGGGTAACGTGCATGTTGTAGAGCATAAAAGCGTAGCGGTCGGCAACAGAGTCAATCACTTGGTTCGTACTCATGCCGGCGCCGTGGCCTGCACTTTTCTGAATGCGAATGAGCACCGGTTCTTTTCCGCTGTGATACTCCTGCAAACGCGCAGCAAATTTAAAACTATGAGCAGGAACTACACGGTCGTCGTGATCTGCTGTGAAAACCATAGTAGCCGGGTAGTTGGTTCCTTTTTTTAGATTGTGATACGGAGAATATTTGTAGAGATAGTCGAATGCGGTTTTAGAACTATCGGCGCATCCATACTCAGGAATCCATCCTTTGCCTACCGTGAAAAGGTGATAGCGAAGCATGTCGAGCACACCTACTTCCGGCATAGCTACACCGAATAGTTCCGGGCGCTGGGTCATGCAAGCACCCACGAGCAAACCGCCGTTGGAACCGCCGTTGATGGCTAGCTTCTCACTACAGGTATACTTTTCTTTGATGAGGTATTCAGCGGCTGCAATGAAGTCGTCGAATACGTTCTGTTTGTTTTCGAGCATCCCGCCTTTGTGCCATTCTTCACCAAATTCATTGCCACCACGGATGCAAGGCATGGCGAATACCCCACCATTTTCGAGCAGAATAATGCGAGAAGAAGAAAAGCCCGGCTGCATAGGTACAGAGAAACCGCCGTAGGAATAAAGCAGCGTCGGATTATTACCGTCGAGCTTCAAACCTTTCTTGTGCACGATGAACATGGGTACTTCGGTGCCGTTCTTGCTCTTGTACATGATCTGTTTGCTTTCGTAGGCAGATGGTTCAAACTTCACGCTGATCGTGTAGAACTCCTCTGATTTTCCGGATTCCAGATCGTACTTATAAATAGATGTAGGATAGGTGAATGACGTAAAAGAATAGAAGCAGGTCTTTTCATCGTGCTTGCCGTAGAATCCGCTTGCAGAGCCCGTTTTGTCGGGCATGGCAATTTCTTTTCTGTCGCTTCCGTCGTAGTTGCACACGAAGATGCGTGTGTTGGCACGATCAAGATAGCTCAAGAACAATTTTCCACCACATGTTGAAACACCTTGAAGCATCATGTCGTTTTGAGGTACGATTTCCTTCCAGTTCTCCTGTGCCGGATTGTTCGGATCGACCTGCACCAAACGGTAGCGCGAAGCTCCGGCATCGGTGTGCATGAGCAGTTGTCCGTCCGCTGTGCTTTCCACGATGGAGTTGTGCAAGGAAATGTCGGTGAATAGGGGTTTGAATTTCCCTTGAGTGTCTTCCGGATTCTTAATCCAAACCTCCCAGCCGTCGGTGCCTGGGGCTGCGTTGAGAATGAGGAACTTTTTGTCTTCCGTTGCACTTATCATATTGTACATGTACGGCCTTTCATCGTCACGATATACCAGTTGATCTTGTGCCTGGTCAGTGCCAAGCTTGTGATAGTAGACCATGTGGTATTCGTTGTTGCCGCTGAGCTCTTTTCCTTTTTCCGGAGCGGGATAACGGTTGTAGAAGAAGCCATCTTTATACCAGGTAGCTCCGCTGAATTTTACCCACTCAAGTCGATCGGATAAACGAGTTTTGGTAGCGATGTCGAATACTTCTATGCGCCCCCAGTCGCTTCCGGCTTCGTTTATCGAAACAGCCATGTATTGATTTGAATCGTCCGCTCCAAGAAGGCTTGCAGCAGTTGTTCCCTCCGAAGAGAGTGCATTGATGTCCAGAAAAACTTCCTCTGCTCCTTCTTCCCCTTTGCGCACAAAGTATTTACCCTGCGGCTCCAGTCCGCTGTTGCGAAACATGAAGTAGTATTCACCGGCCTTGATGGGCGCGCCTACCTTTTCGAAGTTGAATAACTCGGTGAAGCGGTCCTTGATTTTCTGACGAAAGGGAATGCTGTCGAGGTAGCCTGTGGTAAGTGCTATCTGCTCGTTTACCCAGGCTTCTGTGTTCGCTGCAGTATCATTTTCCAACCACATGTAGGGGTCGGAAACCGATGTTCCGAAAAAGTCCAGTGTCTTTTCTTCTTTTGCAGTAACAGGATATTGCTTGATGGTCATAAGGGGAGCTTCAGTTGATTCTTTCTTGTTGTTGCAACTTGAAAGAAACGTTGTTGTAATGAGAAGTGTGTAAAGGGTGCGTTTCATTTGAATGAAGGTTTATTTCGAATGCATGACACAGAACGGTATCAATATTTCCTCCATGGAAATGCCACCGTGCTGGAAGGTATTTTGGTAGAAGTGTACAAATTGATTGTAGTTGTTCGGGTACACAAAAAAGTCGCTGTTTTGCGCGAAGATATACGATGTGCTTACGTTCATTTTGGGCAAGAAAATATCAGCAGGGTTGCGGACTTCAAATACTTCTTTCGGATTGTAATTGAGGTTTTTTCCGGCTTTGTAGCGCAGGTTTGAATTTGTATTCCGATCACCAACAACCTTGATAGGATTCTCCACTCGTATAGTTCCGTGGTCGGTAGTAATGATCAGCGTGCAGTTGTTTTCCGAAACTTTCTTCAGAATATCGAGCAGTGGTGAATGGTCAAACCAGGATGATGTGATGCTGCGGTATGCCGGCTCGTCGTCGGCCAGCTCTTTGATGACCTCCATTTCAGTGCGCGCATGGCTCAGCATATCTACGAAATTGTAGACAATCACATTCAGCTTGTTGTTCATGAGGTTGCTGAAAGAGTCGTTCAGCTTCTTGCCCGCATTGAGGTTGGTGATTTTGTTGTAGCTCCATTTGAAGTCGAAACCCAGTCGCTTGAGTTGCGCCGCCATGAGTGCTTCTTCGTGCATGTTCTTTCCGCCTTCATCGTCTTCGTTTAGCCAAAGATTCGGATGCAGACGCTCTATTTCACTAGGCATTAATCCTGCGAACAGTGCATTGCGCGCATAGTGTGTTGCTGTAGGTAGAATGGCGTAGAAGATGTCTTCGCTTTCCGGACGGAAGTATTCTTTTAGTTTGGGTTGAATGACGCGCCATTGGTCGAAGCGCAAATTATCGATTACCACCATGAAGACCGTGTCGTTTGACTCTTTCAGTATCGGGGCAACCTTGGTCTTCACCAAGGTGTGCGACATCACCGGTGCCTGAGCAGTATTCTTCAACCAGTCCGCATAATTGTTTTTGATGAACTTGGCGAATTGCTCATTTGCTTCAATACGCTGCGTGCGAAAAATTTCGGCCATGCCTTCGTCCTGCGAGTCGGAAAGCTCCAGACTCCATCGCACCAGTTTTTTGTAAAACTCCGACCATTCATCAGGATTCATTTTGTCGCCCAATCGCATGGCTATTTCACGAAACTCCTGTCGATAATCGTTGGTGGTTTTTTCGCTTACCAACCGCTTTTCATTCAGGTTTTTTTTAAGCGAAAGCAAAATCTGATTTGGGTTGACCGGCTTGATGAGGTAATCGGCGATTTTCGATCCGATGGCATCTTCCATGATGTGCTCTTCTTCACTCTTGGTGATCATCACCACGGGAAGGGTAGGGTCAATGTCCTTGATTTTCTGCAATGCGGAAAGTCCATTGATGCCCGGCATGTTTTCATCCAGAAATACAATATCGAAAAAGCTTTCTCGGGCTTTTTCAATGGCCTCTGCGCCGTTATTGACGGTTACTACTTCATAGCCTTTCTGCTGCAAAAAGAGCACATGGGGCTTGAGCAGATCTATTTCGTCGTCGGCCCAAAGAATACGTTCACTTGCCATATCAGAATTATGTAGGGGTTATAGCCTGTTCAAATCTACGATGAAAGGCATTGTGGCCTAACTCCGCTGCGGATGGAATATTTTTGCAGCCTAATCTTTTTTTCTTGGCACTGAAGCGCAAAATCATCAACGACCCTGTTTATGGATTCATTTCCATTCGGCACGCGTTTATTCTGGAACTCATCGATCATCCGTGGTTCCAGCGTTTGCGCCGAATTGCGCAACTCGGATTGTCTCATCTGGTTTATCCCGGTGCGTTGCACAACCGCTTTCAGCATGCCATTGGCGCGATGCATCTCATGCAAAATGCGATTGATGAGCTGCGATTGAAGGGTAACGAGATTACAGACGAAGAGGAGGTTTCATTGCTGTGCGCCATTTTGTTGCACGACATCGGCCATGGGCCTTTCAGTCACGCACTTGAGTATACGATTGCCAGCGAGGTTCACCATGAGCGAATTTCATCGCTTATGATGAATCGTTTGAATGAGCATTTCAATGGTAAACTCACTATGGCCATCGCCATTTTCAATAATGAGTACCCCAAGAAGTTTTTGCATCAGTTGGTAAGTAGTCAGCTCGATATGGACCGACTCGATTATTTGGCGCGCGACAGTTTTTTCAGTGGTGTCGTAGAAGGTCAGGTGGGGAGCGAGCGCATTTTGAAAATGTTGGATGTTGTAGATGATCAACTGGTGGTGGAGGAGAAGGGCATTTACAGTATCGAGAAGTTTATTGTTGCCCGCCGATTCATGTATTGGCAGGTGTATCTGCATAAAACCGTCTTAAGTGCAGAGTTTATGCTGGTGAATGCGTTGCGTAGGGCTCAAGTTTTAGCACGCTCAGGAGCCACGTTGCATTGTTCTCCTGCGTTGCATTACTTCCTGTATAACCAGGTGAAGCAAGATGAGCTTATTTCGAAACCGGAAGCACTTCAACACTACGCTTCTCTCGATGATTTTGATATTGCCGCAGCATTGAAGGTGTGGCAACATCATGACGACCGTGTATTGGCCATGATTGCAACCAACATGGTGAATCGGAGTTTGTTCAAGATTGAAATACAACGCACGCCCTTTGACGCGTCGCGAGTGAGCCGGGAAATAGAACGAATTTCAGCGAAGTATGGTTTTACGAAGGAAGAGGCTTCTTATTTCGTCATTCAATCGAGCGTCGATAATCGCGCCTATAACAGTCAATACGATGTGATTCGAATTCTAATGAAAGATGGCAGCGTGCGCGACGCAGCAGAAGTGAGCGACCATCTCAATATTGCAGCGTTAAGCAGCGTTGTAGAAAAGCACTTCGTAGCTTACTTGCGGTAGTGGGATACTATTCACTATTTACTAGTTACTAGTTACCGGTTACTAGTTAGTTTTCACTGTCTCTCGAAGTTAGTGAATAGTAAATAGTGAATAGTAACTAGTGCCTTCTGTTAGAGGTTTACCTCTTCCCCGTCCTTATCAAAGATGTGATACTCGAGCAATGCAGCGCTCGTTGATGGTTCTACGCGGAGTTTGATTTTGTACTTCTTGCTCCACGTTTTGGTGATATTCGAGAAGAAACCACGATTCATGTAGGCTTCTACCATCGGGTGCACAGCCAAGCGAAGTTGCTTGTGTGTGCCTTCTTCTGATAGGAAACGAATGTTGTTTTCGATTTCTTCGGTGAAGAGCAAGGATGATTGAATGGTGCCTTTACCATCGCAGCTGGGGCACTTTTCAGTAGTGACGACTTTGGTGACGGGCTTTACGCGCTCGCGCGTGATTTCCACTACACCAAAGCGGCTCGGAGGAAGCACGTTGTGCTTGGCCTTGTCTTCCTTCATCGCTTCGCGCAATACGTCGCTGAGTTTGCGCTGATTGTCTTTGTTCTGCATATCGATGAAATCGATGCAGATAATGCCGCCCATATCGCGCAGGCGAAGGAGGCGGGCTATTTCACGGGCGCACTCAACGTTCGTTTGCAGTGCATTCTCCTCTTGATTAACAACCGTAGAGTTTTTGCGATTGCCGCTGTTCACGTCGATTACGTGCATGGCCTCGGTGTGCTCTACGATGAGGTAAGCTCCACTCTTCAGATTCACTTGTTTGCCAAAGCTCTGTTTGATTTGACGGTGAATGCTGAATGCATCGAACAAGTCGGTGCTGCGATGCATCTTCACAATGCTTTCCTGATGGTTGAAGGTTTTCAGAAACGCTTTTACTTCTGCGGCCACCGAATCGTCGTTGACGTGAATAGCTGTGAAGTTGTCGTTGAGAATGTCGCGCAGGATAGAAGTCGTTTTGTTGATCTCACCCAACACACGCTGAGGGGCTCTTGCCGAACGCATGTTTTTGTGTAGTTCTTCCCAACGCTTCACCAGATCTTGCAGGTCCTGATCGAGCTCCGACACGCTGGTGCCTTCGGCTTGCGTGCGGATGATGACGCCCATGTTTTGCGGACGAATGCTGCTGATGAGCTTGCGTAAACGGTCGCGTTCATCATCGTCTGTGATTCGGCCCGACAAGGAAATTTTGTTGGAGAAGGGAACGAGTACCAGGTAACGACCGGCTATGGTGACCTCTGAAGTCAGGCGAGGTCCTTTCTGTGAAATAGGCTCTTTGGCTACTTGCACCGGTATTACGTGACCTTGTCCAATTACGTCTTTGATTTTCCCTTCCTTCTTGATATCGGGCTGCAACTGGAAGCCCATAAGGTCTGCTGTGCGCTGTTCACCGGCTACGGCTTTGCGAGCAAAGACGTTGATTGAAGCGAACTGAGGACCTAGATCCAGGTAATGCAGGAAAGCATCTTTGCTGTATCCTACATCCACGAAGCAGGCATTGAGATGGGGCAATATCTTTTTCACCCTACCCATGTAAACGTCGCCTACTGCATACTCCTGGTTGCGCTGTTCGCGGTGGAGTTCAATAAGGACCTTCTCTTTGAGCAAGGCAATTTCAACCCCCGTAGAGGTAGAATTGATAATGAGTTCGATGTTACCCGTCAAAACCGGAATATTGAGAAAATAGAAAACAGGTGGAAGCGCAGAGCTACCACCCTGATTGGAGCGCTACTGCGCTAAAGATAGCGCAGTAGCACACAGAAGAAATTACTAACGTTGTTTCTTCTTGTGGCGGTTCTTTCTCAAACGCTTCTTTCTTTTGTGTGTGGCCATCTTATGGCGCTTTCTTTTCTTACCGCAAGGCATTGTTTTGCTGTGTTAATTGAATATTTAAAGTATCTATAAACTCTTTTACTTTGGCAACAACCACTTCGTCGTTGTTGTGTCGTAATAGTGCTTCGTAGCGTTGTTTGGCTTCAGCAGGACGATTCAATCGTTGAAGCGCCTGAGCTGAGAAGAACAAGGAATTGTTGTCGGTTGAGTCCAACTGCAATCCTCGTTCGAAACACTGCAAGGCCAAACTCACAGTGTCCATTACCATAAACTGATATCCTACTTCTATCTGGTATTTGATGTCGTCGGGGCGAAGGGCAATCACTTTTTCAAAGCGACCAATGGCTTTGTCGAGCTGACCACTTTTCACCGAAAACAATCCCAGGTAATAATGCGCATCGGCATTGGTGGAATCTTCAGCGACCATTTCGCGCAGCATGGTTATGCCGGCCATGGGGTTGGTTCCGTTCACCAATTCAACTGCTTGCTGCAGCTTCAGTGAGTCCGCATCCATGGTTGTCGCCGCTACTTCTTTCGAAGCAGGGTGTTTAGGTAACATTAAAAAAAGAACGATCAGTCCTAGTGTTATAAGCACTAGCAGTGTCAGAAGAATGCGCTGTTTAGGCATTTGCGTTCTGATCAACTTTTACTTTCGCTTTCACATCATCCATAAACTCTTTAGCCGGCTTAAATGCAGGGATGTAATGAGCAGGAATCACAACACTGGTCTTGGCCAGAATGTTACGTCCCAATTTCTCTGCACGCTTCTTCACAATGAAACTTCCAAAGCCACGCAAATACACGTTTTCACCATTCTCCATCGCGTTTTTCACGGTGCCCATAAATCCTTCAACGATAGCCAATACGTCGTTACGATCGATACCGGTTTTGTTGGAGATCTCGGTTACTATGTCTGCTTTTGTCATATCGTAGTGTTATTAAATATCAATTAGGTATTTTTTAAACGGGCGGCAAATATACTCAGCTTTTTTTCATTTCCAACTTGTTCTTTTACTGAAAGTTAGGAAACGTGATTTACATATATTCATTCGGGGTCGCAAGCGCAATGGGCCGTGCACTTCGTTTACGGCACTCTTGCTTAACATTGCTGCGTTTTATGACCATTTCCGACCGCCTCATTACATGGTATCAGATTCACAAGCGCGACTTGCCCTGGCGGCACACGCGCGATCCTTATTCTATCTGGCTTTCCGAAGTGATACTGCAGCAAACGCGGGTGAACCAGGGCATGGCTTATTATCATCGTTTTCACGAGTTGTTTCCGACCGTATTCGATTTGGCCGCGGCCTCGGAAGATGAAGTGCTGAAGGCATGGCAGGGGCTGGGCTATTACAGCCGAGCCCGCAACCTGCATGGAACCGCAAAACGGGTGGCTTATGAAATGGCTGGGGTCTTCCCAACTTCCTCTGCCGGATTGAAAACACTCAAAGGGGTGGGCGATTACACGGCTGCTGCCATTGCTTCTTTCAGTTATGACGAGTGCATACCGGTTTTGGATGGAAACGTGCAGCGGGTTACAGCCCGACTGATGGCCTTGGAAGAGCCCATTGACAAGCCTGCAACGAAAACTCAGATGCTCCAGGTGTTGAATGAATGGATAGACCCACGTAAGCCGGCCTTGTTCAACCAGGCCATCATGGAGTTTGGGGCGCTGCAATGCACGCCGCAAAAGCCCAACTGTGATATCTGTCCTCTGCAAGCGAGTTGTTTGGCCTATGAAAAGGGACTTCAAGGTTCTTTGCCATTCAAGGCAGGAAAGACAAAGGTTACCGATATATGGATGTATTACTTCGTTGCGGTGCACAATAACAAGGTTCTGGTTCGGCATCGCAGGCACAGCGGCATTTGGAAGGGACTCTACGATTTTCCTTCCATCGATTCTTCGGTTGGGCTATCGCCCGATGAAGTCGTTCATCAATGGAAGCATGATCGCGGGGTGAAGGGGAAATGGCTGTTAAGCGGAAGCCCTGTCGAACTGCAACACATACTATCACACCGGCGCGTCCATGCTGTTTTTCTGGAGTTCACTTGCGACTCGGTTATCGAACCTGACGACGCTGAACAGTGGGTTGCTCTGGAAGAATTTTCTGCGCTCGGCGTTTCGCGACTTGTTGATAGATATATCCGCGAGCATAGTCAACTGCTCGGAGGAATGGAATAATTTTGCTATAACTCATTCCATATAGGAATAAGACTTGGGGAGCCGGTGAACGTAGGTTTGCGGCGTTAAACAAATTATTCACCCTAAATTTTTAAACACATGGCAAGCGTAAACAAAGTAATCTTGCTCGGACACCTTGGTCGTGATCCTGAGACGAAAAATTTCGAAAACGGAGGAAGCGTATGCTCCTTTACCATGGCTACTACTGAGAGCTACTGGGATAAAGAGAAGGCGGCCCGCGTTGAACTTCCAACCGAATGGCACAACATCCGGATTACCCGTCCGGGGCTTATTAAGATTGCTCAACAATATCTGCATAAGGGCAGTCAGGTTTACTTGGAAGGCAGCCTCCGCACGCGTCAGTATCAAACGAAAGAAGGGGAGACGAAGTACTTCACGGAAGTTTC
>CANIAA010000068.1 GCA_947465255.1 Flavobacteriales bacterium | reverse complement strand
GGTTACGGTTTCCTGAAGAAAAAAGAGAATGTCCATGCGTATGTATTTTCGGATAAAGATTTCAGACTCTTCCACCCGGAAAAGCCAACGCGAAAATTCATACGGAATTGCGACAGCAGGAGTCGCAATCGCAAAACTTATTTAGCACGAATTGTTGATAGCGAAAATCGCGAACTTAGAAAGGTCGTCTAGCCGTGTGCCTCGAGCCAATTACTGCCGGTGCTCATATCGACAACCAGCGGCACACGCAATTGCACAGCGTGACTCATTTTGTCGGCCACCAGGGCTTTCAACTCCTCCACTTCTTCGCGGTGAGCGTCGAACACCAATTCGTCATGCACTTGCAGTATCATGCGTGAACGCATGCCTCTTTTCTTGATTTCTCGATCGAGATTCACCATCGCCACTTTAATAATATCTGCGGCCGATCCTTGAATAGGCGCATTGATGGCATTTCGTTCGGCAAATCCTCTCACAACTGCATTGGCTGAATTAATATCGGCCAAATAGCGCCTTCTTCCCAGCATTGTCTCGATGTAGCCTTGCTTGCGCGCGAACTCAATGGTTTCGTGCTGGTAGTTTTTCAACTGAGCGAATTGAGTGAAGTATGCGTCAATAATGGACTTGGCCTCACCACGCGGAATGCCGAGATTCTGAGCCAAGCCAAATGCACCCTGCCCGTAAATAATTCCAAAGTTCACCGCCTTGGCTTTTGAACGCATGTCTTTGCTCACTTCCTCCAACGGAACATCAAACACCTTGGCGGCAGTCGCCTTGTGTATGTCTTCGCCATGCATAAACGCTTCGCACATATTTTCATCGTTGCTCAAGGCTGCGATGATGCGCAATTCAACTTGCGAATAGTCGGCAGAGAGCAATACGTAGTTCTCGTCGCGTGGGACGAATGCTTTGCGAATCTCCTTGCCCCGCGGCGTGCGAATGGGTATGTTTTGCAAATTCGGATTGTTCGATGCTAAACGTCCGGTGGCCGCCACTGTTTGTCCATAGTTGGTATGCACGCGGCCGGTGTGGGCATTGATAAGCGCCGGTAACGCGTCTACATAGGTCGACTTCAGCTTGCGCAACTCCCGGTAGTCGAGAATGCGCGCAATAATCGGATTGTTGTGTTCGAATTTTGAAAGTGTCGCTTCGTCCGTGCTGTATTGACCGGTTTTGGTCTTCTTGACCTGATCGGTGATTTTCATTTTCTCGAACAATACAACTCCCAACTGCTTAGGTGAGTCAATGTTAAACTTCTCACCGGCCATCGAACAAATTTCCTCTTCCGCTGCGGTAATATCTGCCTGCAACATGTCGCTGTAGTTTCTTAAAAAACCTTCATCGACACGAACACCTTCCCACTCCATGTCCGCCAATACTGTGATAAGCGGGACTTCCACTTCGTCAAAAACCGATCGGATCTTGCCGGTTTGTAATTCGGGTTCGAATTTCTGCTTCAACTGCAGCGTAATATCTGCGTCTTCAGCTGCATAATCAGAAATAGCTTCGGGCGACAAATCAGCCATTGAGCCTTGTGACTTTCCCTTTTTACCGATGAGTGTCTCAATAGAAATAGGCGAATACTGCAGGTAATTTTCGCTCAGCTCGTCCATGCCATGCTTACCATCCGGATTCATCAGGTAATGCGCCACCATGGTATCAAATACTCGGTTGCGCACCTCTACGCCATACTTGCGCAGCATCTTGTAATCATACTTGAAGTTCTGCGCCACAAGCTCCTTCTCTGTATCCGCAAACACTGCCGCGAAGAGTTTCAACATTGCAACTGCCGACTCTCGCTCTGAAGGAACAGGCACATAGAAAGCTTCGTGAGGTTGAACGGCAAATGACATTCCTACCAGCGAGGCATTGATGGGCTCAATCTCTGTTGTCTCTGTATCGAAGCAGAAAACAGACGCTTTACTGAGCTTGTCGAGCAATGCCAGCAGTTCAGATTCCGACTGCACCAAGTGATAGCGATGCTCAACATCTCGGATAGTTTTGAAACTCGATAGGGTCTTTTCATCCGTCGCTTCCTCTTCTACAAAAAACAATTCCCCTTGCACGGGCTTATCGGCTGCGGGACCTTCACCCAGCACTCGCTTCATCAGGTTGCGAAACTCGAGTTCTTCGAAGACCTCGCGAATCTTATCGTGATCGAACTCTTTCACCGTCAACCTTTCCTCCTCCAACTCCACCGGCACGTCAAGAATGATGGTGGCTAACTTTTTCGAGAGCAACGCTATATCGGTATTGTTCTCGACATTTTCTTTTTGCTTTCCTTTGAGCTTATCGGTGTTCGCTAACAACCCCTCCAGCGAACCAAATTCCTGTACAAGCTTCGTGGCAGTCTTTTCACCAATGCCCGGAATGCCCGGAATGTTATCGACCGCATCGCCCATCATTCCCAAAATGTCAATGACCTGCTCTACGTGGTTGATGCCGAATTTCTCGCACACCTCGGGTACACCGAGAATGTCCGCCTCATTGCCTCCGCGGCCGGGACGATAGATGAAAATGCTGTCAGAAACCAATTGGCCATAATCCTTATCGCTCGTCATCATGTAGGTTGTAAAACCGGCCTGCTCCGCCTTTTTAGCCAGCGTGCCAATTACATCATCGGCTTCGTATTTGCTGACTTGATACACCGGAATATTCATGGCCTCTATGATGCGCACGATATAAGGGAAAGCCAGTTTAATGTCTTCCGGTGTTTCCTCTCGATTGGCCTTGTATTCGGGAAATTCTGCAACACGAATGGTTTCCTCATGAGGGTCAAACACGACAGCCATGTGACTGGGTTTTTCATTCTTCAAAATATCAAGCAACACATTCGTAAATCCAAACATCGCTGAAGTATTCAGCCCTTTTGAATTGATGCGGGGGTTCTTGATGAAGGCATAATATGCTCTGAATATCAAGGCGTATGCATCGAGCAGAAAGAGTTTTTTGTCAGTGTCCTTTGAGAGCATATGTGCGAATTTGTTTCGCTGCGAATTTCGGTGAAGTGCCTGCGTTTCCGGCATACGGTGAACTGAAATATGTTTGCTTCACTTTGCAATATCTTGCAGCCAACAATTAAACTCATCACCATGCGCATTCTCTCCGTCTGGCTGTCGCTGCTCGCAGCTGTTGTCGTGCAGGCACAGCCAACCTTTCCCTACAACGGAATACTTCCTAAAGACGTGACCTCGGTTGCCTTTACGCACGCCACGCTGTATATGGACTACCAGACAAGGCTCGAAGATGCTACACTGGTAATCGAAAAAGGAAAGATCGTAGCGGCGGGTAAAACCGTGAGTATTCCAGCCAATGCCGTGGTGATCGATTGCAAGGGAAAGTACATCTACCCTTCATTCATCGATTTACATTCCGATTACGGATTGGGTGATGCAGCGCCGGCAAAAGGCAATGAAGGTGGGCCGCGCATGCGCGGAGGCAGCGGAAATGAATCGCCCAAAGGAGCTTTCGGCTGGAATGACGCGATTAATGCGGACTACAATGCAGCCTTGAACTTTACCTGCAAGGAAGAGGCTGCGAAAGAACTGCGCGGGATAGGTTTTGGTGCAGTGCTCACTCATAAAATGGATGGTATTGTTCGCGGGTCGGGCGCATTGGTAACGCTAGGCAGTCAGCCAAATCAGTCTTTGCTGAACCCAATGGCTTCTGGACACTATTCGTTTAATAAAGGCACCAGCACAACCAGCTATCCTTCTTCGCTGATGGGATCTATTGCACTTTTACGTCAGTCATACTACGACGCGCAATGGTATTCACGCGGAGGCAGTTCGGAAGAGCGAAACCTCTCGCTCGATGCCATGAATACACTGGCTCTCCGACCTTCGTTTTTCGATGCCGGCGATAAATGGAATGTTTTCCGTGCAGATAAAGTTGGTGATGAATTTGGCATTCAGTACATCATCAAAACCAACGGAACCGAGTACCAACGGTTGAATGATATTGCGGCAACGAAGGCCTCGTTGATTGTGCCTTTAACCTTCCCTGATGCATATGACGTTAGTGACCCATATGTGTCGCGCCTTGTTAGTCTTGATGAAATGAAACACTGGGAAATGGCCCCATCGAACTGCGCCATGCTTTCAGCACAGAAAATTTCGTTCGCTATTACTTCACATGGCCTGAGTGAGCGCGCTCAGTTTTGGAAAAACCTGCGCAAGTCAGTGAAGCGAGGACTTTCAGAGTCAGACGCATTGAAAGCCCTGACCTACACACCTGCTTTTTGGATAGGAGCCAATAACGAGTTAGGCTCTCTAAAAGCAGGCGCATGGGCTAACTTTTTCATTGCGTCAGACAACATCTTCAACGAGTCTGCAATTCTGCATGAAAACTGGGTGCAGGGTGAACAATTTGTGATTGATGCTGCCAAAACAATTGATCTCGTGGGCAACTACGAATTGAAATTACCCAAGCATACCTACGAATTGAAAGTAAAGGAGGTCGAAGGAAAAACAAAAGCATCCATTCAGCATGTGAAGCCCGGCAAGAACGATGATGGAACAGCGAAAATGGATACACTCAATTACACCGTTTCAATTACATCAGTTAACGAGTTACTTACCATAAGTTTCGACGCATCAGATGAATTCTACGCAGGAATGTTACGCTTGGCCGGTGACATTTCGAGTGATCGTGCAAGCTGGAGCGGCCGCGGACAGGATGCCGCGGGCAAATGGTTGGAGTGGAGCGCAGCGATGAAGGGCAAGAATGAAACAGAAGCGAAAAAGGAGAATGGAGAAAAGAGAAAGGAGAACGAGACCGCTGAAGTGATTGGCGATGTGATCTATCCATTCACTGCGTATGGATCCAAGGAACGGCCCAAAGCAGAGACAGTGCTGATAAAAAACGCGACACTCTGGACATGCGAAGCGGATGGTAAAATTGAAAACGGTCAACTGCTCATTCATCAGGGAAAAATTGTGGCTGTAGGTAAAACAGTGGATGCATCAAAATATCCGGGAGCGCGAATCATTGACGCACAAGGTCGACATGTAACGCCCGGTATCATCGATGAACATAGCCACATTGCGCTGGCCAGCGTGAATGAAGGTGAACAAGCATGCAGCGCAGAAGTGGAAGAAGCTCGTGTGGTGTGGCCGGAAGACATCGACATCTACCGTCAGCTTTCCGGCGGTGTCACTTGCGCCCAGTTGCTACATGGTAGCGCAAACCCTATTGGCGGACAAAGCGCACTGGTGAAAATGCATTGGGGTGGAAATGCAGATGATATGGTGGTTGACAACGCTCCGGGCTTTATCAAGTTTGCATTGGGTGAAAACGTAAAGCAATCGAACTGGTATAACGATGGCACTCGTTTTCCACAAACACGCATGGGTGTTGAGCAGTTGTACTACGATCATTTCATTCGAGCACGCGAGTATGGTATTGCTAATGTTTTGGCACTAGAAGAAGCAGGACTAAAAGGAGTCACACGACAGAATAGTTCATTGGCTATTGTGAATTCTCCTCGCGTCGATTTGGAAATGAAAACGCTTTGGGAAATTCTTCAAAAGCAGCGTTTCGTAACCTGTCACAGCTATGTGCAAAGCGAAATCAATATGCTCATGCACGTGGCAGACAGCATGAATTTCACACTCAACACCTTCACCCATATTTTGGAAGGCTACAAAGTGGCCGACAAGATGAAAGCCCATGGTGCAGGGGCAAGCTCATTCAGTGACTGGTGGGCTTATAAGTACGAAGTGAAAGATGCTATTCCGCACAACGGCGCCTTATTACATGAGCAAGGCATTACGGTAGCCTTCAACAGCGATGATGCTGAAATGGCCCGACGCCTCAATCAGGAAGCTGCCAAAGCAGTTAAGTATGGTGGCGTTAAAGAGGAAGATGCATTGAAATTTGTAACGCTCAATCCTGCTAAACTTTTACGCATCGATAAGCGCACCGGAAGTTTAGCCGCGGGTAAGGACGCAGACGTAGTTATCTGGACCGATCATCCGCTAAGTATTTATGCAAAAGCGGAAAAAACGTTTGTGGATGGTATATGTTACTTCGATTCAGAACGTGACGCTGCATTGCGCACTGATATCAATAACGAGCGAGCGCGCATTATTCAGAAAATGCTGAATGCGAAAGGCGCCGGGGAGCCTGTTCGCACTCCCGGCTTCAAAGACAAGAAGCACTTCCATTGCGACACGCTCGATCAAACTTCACAAGGAATTTCCTTTAAATAATTCGTCACCATGAGAACCATTCTCTTCATCATATCACTTGCTATAGGAGCAGTTCTGACTGCTCAGCAGAATCCTACCGTTGCACCTGCACAAACTCGTTCTATACTCATCATGAACGCAACCGCGCATATCGGCGACGGAAGCGTCATCGAAAATGCCGCCATCGGTTTTCGCAACGGCAAACTCGATTTAGTGGCCGATGCCCGCACCATTCGACTCGCACCCAATGCATACGACGAAACCATTGATGCATCGGGAAAGCATGTGTACCCGGGGTTCATTGCTACCAATTCAACACTCGGTTTGCACGAGTTAGACGCTATTCGCCCTGCGAATGACGTGGCCGAAACGGGTTCATACAAGCCGGGTATTCGCTCTGCGATTGCCTACAACACCGATTCCGAAATCATTCCAACCATCCGCATGAATGGAGTCCTGATGGGGCAAATCACCCCTCGTGGTGGGGTTATCAGTGGCACTTCTTCCGTCATGCAATTCGATGCCTGGAATTGGGAAGATGCCTTGATCAAGGCAGATGATGGAGTTCACCTCAACTGGCCGGGTGTTTTTCATAAGCACTACGACAAGGGTAAAGTGAGTGTGGAGAAAGTAAAAACGTATGACCAGCAATTGCGTGAGATCCACACATTTTTCAATGAAGCACGGGCCTATTGCTCGGTAAAAGAGCCGGGAGTTCGCGAGTTGCGATTTGAAGGATTACGAGGCGTTTTTGAAGGTTCGCAAAAACTGTATGTGCATGCCGATGATGCCAAGTCCATTCAGGAATCACTGAACTTCAAAGCCAGTCAAAACATTCAACATATGGTTATAGTCGGAGGTTATGACGCACATTTGGTGGCAGACCAGCTCGTTGCGAACAAGGTACCTGTGCTCTTGCGTCGTTTGCATGAACTGCCCATGTATGCAGAAGATGATATCGACCTTCCGTTCAAACTTCCTGGCATGCTGTATAAAGCAGGTGTGTTGTTCGCCCTGCAGAACGAAGGCGACATGGAACGCATGGGTGCACGTAATCTTCCCTTCTATGCCGGAACTGCAGCAGCTTACGGCTTGCCATACGAAGAAGCCGTTCGCTCACTTACACAATCTCCTGCCAAAATCCTGGGAATCGATGACCAATGTGGAACCCTTGAAGCAGGGAAAGACGCCACACTCTTCATATCTAACGGCGATGCCCTTGACATGAGAACCAATGCTGTGACACATGCTTTCATTCAAGGTCGTAGCATCGTTCTGCGAAGCAAGCAGACAGAACTCTACGAAAAGTATAAGCAGAAATACGACGGGAAGAAATAGGAAGGTTTCAGTAAAGTTGCGAGAGCCACTTCGAACCGCTCTTCCACAACATTTGAACGGCCACGAAGAGCATGAGCAGTGCAAAGAAAAATTTAATTTTATGCTCGGGAATCTTCATCGCGTATTTAGAGCCAAAGTAATTGCCTAAGACAAATCCGACGGCCAGTATCAAGACGTAATTAAACTGAATGTGTCCGGCTTTATAGTAATTCATGACCCCTAAAATCCCAACCGGCAACATCAACAAAGCCAAGCTCACACCTTGAGCCTGCATTTGGTTCATATTCATGAAATAAATCATCGCAGGCACAATAATGATGCCTCCTCCTACTCCAACGAAGCCGCTGAGAGCTCCCGCCAACAGGCCCACCAACACCAGAATCAGCAATTGCGTTACACTAAAATCCATTGGTCAATTTTCAACGAATGTAATTTTTATTTTCAATCCGAAAGGAAATATTAAAGTTTCCATTCCCGTATTCGTTTCATGCCCCCGGTTGCGTTTACATTTGAAGCAGAAATAAAACGACTATGAATTTTCCAGCAGACCTTAAGTACACGAAAGACCACGAATGGGTGCGCATCGAAGGTGATGTAGCAACTATAGGCATTACTGATTTTGCTCAGGGTGAATTGGGCGACATCGTATTTGTAGAAATCGAAACCAACGGACAGTCGTTCGCGGCTCACGAAGTATTCGGAACAGTAGAGGCCGTAAAAACCGTTAGCGATCTATATATGCCTGTAGCCGGAACCATCATTGAGGTGAATGGAGCCCTGGCTGATGACCCTGCAGCCGTAAACAACGACCCGTATAACAGTGGTTGGATGATTAAAGTAAAAGTCGATGCAGGTGCCGATATGAGCCAACTAATGGATGCTGCAGCATACCAGGCTTCTCTATAACTTCAGAAAACAATGAGCACATGACCAGCTCATTTCGAAATAAACAGATTTTCAGAGCCGCCCAGTGGATTTGGGCGGCTTTTATTTTTATCATACATGTTGCACCGGTTGACACAGAACGAGTCAGCCGATTCGATTTTCCCTTTGCTGATAAGTGGATTCACGGTGTTCTGTTTTTCCTGTTGGCCGGGTTGGGCTTTTTGGCTCGCAACTCTAAAAGAAAGTTTCAGAATTCCGTTTTGCTGATCATAATTACGTGTGCTGCATATGGCGCATTGCTGGAATGGATTCAATTCTTATTCACGGATGAGCGCTCGGGTGATGTAATGGACTGGCTGGCCGACATGCTTGGAGCGGCAACGGGTTTAGTCGCAGCACAATTTCTAGAAACCAAAATCAATCGTCGATCATAAGATTCGGAAAACGGCGCAATATTTTATCGAGCACTTCTTGCATACGAGCGTCGCCGGATCCCTTCACAACCTCGACGGTCTTTCCATCGTTGAATAGGTCTTCCATGTAGAGCGCAAACAATCGGTCGCGATCTTCTTCATTCTCTCGCAGCGGATCTGACTCCCATGGTAAATCGGGCTGACATACTAGGTACAAATCGAAGTCGTATGTCTCCTTCATCATAGCTATTTCCTCGTTCGACTCACCATAACGTTCACGCCACCAGATGTCCAGCACATAAAAATCCGTGTCGACTATTAGCGCGTCACTGTTCGATTTGAAGGCTTTCGAAAGTAGTTCGGAGGTTCTGCGTGCAATAAGCAACACATCATTTTGAGAATAAACGTAATCCTTCCCCTTCTTTTGAAGGTATTCACGCGCGTATTCTTTCACCACACGCGCATCAAATATTCGTTCTGAAAGCCAATTACACAATGTTGACTTCCCACAGCACTCAGGCCCCGTAATGGCTATTCTGATCATAACTCAAACCAATGCAACTGAAAATATCCGTCGACCGACATTATAAAATAAAGCACAAACATACACGCGGCCATGTATAGACGCCTACGGAAATAGATGAAAATTGACAACGCATTGACGGCCATCAAATACAGCCAACAGGCAGGTACCTGATACATCATTAGCCAAGTCGCTAACACGCCCCACGAGGCTGTCAATGCATCGAGCATTGGAAAATTGGCTGCAGTATAGCGCTTCAAACCAAGGCCCCACAGCAACGCAATGCCGGTTGCTGCTGCAAACAACAACGCATGTACCTGAAGACTTAGGTACAATTGTGTCCAGCCGCCCTGCACCTGATACCAGCCCACCAGTGCCGAAATGATATACACTACCTGCAATACAGGTTCTGCATAAAGTCTTTCGCGCCAACTTAAAACCAACAAAAACAGCGGACCAAGAACGCCCATGGCAAACGCCCATTCAATTTGATTGAGATACAAGAGTGTGAAGAGCAGATTCGTAATGACGGCAGCCCACTCTAAAAATCTCCGAAATACATCAGACGCAGAGTACTGTTTTCTAATGGTTTTGTCCAAAAATTTGCTGTGTATTTATTTATGGCGTTAATTAGACAAAAATCCATAAAAAAACCTACACACGATGAAGCAAATCTTTACTCTTTTATTTGCATTTCTATCTCTGCAGCAAATTACGCTTGCGCAGCGCAATTGCGGCACAAACGAATACCAGATGATGCTGGAGCAGCAAGACCCAAGCATTATCAATCAGCGCGAAGAGATTGAGCAGTTCACACGTGACTTCATCGCAAACAACCCACAAGGCGATCGCAACATAATTCGCATTCCGGTTGTCGTACACGTGGTATACAATACAACTCAAGAAAACATCAGCGACGCGCAAATTCAGTCGCAGATCACAGTTCTCAACGCAGACTTCCGCAAACTCAATGCTGACGTTGCGAATACACCGGCTGCGTTTGCCGGCTTAGCCGGTGATTCTCAAATTGAGTTCTGTTTGGCATCGGTTGATCCGAATGGAAATGCTACGAACGGAATTCTGCGCGTACCTACTTCGACAACATCATTCAGCACAAGCGGAAATGCTATGAAGTCATCGTCAACCGGTGGTTCAAGCGCATGGAACAGCAGTCGCTATCTGAACATGTGGGTTTGCGACATCAGCGGTTCCATTTTGGGTTACGCCCAATTCCCTGGCGGATCAGCCAGCACCGATGGTGTAGTTATCGATTACCTCTACTTTGGTACTGTAGGAACTGCCACTGCTCCATTCAACAAAGGCCGCACAGCTACGCACGAAGTGGGTCACTGGCTCAACCTCTTTCACATTTGGGGTGACGATGGCACGGGATGCACCGGAAGCGACCAGGTTTCAGACACTCCGAATGCGGGTGGACCAAACAGCGGTTGCCCAGCATTCCCACGAGTAACCTGCAGCAATGGCCCTAATGGCGACATGTTCATGAACTACATGGACTACACCGATGACGCGTGCATGTATATGTTCTCCAATGCGCAGATTACACGTATGCGTGCCCTCTTCGCAACAGGCGGTGCGCGTGCAGCGCTGCTTACAAGCAACGGATGTGGCACACCTACTCCTGTTCTCTGCGGTGCAATCACAAACCTTGCTGCCGGATCGATTACTCAGACGGGAGCTACCATTAGCTGGGCAGCAGTAACCGGTGCAACAGGTTATGTCCTCCAGTACAAGCCAGCTTCATCAACAGTTTGGACTACTGTGAACGCAACTACCACTTCATTTGCCATCACCGGCCTTACTGCCGGTACAGCCTACAATGCGCAGGTGCAATCTGTTTGCACTGCCGGAAATGGCTCTTTCAGCGCTATTAATTTTACAACTACAAGCGCAACAACTTCATGCACTGATACCTATGAAAGCAACAACAGTACCGGTGCAGCTAAGACAATAGCGGTC
>CANIAA010000067.1 GCA_947465255.1 Flavobacteriales bacterium | reverse complement strand
TCCAGAATTTCATGGACTATTCTTATTGCTCACACATGTTTACCAATGGTCAGAAGGAGCGTATGCGCCTGGCTCTGAATTCTTCTATCTCAGGTAGAAGCACTTTGTGGACGGATGGTAACCGCGCTTTGACCGGTACTGATGATAATGCACTTGTTTGCGCTCCGGTTGCCGATTTTTACCCTGCTACCAAGTTTGCTTGCGTTGATGAGGATATTGAGTTTGTAGATAACACAACCAACGGTATTGTTGAAACTTATGCATGGACATTCCAAGATGGCAGCCCTTCTACGAGTACACAGCGTAATCCATCTGTGTCGTTTACTTCAGAAGGACGTAAGACGGTAACCCTGACTGTTACCAACGCAATGGGTTCAACAACAAAAACATCCCAGCAGTGCGTGGTGATTGCCCCTGTGTGGACAGAAACCGGAGGTCCACTTTTCCAGGATAGTTTTGATTCTGCCGTGAATTTCCATAACCACTATGTTCCTGGAAACTATGACAATAATATTTCGGTTTGGAATCAAACGAACATGGCCGGATTCTCCAATAATACCAGTGCTTATTTGAATGCCTACGATATGTCAGCTAGTAACATTGACGAAGGTGGATACGATATTGATGAACTAGTAACGCCTTCTTGCAACCTTGAATTGGTTGCCGGTGCTGCTGTTTCTTTCAAGTACGCCTATGCAACGCAGAGTACAGATTTGGCAGGTATAGCAGACGTTTTTGAGGTATTTATTTCGAATGACTGCGGACAGTCATGGTCTAGTGTTCCACGTGTTAGTTTGGAAGGACTTGACTTGGTTACTGCAGGAAGTGTTAGCATTCCCTTCTTCCCTAACAGCTCAGCTGACTGGAGAGAAGAGTCATTTACTATTCCGAATACTTATTTGACAGAGGGTTTCCGTATGAAGTTCATTTTCCGTGCAGGTGAATTCCCGAACAACTTGTTTATTGATGATATCAATATGACCGGCACAGTAGGTTTGAATGAACAGGATGCTGACTTCTTTGGTGCAATGGTTTACCCAAACCCTGCAAATGACAATACGGTTTTGACCTACGTTGATCGTGGTGCAGAAAACCTCCAGATTAGTCTGACTGATTTGAGTGGTCGTGTAATCAACACTTGGTCGCCGCGTGCTTCAGCGCCAGGCGCACAGCGAATCGAAATTGATACGCGCGACTTGGCAACAGGAGCGTATTTGATTTCATTACACTCCAATGGTCACTCGCGTACTTTGAAGTTGATGGTTGATTAATAAGATCTGAATTCATATTTGAAGGGCTGCATTTGCAGCCCTTTTTTATTGATAATAGTCAAGTTAATTCGTTGTTTAATAGGTTACTTTTGAATTATAACTGCGATTGTTGGAAGTATGATTATTCCTGAGAAGCCACATAATGAATCGGAACGCCTGAGAGCTTTAAGAAGCTATGAGGTGTTGGATACGTTATCGGAGAGAGAGTATGATCAACTTACTGCTATTGCGTCTCAGATTTGTGGTTGTAGAATGTCTCTCATTTCTCTGATTGATGAGGACAGACAATGGTTCAAGGCGCGCGTAGGCTTGGATGTATCTGAGACGGCCCGCGAGTTTGCGTTTTGTGCACATGCCATTCATGAACCCCGAAAAACGCTTGTCGTTCCCGATGCGCGGTTGGATGATCGCTTTCATGATAATCCATTGGTGATCGGAGATCCGCATTTGGCCTTTTATGCCGGAGTACCACTTGTCAATGAAGATGGATTGTCATTGGGAACACTCTGCGTTTTGGATAGTGAGCCGAAGACTCTATCGGAACCTCAATTAAATGCACTCAATGCTTTGGCTGAACAAGTAATGGCCTTGCTCGAGCTGCGACGTAGCAAATTAGCGCTTGAGAAAACGCTCGGTAACCTGGAGGAGAAGAATCGTGAGCTTGAGCAATTCGCTTTCATAGCGGCGCATGATTTGAAATCACCCTTGAATGGTATCTCTTCTCTAACCGATGTCTTAATAGATAGTCATAGTGAAATGCTTCAGCAAGATGGCGTACGCATGCTCAATGCAATTCGGGGTTCATCACAGCAGCTTTCCTCGCTAATTACTGGGCTTCTCGATTACTACCGCTTGGATAGTGCCAATCAGGAAATGGTTTCACCGATCAAAAGAGAGGAGCTAACTTCACAGGTAATGAACTTGTTCGGTGGTGACTCCTCTGTTGAGTTTCAGTTTGCCATTCAACCGGATACAGTAAATACACATGGTCCTGTTTTGTTGCAAGTCTTGCTAAATCTAGTAGGCAACTCAATCAAGTACAGTGATAAGGCCAAAACCATCATCAAGTTAGAAATTGAAGAGAGTAAGAATGGTTATCGAATAGTTGTTGCAGATAACGGAGCCGGCATTGATAGTCGCTTCCATGATAAGCTTTTCGAGCTTTTTGAGACAGCATCTTCGTCAGATCGTTTTGGCAAACGCGGAAATGGAATTGGACTTGCCACCGTTAAAAAGCTGGTTAACCGCATAGGTGGCTCCATTCGTTTTTTCTCCGAATTGGGCAAAGGAACAACTTTCGAGTTTACAATACCGCGTTAATTAAGGGCCTTCAGCTGTTCTTCCATCATTTGAATTTTCGCTAACGAATCACTCTGCTTTTTTCGTTCACTTTCTAATACAGCAGGTGGTGCATTATTGACGAATCGTTCATTATTCAACTTGGACTCAACTGATTTAAGAAAGCCTCTTACGTAGGTTAACTCAGCCTCGATTTTTTTCTTCTCTTCTTCCACATCTATTTGCTGAGTGAAGGGAACGAAGTACTCGGCTGATGCTGTAACGAATGAAAAGCAACCCGTTGGTTTGTCCTGAGAATAGTTAATTGATTGAATATTGCAGAGGTGTTGAATAACAGCATCAAATTCTTTTGCGGGTTCTTGGCCGGCGCGCACAATCAATATCACGGATTCTTTATTGGGAATGTTTTTCTCCTTGCGCAAATTGCGAATACCAATTACAACCTCCGACATTTTATCGAATGAAGATAAAATACCAGGATCTACTGCGCCGACGCTCGGCCATTGCGCTGTGCAAATTGAGCTTCCATCGGTACGAGGTTTCAAGTAGTGCCATATTTCTTCTGTGAGGAAGGGCATGAACGGGTGCAGAACACCGAGTAAGTTTTCCAAAATGTGAACGGATGCTTCGTATGTCGTTGCATCCATTCCCTGACCAAACGGTGGTTTCACCATCTCAAGATACCAAGCACAGAAATCATCCCATACCAACTTGTAAGTGGTCATCAACGCTTCATTGATGCGGAACTTGTCGTAGTCATCATTTAAGGATACCAGTGTGTGGTTGAATTTACTTCGCATCCATTCTACCGCTGTTTTAGCGGCGGGCGATTGGCTCAGATTGCTGTCAATCTTCTCCTCCCAACTTTTTACTAAACGGAAAGCATTCCAGATTTTATTGGCGAAGTTTCTGCCTTGTTCACACAATGACTCATCAAACAAAAGGTCGTTGCCTGCCGGCGAAGAAAGCAACATGCCCACGCGCACTCCATCGGCTCCGAATTTCTTCATAAGGTCTAATGGGTCGGGCGAGTTGCCAAGCGACTTCGACATTTTGCGTCCTTGCTTATCGCGCACAATACCCGTGTAGTAAACATTGCGGAAGGGCAAGTCGTTGCGGTACTCGTATCCGGCAATGATCATACGAGCCACCCAGAAGAACATGATTTCCGGTGCTGTCACCAAATCGTTGGTCGGGTAGTAGTAGTTGACTTCTTCGTCAGAGTAAAAGCCATCAAATACACTAATAGGCCATAACCATGAAGAGAACCAAGTGTCGAGCACATCTTCTTCTTGTCGAATGGATTCTGCGTCTAGTGCAATTCCTTTTTGAGCAAATTGCTGAAGTGCTTCTTCTTTGGTCTTGGCAACTTCGAATTGCCCATCGGGCGCATACCAGGCCGGAATTCGATGTCCCCACCAAAGTTGGCGTGAAATACACCAGTCTTTGATATTTTCCATCCAATTGCGGTAGCTGTTCTTGAACTTCGGCGGGAAGAATTTAATGTCGTCGTTCATGACGTGGTCGAGCGCAGGCTTGCTCAAATCCTTCATATCAACAAACCATTGCAATGAAAGTCGTGGTTCCACGACAGCATCGCTGCGCTCACTAAATCCCACTTTATTGATGAGGTCTTCCACCTTCACCATGTTTCCGGACTTTTGAAGGTCTTCAGCGATCTGCTTGCGAACGTCAAAGCGATCCATGCCCACATAGAGTTGACCGGCTTCACTGATTGTGCCGTTGTCGTTCATCATATTGATGATTTCCAACTTGTATTTTTCACCGAGCATGAAGTCGTTCATGTCGTGAGCAGGCGTGACTTTTAAGCACCCTGTTCCGAATTCCATTTCAACATATTCATCCGCTATCACGGGAACTTCGCGATTGACCAATGGTACTATCGCCTTTTTGCCGTGCAGATGTTTGTATCGTTCGTCTTTCGGATTCACACACACCGCTGTGTCACCCAAAATGGTTTCCGGGCGTGTGGTGGCTATGGTGATATATTCGTCGCTACCTACAATCTGGTAGCGAACGTGGTACAACTTTGAGTTGACTTCGCGGTAAATAACTTCTTCATCTGATAATGCTGTAAGTGCCGCAGGATCCCAATTGATCATGCGTTCACCGCGGTAGATTTTCCCTTTTTTGTAGAGGTCAATAAACGTGTCCACTACACTCTCGTAGTATTTCTCGTCCATGGTGAAGCGCGTACGGTCCCAGTCGCAGCTTGCACCCAATTTTTTAAGTTGTTCGAGAATGATACCACCATGTTTGTGCGTCCACTCCCAAGCGTGCTCTAAGAACTTTTCGCGCGTGAGGTCGCTTTTTTTGATGCCTTCCGCACGAAGCTTCTGGACCACCTTGGCTTCAGTCGCTATAGAGGCGTGGTCGGTGCCGGGTACCCAACAGGCGTTTTTGCCTTGCATTCGCGCACGGCGAACAAGCAAATCCTGAATGGTGTTGTTGAGCATGTGACCCATGTGCAATACACCGGTGACGTTTGGCGGAGGAATTACAATGGTGTAGGGTTCACGACCATCGGGCACGCTCTTGAAAAGCTTGTGCTCCATCCAGTAGCTGTACCATTTGTCTTCGGTTTGAATCGGGTCGTATTTGCTGGGTATTTCTGCGCTCATGTTACGTCACTTTTGGGAGTCGCGAAAATAACACCAACTACTTCATTTGCGAAACCCCTTTTGGCTTGTCGAGTATGCGACTCCACAGTGTTCCAAATGCTCGGTTGAAATCCTCTTTTTTCCATTCCGGCATTACTTGGGCGGCGCACCAGCCGTCCTCACATGGTTCAATTCTCCAATGAAAAACAAACGCCTTATGCGGTTCCGTTTGAGTAAAGTCTGAGCGACCCCATTTGGCTGTGAAGAAATCGATGCCGTCGTTATAGGGTGTGGCCAAATAGGCTCCCTGCCCAAACCATTGGAGGGCCTTCATGATGCGCTGGTCCGGGTGATTTTCGATCAGTTCACGATGGATGGGATAGGCAACCCATGCTACGATTGGATCTTCTTGAAGCAAGGAGTACTCACCAAAATACAGACTGTCTTGGGACACAGCGATGCCCGACCAGAGTATGTTATTGAACATGGTAGGGGTTGTTTTCAGGGTGTGATAAGAGATTCTATTCGCCTTAAGCTGACTTTCGAAATGGGAGTGAATGGTGTATTTGTGATAGAACGTTAGAAGCATATATAGACCGGCATATGAGCATGCTGCTGCAGCCCACCGAATACGATTGGTGTTTTCTCGATGGAGAAATAAGGGAACTAGAATTAGAAGCAGGAATGGAATCGTCCACAGAGGGTCAACCACCGAAATATTATTGAACCCTACGAGATGATCCGTAAAAGGCAGAAGCAATTGAGTGCCGTACGTCGTGCAACAATCGAGAAGAGCGTGGGTAATCAGAACGGAAGCCCAGAAGATGTACCAACGGCGATAGGAAATTAAGTCTTTCCATTTGTTATGGCACCACTTGGCCAATGGATAGGACAAAAGCAAATGAATGAAAAGAGCGTGAGAATAGCCTCGGTGAATTTGAAGCTTGGTGATTTCATCGCTAAACAACGGATTGAGCAATACGTCGAGGTCAGGAAGAGTGCCTCCTATGGCGCCAAGCAGCTGAGCTTTATTCCCTAGTTTCTTCCCAAGCAGAACTTCTCCCACTGCCGCCCCCAATACGATTTGGCTTAATGAATCCATGTGGCGAATTAACAACACAAGGTTGTCCGAGTTCAAATGTTTGAAATTCAGTTGAAAAATGATTGGCTAAATGCCTCAAGCATGGAAGACTCGAGTACATTAGTCTTAAATCTTAGCGACCATGAAGCAATTCGTCTTTTCATTAGCAGTTCTTGCTGCGACCATTTTCACAAGCTGTTCGCCAACCAGTGAAGATCAGATAGTGGCCGACACGCAAGGATTATCCGGTAAACTTGTGACCCGCGAAGCACTTGTGCAGGTTCCACAGGGTGAGCCCTTTTCGAAACAGAAGGTGGATGATTATGTCAAGGAACTATATACTGCCAATGGTGATTTCCGTTGGGAGCAGGCCGACTTCAAAATGCTTTGGAGTGCAGTCCAATATGGTGATCAAACGGTTGCTATCGGATATCAGCCTGCCGATTATGTCGGTTTGGAAAACTCGTTTTACCGGGTGCGTATTCAACAAGGCGCATGGAAAGAAGTCCATGACGTTTTGATTGAGTTTATACAAAACGAATTGGCGCAGCGCGGACTGGAATCGGAATGGCGTGCAATCTTGGTGGAGGATGATCCAATTCTTCCCATTATCACTCTTAAGCTTTCAGATCGCCATGTTCTTACTGCTTTGCGCAATTTGAAAAACGTACGCTACCTGGAACCTTTAGACTATGCTCACTCTGATTTGATGACCGAGGAGCGCTCAACTTCAGGATGTTCTGTGAGTACTTATGCATTGAACACGGCTGATTATACGACCACAACACCTAACGCTATTTTGCCCTGGAACTTTGGTTTGATGAACATACCTGCTGCGTGGAATACCGCTCAAGGACAGGGCATAACCATCGGCGTAATCGATGCAGGATTAAGCTCATCGCAATCGTTGTTGGGGTCTGATTTTAACAACGGCGATAGCAATGTTGGCCGCTCAGTAACGACTGATTACACGTTTGGAAGCAGCGTTTATTCAAGTTGTTCGCATGGAACGGCTATGAGTGGTTTGGCAACAGGGGCACGCAACAATTTGGGTGCAACAACCGGTGTAGCTTATAAGGCGAATCTGCATTTCATTCGAGGTTGTGAAGACGTGGTTCTTGACAGATCCGTGGAGCGCACGGGGTTAAAAAATGCCTTGGTGAAAATGGGCAACAGAGCCGATGTCAAGGTGATTAGTATGTCGATTGGTACACCATTCTACAGCAGTGTGATTGAAGACGGCGTGAATTACGCCTGGGGCGCAGGTAAAATGATGATGGCAGCTGCGGGCACGTCTTTTAGCTGGACGAGTTGGTGGGGAGTTGTTTATCCGGCCGCACTGTCGCGATGCGTTGCCATTACCGGAGTGAAGGAAAATTTCGGCACATGCGCTTCTTGCCACGATGGGTCACAAGTTGATTTTACGATGACGATGGAGCGCTCAACAAACAGCTCGCGCAATACACTTTCGTTGAATACTTCAGGGAATGCGGCTAAATATATCGGAGGAAGCTCGAGCGCAACAGCGATGGCCTCAGGGGTTGCCGCCATGGTTTGGTCGGTGAATCCGAATTTCACGCGTGAGCAGGTTTACAATCATTTACTTACTACGTCTCAATACTATCCGAACCCGAATGGAAGTCGCGGTTACGGAAACTTGAATGCAGGGGCTGCTGTAAGTGCCGCGCAAGCAGGAATCTGATTGAATTAGTGACGATCGAAATCGACGGTTATGTGTTCACTGGTAGGCACCGCTTGGCAAGTGAGCACATAGCCTGATTCGACTTCCCCGGGTTCCAAAGCATAGTTCACTTTCATAGTGGCAGAGCCTTCCGAGACGTGCGCCCTGCAGGTGCAGCACATACCGCCTTTGCAACTGAAGGGAATGTCCATGCCGCTTGTTTGCGCAGCATCGAGAATTGCCGTGCCGTCCATAGGCATGAAGAAGTTGTTTTCCTGGCCGTCGAAGACAACTGTTACTGCGCATCTTTTTCCCGATTCAACAGCGGGTTCAGTTGTTTGTGTAACACTGCCACCTGCTGTCGGGTTCGGGGTTCCGAATAATTCGAAGTGAATGTTGTCTTCTGCGATTCCGCGCTCCAGAGAGAATTCTTTTACCAGTCGAATAAGTGGTTCAGGACCACATACGAAAACCTCATCGATGGAATCCATCTGAATAAATCCTTTGGCGAAGCCTTCCAGTTTCTGTCTGTCTATTCTGCCCGAGTAAAGATCCACGTCGTTTGGCTCGGCACTTAGTACATGAAATACGCGGAAACGGCCCAAATAGCGGTCTTTTAAGTCTTCGAGTTGCTCACGGAATATAATAGATTGGAAGTAGCGATTTCCAAAAAGAAGGATGACTTCACTCTCGGGCTCGGTAGCTAAAACACTCTTGGCAATCGAGAAAACCGGCGTAATGCCGCTTCCTGCCGCTACCAGCAAATATTTTTTCTTTTGACCGGGTTCGATTTCAGTTCCAAATGTTCCCATGGGAGTCATGACTTGCATTACGTGCCCTTTCTGAAGTTCACGGTTTGCCCATGTCGAAAATTTACCGTGGGGGACTTCTTTGATGGCCACGCGCAGTTCCGGTTCGTTTACACCACTGCAGATAGAGTAGGAGCGACGAATGTCCTCGCCGTTAACAGTTTCGCGCAGGGTGAGGTATTGCCCTTGGCGGAATTGATAGTTTTCCTTGAGTTCCTGTGGAACTTCAAAAGCAATGGATATGCAATCCTTGGTTTCGCGGCGAACATCGATAACCGTTAGCGGGTGAAATTTGGGTCTCATGATTTTTCTGGTGCCCGCAAAAATAGATGTGATGTTGATTTGAATTTGCCTTAATCTTGTGCATTCTTAAGAAATGTCAGTTATGGAAAATCAAGCATTGCTCGAACGTTTTCAGAACTATGTAGATGCTGAAAACAAGATTGAGGCGAAGGATTGGATGCCGGACGGTTATCGTAAAACCTTGGTTCGTCAAATCGCACAACATGCGCATAGTGAAGTAGTAGGTATGTTACCTGAAGGTAACTGGATAACACGTGCCCCATCACTTCGACGCAAGACTATTCTGATTTCGAAAGTACAAGATGAAGCCGGGCATGGGCTCTATCTATACAGTGCCTGCGAAACCTTGGGTGTCGATCGTGACACACTGATTGAGGAACTGCTCAGTGGCAAGGCCAAGTACTCATCTATTTTTAATTATCCGACGGTTTCCTGGGCGGATATCGGTGCCATTGGCTGGTTGGTCGACGGCGCTGCTATTGTGAATCAGGTTTCTCTTCAGCGCACAAGCTACGGCCCATACAGTCGCGCCATGGTTCGCATTTGCAAAGAGGAAAGTTTCCATCAACGTCAGGGATATGAGATTATGATTGCGTTGGCGAAGAACGGTAACGAAGCACAGAAGAAAATGGCACAAGAAGCGTTCAATCGCTGGTGGTGGCCATCGCTGATGATGTTTGGACCGAGCGATGCGGCTTCAGCCCACAGCGGTCAAAACATGGCTTGGAAAATCAAGCGTCACGGCAACGATGAGTTGCGTCAGAAATTCGTAGATATGACGGTGCCGCAAGCGGAATACCTAGGGCTCACTATTCCCGATAAGGACTTGAAATGGAATGAGGCTACCGGTCATTACGATTTTGGAGAAATAGACTGGACCGAGTTCAATGAAGTAGTAAAGGGTAATGGTCCGTGTAACAAACAGCGCTTGCAAACTCGCAACAAGGCGCATGATGAAGGCGCTTGGGTGAGAGAAGCAGCGATGGCTTATGCCCGCAAACAACAAGAAAGACAAGCGGTTAGTGCCGCATAATGCAAATATTTCAGTGATGAGTAATTCGAATTGGCCTTTGTGGGAAATATTTATTCGTAGTAAAAACGGCTTGGCTCACAAGCATGCCGGTAGTTTACATGCGACCGATGCTAAAATGGCAATTGAAAATGCGCGTGACGTATACACCCGCCGAATGGAAGGTGTTAGCATTTGGGTAGTTCGCAGTGCTGATATTGTGGCTTCATCGCCTGCCGATAAAGACTTTCTATATGAGCCGGCAAACGACAAAGTATATCGTCACCCAACCTTCTATGAAATTCCACCTGAAGTAGGGCACATGTGATGTTGAATATTATATTGAAATATATCAATGACTAATCAAGCGTATTATACTTATTTGTTGAGATTGGCAGATGACAATCTTATATTGGGTCAGCGCCTAAGTGAGTGGTGCGGTCATGGGCCAATATTGGAGGAAGATATTGCACTCTCAAACATTGCGCTGGATTATATCGGTCAGTCTACAAATATTTACAAGCAACTCGCTTCGTTGTCGAATGACGGTCGTGATGAAGATGCTATTGCTTTGACACGCATGGAGTCGGAGTATGTAAATGCACTCATGCTGGAATTACCAAATGGAGATTACGCCGTCACGATTGCGCGTCAGTATTATTATAGTTCATTTTATCTTCTGTATCTTGATCATCTGAAGACTAGTTCCGATGTTTTTCTCTCCGGTTTTGCCGAAAAGTCAATCAAGGAGGTCAAGTATCATCTGCAGCACGCTACCGATTGGATGCTTCGCCTGGGCGACGGAACGCCTGAAAGTCACAGCCGCTTGCAACACGCAGTGAATGGACTTTGGCCATATCTAGGTGAGTTATTCAACGATGATGAATTGGATGTTGAAGCTGCAAACGAAGGCTGGGGCACATCTCGCGAGGCATTAAGAACAGCGTGGACTGATCGTTTGAATGCTGTTTTTGCGGAGGCCGGTCTTACTGTCCCTTCTGAAGCTTGGTATCATAGCGGTGGTCGCAAAGGGCGCCATACAGAACATATGGGATTCCTGTTGGCTGAAATGCAGTTTTTACAGCGGGCATTTCCCGGAGCGAAATGGTAATATGCAAGCCACCCTTTCAATACAAGACATATGGAGCTGGCTTGCTGAGGTGAGTGACCCTGAGATTCCTGTATTGAATGTCGTAGAGTTGGGAATCGTTAGAGAAGTGTCTATTACGAATGATTTTGTTCGTGTGGTCATAACAC
>CANIAA010000066.1 GCA_947465255.1 Flavobacteriales bacterium | reverse complement strand
GTAGAAATATAGGCAGCTGCCTTTTCTTGTCCGGCTGTGCCGGTTTCCCTTCCCTCAAACTCATCGGAAGCCAACGTGTAGACATGCTTCTTAAGATGCCCTGCCTGTATGGTATTGGCATAACGATACTCAATACTATCCTTCACCTGAGCGGATAATTGATCCACGTGAAAAACGAGGATAACCAAAATCAATATTCTTAACTGCATGCGATCTTATTTACTCTGTTTTCGTGTCTACCACCTTCAAATGACGTTGTCAGGAAAACCTCAACTATCTGCTCCGCAGTCATCTCACTAATAAAGCGCGCCGGTATACATACAATATTCGCATCGTTATGCTGGCGCGCTAAAGATGCTATTTCCGGTAACCAGCAGATGGCCGCTCGAATAGCCGCATGCTTGTTAGCAGCCATAGCTACTCCATTGGCAGACCCACAGATAAGTATTCCCCTCCCGCCTTGCGTCTCAACAGCTGTAGCAACAGGGTGGGCGTAGTCAGGATAATCGACACTTTCCGCGTTATGTGGTCCATGGTCTATAATCTCGTATTTTGACTCTAAATTGTGCTTCAATTTTTCCTTCAAAGCGAAACCTGCGTGGTCAGAACCTATATGTATTGTTTGCATAAATGGATACTATAATCAGATATAAACAGACTGAAAATGAGATGGCTCAAAAATAAACCGACAGTTATCATCCATTCACATGATTTTTTGTGAACTGTGGTTGAAGAAGTATTAGAAACTTTATTTGCTTCAGTGACCTACTGCTCTGCATACAACATCTCCTACAAATACAATCGACAACTTTTACCTATCTCTGCTCATTCCATTCACGAACTAATACACAATTCACAACTTTCTTCAACACCCTTTTTTAGAACAAACCACGTTTTACACAGCTCGTGAATAACCATCTTAGTTCATTGAAAACGAAAACGAAAAGACTCTGATATCCTGTTCATTAAAACAAACGATTTTGTATAAACCCTAAAAGCAAGCGATTCCAACAGAACTTATACCCTGTGCCAACATCCCTATAATCTATAACTAACTATTTAAAGAAATAGTATCATTTATATCAGTGAAAAGAAAAGAGAAAGACTTGTTTCAGGTTGTGATTGAACCAATAGCTTTGTCGACCGATGAAAAGAGCTGCGCTGATCATATTGATTTTTTGGATGGGTCTGTCCAGGATATGGGCTCAGCCGCAGTTTATGCAATACCGCTATGAAAACGGAACGGTCAGTAGTGAAGGCTATTTGCGAGATGGAAAGCCGGATGGATATTGGAAAACCTATCATTCCAACGGCCAAATCAAATCTGAGGGCAATAGGAAAAATTTTCAACTCGACTCCACGTGGAATTTCTATACCGTTGAAGGAATAATTCAAAAATCCATTTCCTATTCTGAAGATAGAAAGAATGGGTGGGAGCGCATCTACGATCCGGAAGGCAGATGTATAGAAGAATACACGAACAAAAACAATATCCGAAATGGCCGTGCTAACTGGTATTACCCAACAGGAGAATTAAAGAAAACTGTTTTGTTTGAGAACAATAAAGAAGAGGGAAAGTCAACGGAGTATGAGCGAGATGGCCGGATAATCACGCTGTTAACGTACAGAAATGGATTTGTCTACACAGAAGAAAAGATAAACAGATACGATAACCAGGGTAAACGAACCGGTATTTGGAGAGATTTATATGAGGATGGTAAGTTACGCCAGGAAGGGAATTGGGCGATGGGAATGAAGAATGGTGTTTTTAAGTTTTACACCAAGAAGGGAGAGCTGGAGAAACTGGAGCGTTACGAGAATGATGTATTGATTATCGATGAGGCATCAACAGCTATTCTGGATATACGAAAGGAGTATCATGCCAATGGAACCATCAAAGAGGTAGGAACCTATCGAGAAGGAAAGAAACAAGGAAACTTCAGAACATTTGATGAATCGGGAAAGGAAATTGGTGGTTTATTATTCGATAATGATACGCTGGTGGGTGAAGGTATGATAGACAGTTTGGGCAGGCGTATTGGAGATTGGAAGTTACTCTATCAAGATGGTAAAGTGCGCGCACAGGGAAAATACATAGCCGGCATGCGCGAGGGTAACTGGATTTATTTTTATCCTAATGGAAAGCAAGAACAAACCGGAGTTTATAAGATGGATTGGCCAACCGGTATGTGGAAGTGGTATTATGGAAATGGCGTTCTTCATCGTGAAGAGATGTATCGAAATGGCAAGGAAGATGGTTCTTCTATTGAGTATGATACACTTGGTGTTGTAATTAATGAAGGGGAATTCACGGCCGGTTCGAGAAATGGAAAATGGAAGCTTACCATAAATGATCATATTGAGGAGGGGCAATTTTTAGATGGAGAACGTGATGGAGTGTGGTTGTGGTTCTATGGAAACGGTAATAAAATGTTTGAAGGAGAATTTCAATCAGGCATACCAATGGGTAGGCACAAATACTGGTATGATAACGGCCAGGTTGAAATGACCGGTAAATACAAAGCGGGTGAGATGGATGGTCGCTGGGATTACTTTGATTTGAATGGTTTTCCTTCTATGCAGCTCGACTATGAGGAGGGAAACGTAGTACGCATTAACGGACAAAAAATACGCTTACCTCAAAGCGAGGAAGAATGAACTCATACTTAACTGAAATACTGCATCACCCCGTCGATAAACTTGCTCTAATCGAGTGGCCTTCTATGGTCATACTGGATGCGAACGAAGAGTTTTGCAAGTATGTCAGATACACCAAGAATGAGTTACTCGACCGTGTCTTCCATTCGTTGATTTGGAAAGATGTGCCACGTGAAAAACTCAGTACAATTGAGCAACAGGTGAATGAGTTTGGTTTTGCATCTCTGTTAGAAGAGAGTCAACAGAAGTGGATTTACATTACTCGCATTCAACAAGGAAGTAGTGTATTCGGTCTTGCGCGTATTCACGATATTCCAACGAACAAAAAGGTGATAGAGCGACAGTTGGAGGAAAGTGAAATGCGTTTCAAAACACTTTCAGACGTCGCTTCGGAAGGTGTGTGTTTTATTCAAGAGGGAGTGATTGTAGATGTGAATGATCAACTAGCTCGCATATTCGGATTTGATGGCGTTGAAACAATCGTAAAGAGAAAGTTGAATGAATTGCTGGCCGTAAGTGATATCCAACGCATTATGGCCAGTGCTGAAATATCAGCGATCAACCGAAATGAAGTGCGTGCAACGGATAGTTCCGGAAGAATGATCTTCCTGGAGATAACAGGAAGCTATCTTCAGTTTAAAGGAAAACGCACACTGGCTTTGGTGTTCAATGACATCAGTATACGCAAGCGCACAGAGCAAGCCCTGCATCAAAGTTTGGTTAGTTTTCAGCGATTGCTGGAGGATTCACCGAATGGCGTAGTCATTCTTACGGATGGAAGAATACAATATCTGAATCAGTCCGCCTGTCGACTTTTCGGAATAGCCGATGAAGATGAGTTGTTTGGTGATGCCTTCGAAAACTACATCGAAGAACCATTTCGTGATTCAGTGATGAGCGATTTGCAAAGTATTCGCGAAGGTGGTGATGTCGGAACTAAAGAGGTGCGCATGGTTGATGTGGCGAAGGAATCAATAGACGTCGAAATAAAAGCTACACTGACGGTTTATGAAAACAAACCATCCATTCAGGTAACGATTGACAACATTACGGATCGAAACAAGCTCATGCAAGAGCAGATTCGGGTTCGGTTTGTAGAAGAGATAAACGCTGCATTAAAGGCGGAAATTGATGAGCACCGGGCAACACAACTGAAGCTGGAACAACAGCAACGACAAACACTAGAGAAAACAGCCAAGATTGAGTCCATATTCAACAGCACAGAAAACCTGATGATGTGGACACTGAATCACGATTACGAGATTACCGAATTGAATGCGAATTTCGCGAAGAACATGCGATCGAGTTTCGAGGAAGAAGTTGCACAGGGTGAAAACATCATGGCAATTCTTCAGCGCCATGTGGACCATAATTTTTATCAAGGCCAGCTTCAAGCTTTTACCAATGGTTTTAAGGGCCGCCCGCAACAATTCGAATTACCACTTAGAAACGAAAGCAATGAAACGGTGTGGTGGCAGTGTTTTTTGAACCCCGTGTATTTGAATGGAAAGCTAGAAGAGTTGTCGTGTCTGGTTTACGATAATACCGAACGAAAGCAAATTGACCGGAAAATACGCGACTCACTCAAGGAAAAGGAAGTGTTGTTACAAGAGGTTCATCACCGGGTAAAGAACAATTTGCAGGTTATTTCAAGCATTTTGAATTTGCAATCGTCTTATGTGAGTGACCCGAAAACATTGGAGATCTTGCGCGAAAGTCAGCAGAGAATTAAGAGTATGTCGTTTATTCATGAAACGATTTATCGCACTGCTGATTTCAGTCGACTGGAGTTTATGGATTATATCAAAACGATTGCCTCCAACCTTATTCAAAGCTATCGCACCGCCACAACGCGTGTTGATTTCATTCCCGACATGCAATCAGTCGGTCTGAACCTGGATCAAGCAATACCCTGCGGCCTTATCATCAACGAACTTGTAAGTAATGCCTTGAAGTATGCTTTCAAAGGTCGGAAAAGGGGAACACTAACCGTTGTTTTAAAAGAGGAAAACGACGATATAATCTTGGCTGTTAAGGATGATGGAGTCGGTCTTCCGCCCGATTTCGCATTTGAGAAGAACAATTCATTGGGCATTCAATTGGTTTATGCCTTGCTCGAACAAATTGATGCAACCGTAAAGGTTGATCAAACGAACGGCACCGAATTTTTCATTCGGTTTCGCCGCAAATAGTAGAATATGAACTTATATTGCCTCCAAATCTCTAAAATTACCTGTTATGGCTGTCAATATTCTCGTGGTTGAAGACGAAAGCATTGTTCGCAAAGACATCGAACGTAGCTTGGAAAAACTGGGTTATCACGTGATTGCTCAGGCCGATAACGGCGAGCGAGCCATTGAGCTGGCGCGTGCCACAAAACCGGATGTAGCCCTCATGGATATTCAGATCAAGGGAAACATGACGGGTATTGATACCGCCGAAGCCATCAAACAGGAAATGGATATACCGGTCATCTATTTGACCGCCTTTGCCGATGAGCCAACACTCAACAAGGCAAAGATCACGGAGCCGCATGGTTATATCTTGAAGCCATTCAAGGAAATCGACCTTCACACCACCATCGAAATGGCCATTCATAAGCATGGCAAGGAGAAAGAAGTGCGTGTGGAAAATGAGTTGCTCCGCTCGCTTACAAGCTTTAAGTCAAATGCAAATTACCTCTTCATCAAGCACCAGTCGAAGCTCGTGAAGGTAAATACATCTGATATTTACTATGTAGAGGCGTTAAAGGATTACATGCAGATTGTCACCTCCGACATGAAGTACACCATTCACGCGACCATGAAGGACATAGAGCGCAAGCTGCCAAAGACGGTGTTTCAGCGCCTTCATCGCTCTTACATTGTGAATATGGACAAGATTGCGTCTATCTCCGGTGGTGATGTGATTTTAGCTGATATAAACAAGGAAATTCCGGTGGGTGGTAACTACCGTGATGAGTTCGGCGAACGCATCAACATCCTCTGATCAACGCATTAACAATACACTTCCTTTTTTACTGAAGAGTTCGGGTCTGCCGCGCACAATCATGTCGACAGACCAGTTGTAGGCGCCGTCTTGCACAGGCTCTCCTTTGAATGTTCCATCCCAACCTTCCCCTGGAACGGACGAGCTGAACACTTCATTCCCCCATCTATTAAATACGCGGAATGCGTAAAACGTGATGTTCGATCCGCTTACAACCGGAAAGAACGATTCATTGTAGTTATTCTGATCGGGTGTAAACGCACTAGGTATGAAGAACTGAATACCGTTATAGGCGTCAATAAGCTCGCTGTGATAGGCGATGCAACCAAAGCTGTTTGTAACAACCTGTGTTATTTCGAACGCACCGTCAGCATCGTATTGATGCACCTCCATTTCATCACTTGATCCATCACCCCAGTTATAGGCTACACTAACCACGTCTGCGCTCGTTGAAGCTTCTACTAACACAGTGGGAAGTTCTGTGCTTTGATCGATAGTCCAGGTAAAGCCTGCGGTTGGGTTCGGATACACAATCACTGCCTGATTAAGTGCTGTGCGGCTTTGACAACCGTGAGTGCTTATTGCTTCAACCTCGAGTGCATAAGCACCAATGTCGGTCAGTTCAAATTGAGCGGGATTGGCTTGCGAAACCGTCACACCATCGAGTAACCAAGTAAGCCCGGCAACCGAGGATGGGTTTTCCACCGAAACATTGGCCATTAGTCCAACCTCCTGGTTTTCGCAAAACTCGTAGGTTATTTCGGGTAGTATAATTTGCGGAAGTGCAAACACGCGCAGACTGTCGGTAACACTGCTCACACAACCGAAATTACTGTTTGCAGTGAACGTGTAGGTGTAGTTACCGGGGTTATTAAACACCATTTCGGCCTGCGATCCTTGCATGAGAAATGGAGCGTTCTGAATAGCCCATTGTGATGAAACAATTCCACCGCTTGGTATGCTGGAGTTACTTTCAAACACGGATGTTTCACCCAAGCAATGATCATTCGCTTGCACAGAAACAACGGGCGCGTAACGAACAATGATGTCGCGAGTTAGGGTGTTGGAACAACCATGTTCGGTTACTACTTCAAGCATGAGTGCTGTATTTCCGGGATTGGAAAAAATGACAGCGGTGTCGCCCCCGGAGGTAATTTCAGTGTTGTCATAGAACCACAGCCAATTCGTAATGCTATCGTTACCAAATGTGCTCAGGTCGGTTAGGAAGGTGGTGTCTTTTTCACAGGCCACGCTGCTGCTAAATTGAGCGGTCGGTTTATCGTACACCATGAATGTTGTATCAAATTGAGAGCTGCAACCCAAATCACTTTCCGCAATAAATCGCACATGGTGTTCACCGCCCACTGCGTATGAAACACCCTGCGGCTCCATGCCCGTTCCGTTGAGAAGGTTATCAATTGACCATTCTACATATGCGATTGCAGATTGTGGCACGCTTGCTTCTAAAGCAATGCTAACCGCTTCATCAGCGCAGGCAAATTGTGCGAGTATTTCGCCTTGCGGACTCGCGTTTACCATGTATTCGGTAGATGCTGAATTGTAGCAGCCGAATGCATCGTAAACGTGATGAGTAATAGCAGTGCTTGAACCGGTGTAAACAGGGTGAAACACGCTCGCCTCAGTTCTATCAACCGTGAAGTAGGAAAGTGAATCGTAAGCAAAAACAACATCCTCATCCCCATCACAAAAGTTTTGTTCTACAAGAGGCTCAACGAAAGGAAGCGATATGACAAAAACACTGTCTATTGCGCTGTTACTACAGCCATTCGGGCCCGTGTAGCTGTAATTGTATGCTGCGAACTCACCGGAAAAAACTGCTGTATTAAGGGTTTCGGTGAGTATGTTGTCGTAAGAGTATTGACCACCTTCCGGCACGCCGCCCATCAACGGAACTAAGCCGGAATTTGCGCAAACCGAGTCAACGAGCGCTAAATAAACATCAGGCAGCGGAAGCACATCTACATGAACGGTTTGTGTGTAAACACAATCGGAATAACGCGAGGTTAGTTGAAAGTCGAATGTGCTATCTGCGCGCACCAGTAAAGAGTTGGCTGAAGTTCCGGTTTGCACCCAAGGGTGATTCCAGCTAAAGGAGTCTGCGTGTAAAACAGAAATGATTGCCTCATTCGCCGAGCAAATGTGTTCGGGCACAACAGCTGTTGAGGTATAATTCTCGACCACGATAGTATCAGTGCAGGGAATATAGACGTCACAGCCATTTGGGTCTGTCATCATGATAGATGGACAATATGAGCCCGGCGCTGTGTAAGCGTGCGAGGAGCTTGTGCCTCCAACGGGGTCGCCATTACCATCGTTAAAGTCCCAGAAATAGTCAAATAATTGGTCGGAGGGGTTGAAGGCCTGGAAGCTCACACCGAAAGGGGCACAATTAGCTGTATCGAGCACTTGCGTAAACGGACCTACGCTGGATGAATAGTTGAGAATATCTTCAATAATCAGCGTGTCGGTGCACCCGTTGTCAGTCCCAATCAGAAGCGTTACGTCGAATACTCCAATGGGATAGGTATGCAGAACAGTATCGCCCACACCGGTCTGATTGTCGCCGAAATCCCACCAAGCAAATGATCCGCCCTCTATGGAGGTGTTCTCAAGTTGAACAGCAAAGAGGCAAGTATTCAGTTGGGTGGTAAAACCGGCTGTTGCAACAGGGCTGTAAACAATGATTTCATTGTTGCCACAGTAGTGTGTTTGGCAACCGATGCTATTGGTGGCTGTGAGGCATGCGTTATAGGTGCCGTTTTGCTCATAAGCATGGAGCACTGAGTCGGCTTGTTGTGTGGATGTATCATCACCAAAACTCCACATGTAGGTGGTTCCTTCCGGCGCAGTGGATTGGTTTGTAAAGAGAACTTCTTCATGACGACATACGGGCGGTGCCTGCCAAGTGAAGGCCGGTGTGGCGGGTAGGACGACATCAAATGTGATAGTGCGGCTGGAAGTGCAACCGTCGCTATCAGTGGCTGTTAGTGCGCAGCTTATGCCATTGTTATAATCGAAAGGCTGGGTGAAACGATGTTCGGTTTCTTGTAAATTGGAGGTCGTGCCGTCGCCAAAAACCCATGACCATGCAATGGCATTGGGGTTTGTTGAACCGACGGAAACAGACACACCACCACTATCACACGCATTCAATATCGCTGATTCAATGTCGGCAAAATCGCCGCCCGGCCAAACAGCGATGGCGTCTGTGTAGGTTGTTTCTGCTTCACATCCGAACTCATCGATTACCGCCACATGAATGTCATGGGTTCCTCCATTTTCGAAAACTAAGGAAGGCCAATCGAACGTTGTTGGGTCGTTTGATGTGCTTTCCGTTGATTCACCATTATGCTCGTGTACGATTGTCCAAGCAGCAGCAAAGGGGTTATCGTTTCGCTCGACAGTAATGCGATCACCATTGTCAATCGTTACTTCCCAATAGTCATTTGAGTTTTCGTGGTCAATAGCAACGGTTAATGGCGCACAGCCAACAGCCGGCGAAAGAAGCAGTTCTGCCGATGGCATGGCAACCGACACGTTCAAGACCTTGGTGTCGTAGCAGAGAGTTCTGTTTTTATATGCAGTCAGTGTAACAGTGTATTGTCCGGGTGCTGCATACTGGTGAACCGGGCTTTCTTCATTTATCACAAGGGGTGAATCATCCCCGAAATCCCATATGAGCGAGTCGCCCTCGATTGACAAGTCCATAAATTCAACCGAATAGTTATCGCAAATAACCTCAAAATCGAAGAGCGCCAATGGTGGCACCACATGAATGTAATCTTCGATGGTGTAATAGGTGTCACAAGCACCATTGAAAACGGTTAGTGTAACATCGAAGTAGCCGGTGTCCTCATAGATGTGAGTAATGCAGCTGTCCAACGCCAGCATTTCTTGGGGTGATGTTCCGTCATGAAAATCCCAGGTGTACACGTTGTCGGCATTATATTCTGTGCAAAATCCAAACGTTTCACCGGCACAGCTTTCAACAAGCGAAGAGGAGAATGCGGGAACTTCCGGTTGGAGCACGGTTAGGGGTGTGTCGGAAGTATCAACGGACACACAACCATCAGCGGTAGTGACAGTTAAAATGGCGAAAAACTCACCGGCGGTTTCAAAGGTATAATCAGGCGCCGCACCAATAGCGTCCGGCTCTCCGTCACCGTTAAAATCCCACATGTAGTCAATAATCTCATCGTTTCCATCGATGGTGATGTTGGAAACCTCCACTGCTTCCCCAACGCAATAGTATTCTTCGTAATCAAATGAAACTTCCGGGCCGGCAAGAGTCACGTAATCGAATTTGTTTCTTGCGCGATCGCATCCGGTATCCGTAATCCTGCGCAAGCGAATGTCATAAACACCGAAGTCATCAAAGGTGTAAGTGAGGTGATGCGAATTGGCAACCACCTCTCCGTTTACCAACCAGAAATATTGAAAGGCGGGGTTAAATGTTTCGTTGTTTGTGAACGTAGTTGTAAGTGGTGGACTGCACGAGCTCAGAAGGTTTCCCGTGAAATTGAAGGTAGGGTTTGGTCGCACCACCACGGTGTCCGTTACCGCCATAGAGCATGTGCTGCCATAGTGCGCGGTCATCGTTACCACGTGAGTTCCTGGAGGAGAATACGCGAAACTTCCGTTATGCTGGCTTCCGTCAATGGATGAATCACCATTGAAATCCCAGGTAGTTTGAGTCGGAAGCGGCATGGAAGTATTGGTGAACACCACTGTTTGACCAGAGCAAATTGTGTCGTTGTCGAGTGAAAAGGATGCGACGGGTGAGTCGGAAACAACTACAGTGTTGCATGCCGTGTCGCGGCAACCAATGTTGTTCTCTACACTAAGGCACACAGCATATTCACCGGCCATGGATGCGGGAACAGATAGCAAAGTGCCAGAAGTTGGAAGCACAGAATCTTGAGCGGACCAAGTAAAAGAAACGATATCTGGTGAGAGTTGTGCTGAGAACAACAGAGATGTGGGCAGAGAGCAGGAGTTTTGTCCTTCTGAGGTGAAAAGCGCCTCTGGCTGATTGTCTGTAACGCTGATTAACTGCGTGGCGATTACAGAGGCAAAACACCCATTGGCATCTGCAATGGCCAATACTGGGGTAAACGTACCGGTCTGATCATAGCAATGAACAGGGTTAGTTTCAGTAGAAGTTGTGCCATCGCCAAAATCCCAGCTTCTTGAAACGATAGCCCCGGACCCTGGCGTAGAGACATCAAGGAGCGTTGTACAGAAAGGCAAGCAGCCTTGACCATCGCTTGTTGCAATTGCTGCTTGTGGCTTGGAAAAAACGGAGATGTAATTGTCAAAAACAGCCGTTTGACCATTGATGCTTACCGCCACATCATAATTACCGGGCTGATTGAAGATTGCTACGTAAGGGTTTGCAACCGATTGAAGGGTGTTTCCGGAGGGTGTTGTAATGCTCCAGTTTGCTGAAGGAAATGGCTGTCCATTGCTGTCAACCGCTTCAATGATGATGCCGTGGGGAGCGCAGCCGCTGGGCTCGTCGCAAGTGAGCGATATCGTTTGGGTATAGGCCGAAAGGGGGCCTAGAACAACCAGCAGTAGGGCAAGAAAATATGTTTGAAAGTGACTCGTCATGGTTCGACACGGGGTGCCTTATCGATGACTTTATACAGCGTTTTTACTGAAAGGTTACGCAAACCGCATGCTGAGGCTAACTTTGCCTAATAATTCTGCGCCAATGAGAAATCGTTATTTCAGGAAGTTTGTCAATTATGT
>CANIAA010000065.1 GCA_947465255.1 Flavobacteriales bacterium | reverse complement strand
CGCGAAAGCCAAGAAGAACATGAAAAAATTGCTTACGAAGAATTTGCATACGATTAAATGAAAAAGAATTTTACGCCTTTTGAGCGGAATTTAAGAGAGAAGTTAGAGGGGCACGAAATGCCTTACGAGTCGGCGTCATGGGTTGCTTTGCAACGCCAAATGGGCCTGGCCAAAAGTGGAAGCTCTGTGTGGGTGGTTTCGCTCATATCTACGATTTTGGCTCTATCAGGCGGTGCCATTGCGCTTTATCGCCACGAGCACACTCCTACTTTTGCCCAAAAAGTTTCCACACAAACTCGATTCACGACTCCGGTAACTACAATCGTAAAAGGCAAGTCGCATCAAGGCGGTAACGCAAAGGCCAGCAACATCGATGTACTCCTTAACAGTGTTTCAGCAACCACAACAGGTAGCACAAACACCAATTCATCTGCTCCTCTAAGTTCAGCTTCTTTCGAAAATACTTCGTCAAATGTCAATAATGAGCTGAGCTCATCGACAACTGCACTGGGCGTTGAACCTCAAAATAACCTTATTAAAGCCGATAACATTATTGAGTTTGCATGCAACGTTCGTAAAGCTTGCCGCGGTGAAGAAGTGGAGTTCCAGACAACAAACGGACCTAAGACGGGAAGCTACTTGTGGAACTTTGGCGACGGTCACTTCAGCGACGACGTGAATCCGAAGCATAAATTTGCAAAAGCCGGTAACTACGATGTATCCTTATCCATTACCAGCGATAATGGTCAAATCAATACGACTGTAGTGAACGACATGATTACGATTGAAGAAGCACCCGATGCAGATTTCTCTTGGGAGTTTATCAACACGGATCCGAGCGCACCTGAAGTCCGCATCGTAAACCTTACAGAAGGCGGAAACACCTATGAGTGGAGCAACGGAGCCGAGTCGAAAGTCATTTCAGACGGAGCTACATTCCGCCTGCAAAACAGCGGTCGACAAATGATTGCGCTCAATGCGAAGAATCAGGCAGGATGTGCCGATGGCGCTGTGAAGCACATCAGTGTGAATACTGATTTTGTGCTTGGAGCACCCAAGCAATGGTCGACAGCCGATGGCGCGTTTATGCCGCAGGGACTTAAGAAGAGTAAGGTTGATTTTACCTTATCGATTTTTGACGCAGCGGGCACCAAAGTGTTCGAAACATCGAGTCGCGTCAAAGGCTGGGACGGCAAATTACCGGGTGGTGCGCAAGCCTCAACGGGCAGCACCTATTCATACAAAGTGATAATCACCAGTGATCGTACACAAGAACAAAAATATTTCTACGGCACTTTCAACGTTTTTCCTTAACCAAAGCTAAACTGTAACCCGTGTACAGAAGAAACCGTAACAATTGTTGCGGTTTTTTTTATTGCTGACTATCAGCTGTGAACATTTTGTGGATTTTCATCGCGCGATTACGTGTGTTTGTCCATACAATTATGTACTTTTGTAGCACTTAAATTGAATTGAAGCCCTTCTTTGTGAAATTCGTCGAACGAGTAATAGCATTGTTCCTTTTATTGCTGAGCACATCGGCATGGGCTACGTTCACGGTAAGCCCGTCGGCTGCTGATGCCTGTATTTGTTCGGGAAGCGTCACCTATACACCGTCGTCGGGCGCTACTTATTCTTACCAATTGTTTGACCTTGATGACCTGCCCATTCAGTCCGGGCAAAATCAAAACAACACGCTTACGCTTTCTAATCTGTGTCCATCCGTTTATCACTTAGTAATTACTTACACCAACGGCAACATCGAAGACGATTACTTCGAAGTTTCTGCAGGTCCGGTTTCAACGGGTGATGCGCACAAGGTGATTCTATGCAGGGAAAACTATCTCAGTGGCAGCAGTCCAATACCGTATGATTTAATACCTGAACTAAGCAGCTTCGCGCCGGGCGGAACATGGTATACACCAAATGGACTCATCATTGCGCCCGGTGATCTCAATAGTCTTACAGTGGCGAACATGCGAAGCGGCTGGTACACCTATGTAACGCAAGTTGGAGCATGTGAGGTCGTGTCGGGGGTTTACATTCAATCTAATAACCCTGGTATAGCAACAGTCTATTTGATTTGTGAAACGTACTCCTCATTCAATATGACCGACTTTATGGCTGGAAACCCAGATACAATCGGGCAATGGTATAGCGGTGCTTTCAGTCCGGCGAATGAAGTCAGCGGTATTTTTGATCCCGCCACCATGAACTCACAAGACTTTACTTATGTAATCAGTGACCTAAGTGGTTGTCTACCTTCAGTCTCTCAGATTACCATAGACGAAGTTTCACAATTAAGCGGCGGATCATCAGCATCTGTCATGGTATGCTCGGGAAGCAGCCCATTCAATATGCTCGCACAGCTTGCGGGAACGCCTGATGATGGAGGTGTCTGGACTGGTCCTGCAGGTAATACCATTAATCCGCCGGGTTCTGATATTTTCAATCCCAATCCTATTATAAATCCGAGCGGTATTTACACCTATTCCATCGCACCTTCCGCCCCATGTGTTACGCAAACCTCGACCCTCACGATTACCTACACCAACGACAATCCATCGGGGTTGAGTGCGAGTGTGGAGCTGTGCTCAACCACGGCAAATCTTGACATGCTGAATGCACTCAATGGCAACCCTGTAGCTGGTGGCACCTGGACGGCACCCAATGGACAGGTCGTAACAGGTGACTTCTCTCCAACGACACAACCCGCAGGCAACTATCAATACTACTATCCCAATGTAGGCTGTAGCCCAAGCAATTCGGTTCTTAGCATCAGTGTGGAAGCGCCGGTAAATGCCGGCAGTAATGGAAGCGAAAACATTTGCCTTACCGACAATACCTTTTTGCTGAGTTCCATGCTCAGCAGCAATGCCACGCCGGGAGGAAGTTGGTATTACAACAACGCGGTAATTCCTGATAACTTCATTGCCACTTTAGCCGGAAGTTATCCGGTCCAATATCGCGTAGAAGCGCAAGTGTGTCCGGACGACCAAGCATCCTTCACAGTGAATGTTCAACCATCGGTTGCTGAACCTATTGATCAGTCTATCTATTTATGCAGCCTGGGTTCTCAAGTTGATTTGCGCAGCTATTTCCCCACTTTAACCAATGTCTTTTTTCAAACTCCAGGCAACGTATTGGTAAGCGACTTCTTTGATCCTGCTGTTCAAAATAGCACGGTACTGGAGGTTGTTAACCCCAGCGGAAACACATGCCCTGATCAAGGTGGTCAGTTAACCATTGAAGTGTTGTACCCCGTTATCGATGACGCTACTGTGCCTCGTGAAGTGTGCAGAAGCGCCTTGCCGTTCAATCTGAATACGAACCTACCCGCAGCAGCTATCGGCATGGGTACATGGCTCGACATCAACGATAATCCGGTTTCCAACTTGGTATCAATCGACTTCCTCGGAACTGAGAGTTATGTGTACGAAGTCATACAGCCCATTACCTGCGGTGGCGAGCGTTTGCAGATTGACCTCATCACGTTCGCACCGAACGATGCCGGTAATGATGCATCCGAGATATATTGCTACACAGATAGTCCCGAGTTATTGACCGACCTATTGCCCGGCGCACAAGCCGGAGGTGGCTCTTGGTATTACAACAACAACCCATTCAATGCATCGGTCTTTAATCCGGCCAGCAACGCTTCCGGCAATTATATCTACCGGATACCGGCGAATGGTCCATGCCCCGCCGATGAAGCAGTGCTTAGCGTTACCGTGCAACAAGGCATCAACTATAGTGCGGGCAACGATGTTCACGTTTGCGCAGGTAGCCTTGACCAGTATATAGGCAGCAACCCCGCAACAGGTGCGGTATATAGCTGGACACCAACTTCCGGGCTTTCCAATGCCACTAGTCCGCAACCATTAGTAAACATACCATCTGTGGTCAATCAACCATCGACCACGGTTTATACCGTATTTGCCGACGATGGCATATGCACATTTACCGATTATGTATCGGTCATCGTGGAGCCCAACCCGGTTATCAACCTGAATGCATCATACGATATCTGTTTTGGTGAAAACCTCACCTTTACAGATGCTGTAAGTGCTTCTTGCATATGGTCGCCCTACAATTTATTTGACGATCCGACATCCGGCTCGCCCACCTTTCAGTCAGCAGCTTCGGTCTGCATCCATGTTGATGCTACATCCGATTTTGGGTGCACTTCCAGCGCCGACAGTGAGATCAATGTGAATCCGCTTCCCATTCTTATTTCTCAGCCCTCCCCTGCTATCGGTTGCAAACCCGTTCATCTTTTTATTGAACCAAGCAGTGAGAGTCAAAACATCGATGAGATTGTTTGGAATGTATCGGGTTTAGGCACATTTATAGGCGATTCACTTGATTTGGAATTGACAACTCCCGGCATGTATGATGTTGCAGCGACAGCCGTTTCCGAATTTGGGTGTGTCTCCAATTTGTTTTTGGAAGAAGTGGCAGAGGTTTATCCTTCCCCGATAGCACATTTTACAATATCGCCGGGCGAGTTAAGCACGCTGGCACCCGAAGCAGAGTTTACGAATCATTCGGTAGGAGCAATCATGTATGACTGGACATTCAGCGGTCTGGGAGAAAGCACAGAAGAAAATCCGACCTTCACATTCCCCAATGAGCGAAGCGACAATTTCTTTGTTTGCCTGGATGTGGTGAATAACTTCGGATGTCATGATACCACGTGCCGCAGTGTTTACATGGATGCAGAGTATGCTGTGTTTGCGCCGGGAGCCTTCACCCCCGACGGTGATGGTGACAACGATGTTTGGAAGCCGGTTATTCGTGGTTTTGACACCACTAGTTATGAATTGAGTATTTTCAATCGATGGGGTGATCGTGTATTCTTAAGTAACAACCCCGACGAGCCATGGACAGGCGGTGTAATGGATGGCGGATTCTTCGGGCAGAATGAAGCCTACAATTGGCGTTTAAAATTACGTGTAGACTATTCGGCCGATGAGATCTTCTTCGACGGCAGCATCGTACTCATTCGCTAATTTTTTCGGAACTTTTTAGCAAAACGCTCGTAGAGGGTACCGTGAAGTTCTCTCAACGAGATATTGGTATAACGAGCAAGTTCAGGACATTGCTGGCAGCAGCTGTTGTAATGGCTGTTTCATGCTGTTTTGCATCTCTGAAAGCGCAAGACTCCTTGCGAAACGCACGACTCGTCATACACATGCCCCCGACCATGGAGGTTTGTCCAAACACTACTGTGGTTATTCGTCCCGACAGTGTGACAGGAGGTTTACAGCCCTATCGCTACAGCTGGACATCATCTAACGAAATGGTGAGCACCGATGATAGTGCCGCCGTTATGATAACGGATACGACCACAATCATTCTTCACGTGATGGGAGCAGATGGAAAGATCGAGCGCGACTCCATTCAATTAATCCCCTATATCTCCCTAGATGCCGGTTTTGCAATAGATGTCTGGGAAGGCTGCACGCCGTTGGAGGTCCGCTTCACCTCGAATTACGTGGCATTTCAGAATGTTGCAGACATGCGCTGGGACTATGGCACAGGGGCAAACGACCACCAGCTTGCGTCGGCCCTTTATGTTTACGATACACCCGGATTGTATGCCCCGGCGTTATCGATAACCGATTTACACGGCTGCGTATGGTCCGATACGTTGAACATAGGCGTGCGAGTGTTTCCAACACCGCAAGCCGGTTTTCGGATTCGGGAGGACAAGCTCTATTTGCCCGACACCCATTTAGCCGTAGAGAATACCAGTGAAGGCGCCACGAACTATCTGTGGCATTATCCCGGAGGCGAGGCTATGGAAGGCTTTGAGCCCGGCATTCATTTTCCGACAGACCGAGAAGGCCAATATGAGCTAACGCTGTATGTTGAAAATGCCTACGGCTGTGCAGAGCAAACCAGCAAAATCATTGAAGTTGTTCAAGGTATTGAGCTATTCATACCAAACGCCTTCACACCAGACGGCGACGGCATCAATGACCTTTGGCAGCCGCAGGGGCTGGGAGTTGACGCCTACCATGTGGCGATGGAGGTATTTGATGTTTGGGGCACCGTCGTTTACAGCAGTGATGACCTGCAAGCCGCCTGGAGTGGGCGATCGGAACCCCTTGGCCTCTATGTTCCGCCCGGCCAGTACAACTACCGCATTATAGCCCGCGATACCGAACGCGGCATCGGGCATTTGTTTGAGGGGCATGTGATGGTGATTAGGTGAGATAGAATACCCCGATTTTGTCGTTAATATTTAGCCAATCGTGCAACTTTTTCTTCGACTAGCTGTCTTATCTTTGTCAAGTATGACAGCTACAACCATGAAAAAATTCACCTTAACGACGATAGCCATCCTATCAATTGAATTTCTTTACTCTCAATGCGGTACCCCCGGAATTGTTTGTATGTCAAATGGAAATGTGGTTGTTTCTGATGGGTTCAACTTCTATGATGATGGTTTTACAACAGGATCCTATACCGACGCGAATTACACATTGACACTTTGTCCCGACACACCAGGAGATGTGGTTCAGTTGACCTTCAGCGCCCTTGCCCTGCAAACTAGTCCAAATCCCAACAATAGCGATTACTTAGAAATATTTGATGGTAACAGCACAGCAGCGCCATCGTTAGGATTTGCAACTCAGGGTCTAAGCTGGACCGGAACAGTAAATAATACCTCTGGCTGTCTCACTTTGGTTTTCCAAGATAATGGCCCAGGCAATATCGCCTCTCCAGGATGGGAGGCCGCGATTGAATGCACAACTCCCTGTGATAATCCTGTAGCTCATTCAGAAATATTGACCCCTTCTCCTTCCGACCCAGCCATACAAACAGTTAATGTTTGTCTTGGTCAAACTGTAACTTTTGGAGATAACGGTTCATTTCCCCAACCAGGATATGCGCTAGAGAAGTACATATGGAACATGGACGACGGGACTATAATCGAGAATACCAATGCCAGCAATGTAACTTATGCTTTCACGGCGCCAGGAGAGTACATCGTTACACTTACTGTCGAGGACGGAAATTTGGGGGATGATGCTACCGGTTGTCAAAGCCTCAATATTGAGCCCCTACAAGTACTTGTTAGTACTGCTCCAACCTACTCAGGAATGGTAGATTTACAAACGTGTTTGGGGGATACTGTCTATGGTATTGTAATCATTGGAGAAAACGCATTGCTTGAAGATAATACTAACATCGGAGGCAGTGCCAGCGGTACCACTTGGACGGCATTACCACCTCAAGTTGTTTCAGGGGAAACTTATTTGGCAGATGGTGCGGGATTCTCCTACTCTACTTCTCTCAACTTCGATTTTTTCGAGGCTGGGTCAACCTTGACTTCATGCGATGATCTTGACAGCATTTTCGTGAATATGGAGCACAGTTATATGGGTGACCTGGGGTTATTTATTACCTGTCCCGACGGAACTACAGTTGACCTTGTAGAGTGGGGTGTTAATGGTGGAGGAACAACATTTTTGGGAGATGCTATAGATACAGATGCTCCGGTTCCTGGGGTAGGTTGGAACTATGCTTGGACTCCTACTGCTACCAATGGCACATGGGGGGAAAACTCTGCCTCCAACACGGTTCCAACTACGGAAGGTGAAGCATTGGCGCCCGGAATTTATGAATCACAAGATGACTTATGCGGCCTTGTAGGCTGTCCTTTGAATGGCCAATGGAGCTTTTCAGTTACGGACAATATCGGACTGGATAATGGATATATTTTTTCTTGGGGCATCGGATTCAACCCTGAGTTATACCCCGATGTTACCACCTTCACCCCCACCATTGGCGCGGGACCGGACTCTTCCTATTGGGTAATGACGGGGCCTGATAACGGTATCCCTTGGATTACCAGTATCTCCAGCGATGGTGACGTTATAGAAATCATACCAGGATCCACGGGAGTATTCGATTTTACTTATTACGTAATTAATAGTTTCGGTTGCAGCTTCGATACGACCATTCAGGTTACGTGTGATCAAGCACCATTGGTCACTGCGGGTACCGATCAGCTTCTGTCTTGCTTGCCTGCAAGCCTTGAAGGAGGCCTTCAGGGTGACCCTGCTATAGCATGCGCCAACTGCGGTGTATTCAGCTATTGCTATACCACGTTCGATAATACGATTCAAACCTATTGCCCCGATAATGCTGCCGATGGTCCAATATCCATTAGTATTACAAGCGGCAGTATAGATGTGAATGATAACCTATTCGTGTATGATGGCGCCGGCACATGGCCTTCTCCCCAAATCGGAGCCTATACAGGTGATTTAAACGGATTGGTTTGGACATCTTCAGATGCATCCGGATGTTTAACTATACAGTTCTCTGAATGGAATGGTATAGGTAACTGTGCCGATGGTGTTTCTGAAGAATTAGTATACAACGTAATTGTAGGTAGTGCAGAAGTAGCCGGCTATGTGTGGAACTGGACACCGGGCAATCCTCTTACTGCTGCGAATAGTCCGGCCCCTTCCATTGTTGCGTTAAACCAACCTTCTACAACCTTTACCCTCACAGGATATCCCGCGGGTTACCCAGGCTGCAGAAGCAGCGACAGCGTGGTCATTACCTTAGACCAGAACAATAACCCCGGACTTGGTGACACCATTACAATTTGTCCTACTCTAGCGCCTTTCGATTTGTTTGACGTAATAACTGCCAACCCGGCAACTTGGGGCCAGTGGTTCTTGAACAACACCTTAGTTTCCGCTACCAACGAATTGATTTTCGACCCCATGAATGATACACCGGATGAATTCGAATATCGTTTGGATGGTGGCGCCGGCTGTAGCAACAGCTCCTTTGTAGGCATTGAAATGCCATTACCAACGACTATGACTATTTCTGATGATACTACGTTATGTTTCGCAGGCACAGCAAACCTTGACCTTTATACAATCAATCCCGGTTTACCTCCATTCATCTATTCTTGGGAGTTTGAGAACAATCCGATTAGCAATGCAGAAGATTTTTCATTCAACCCGGACGCAAGCGGGGAAGCATGTCTTACCATCACAGACGCCTGCGCATACAGCATCACGGAGTGTCTGCAAATTGAGGTGTTGCCAATCATTTCACCTGCCTTCACGGCTGATACAACCGCAGGATGTTGGCCGAACGCCTTTGAATTAACCGTTTCCAACGACCCTTCTGAATATGCGACTTCGCGCTGGGAGTTGTCGAATGGAATCGTAATTCCAAATCAACCGGAAACCATCCTCTCGCTTGAAGAACCGGGCATGTATGGCGTAGAATTGGTACTTGTCAATTCGGCAGGCTGCGAATACTCCATTTCGGAAGACGCCTTTTTAACGAGTTATCCCGCTCCTATTGCAGGTTACACGGTTGGTCCTCAACCAACCGACATCTACAATACAGAACTTCAATTCGAAAGCGTTGTAAGTGGCTTTCCTATCAGTAACTATTTGTGGACCTTCAGTTCAGCAGATGGTACTTTGCTAGGAGGTTCGGCAGCCGCAAATCCGATATTCACCTTCCCCAATGATTATGGCGGAATTTATTACGTAACATTGGAAATAACTGATATACACAACTGTACCGATTTTATCTCCGGTAATTCCGTTGTGATTAATGATCTTCTCCAGTTCTACATTCCAACAGGCTTCACACCAAATTATGACGGCTTAAACGATGTTCTTCTTTTTGAAGGAGCAGACATCGATACTGAAAATTTCCATTTCGAAATTTTCAATCGCTTCGGAGAATTAGTTTTTGAAACAAGAGACCCTAAAGTGGGCTGGACCGGCAACATCCGCGGTGGTGAGCACTTCGCTCCTAATGGTGCATACAGCTGGAGGGCTATTATCGTATCGCGGTCGACAGGTGCAAAGAAAGACTTGAGCGGATCGGTGCTGATCATGCGCTAAAAAAGCGTTGGTGGCTCGTAAAGCTCTGCATATGGATGTGGCTTGAATGCCTCGGGCGTATTTCCCGGCGAGTTCTTACCTCGCAGTGGTTTTACGGTGTGCGCGCGCATATCGCTATCTGAACAGGGTTGCAATAGATTATTCAACTCATTCAAGGGTGTTTCGTTATTCATCCACGTCAACAAGTCACTCCCTTCCAACACGACGGGCATGCGCGGTTCATCCAGTTCGGGGTTGTTGTGGATCTCTGCCATAAGGGGATTACCCTTGGTGGTAACGATGGAAAACGTTAGCACGGTCTCTCCCCTATCTCGGTCTTTCCACTCATCGCACACGCACGCCAGCCAGCGCACCTCTTCATCTTTCCAATCGATAAAATGAGGAAACTTCTTGCCCTTCACATGCTTGTATTCATAGAAACCCGTGATGGGCAACAACCCTCGATGGGTGGAAGCAGCGTGTTTAAATGCGGGCTTCTCGAAGAGCGTTTCCGCGCGTGCATTGAGGGTCATATTACTCAATTCCAACGCTGCGTTCCAGTCTTTGCACCACAGCGGAATAAGTCCCCAGTGCATGGGCTGCCAATGAAGTCCACCTTGATCGATAAGTATCGGTAACGCAGGATGCTCAAATCCGCTGATGGCAAACAATGGCTTGCCCTTGATTTGTTCCAGAAAGGTGCGCAGCGCGTCATCGATTTCGGAAGGTGTTGAATGTTTGCGCTGCCCCTGCTTCAAAATCCTCTCCTCGAGTTGTTGTATGGTGTAGCACATTCTTCGAAAGTAGATAAAAATCAGAAGCTTTGCTTATCCGTTTTTCGAACGATTACCTTTGCTGCATGTCACGCATGACCATTCGAACAATTGCCTGCTTGTGTCTTCTTGCATCCCTCTTCGTGATGAGTTTTCGCGTAAAGCCCTCTGCGGAAAAGAAAGCGGAACTTAAGGTGGAACTCGGCAGACAATTGTTTTTCGACAAGGCTCTCAGTCATCCGGACGGGCAATCGTGCACCGTTTGTCATGCTCCGAAAACAGCATTTGCCGACCCCAATCATGCCATTGTTTCAGAAGGCATGGTAGATGGCGCCTTTGTGAATCGTAATGCACAGTCATTGGCATACGTCGGGTTTATTCCTCCACTGGAACGCGATAGCAACGGAGTGTATCGCGGTGGTTTATTTTGGGATGGTCGGAGCAATTCTTTGGAGCACCAGCTTGCAGGACCGTTTTTCAATCCGGCAGAAATGAATAATGCGGACACGCTGGCACTTGTGAATGAGGTGCTTAATGCCCCCTACTATCCGCTCTACAAAAAGCTGTATGGCAAATTGCGTTATGCGAAAGAAGCGTATCAAAACATGTGTGAGGCTTTGGCAGCTTTCGAACGCAGCTCCTTATTTCATGAGTTTACCTCGAAATACGACTATTTCCTGGAAGGCAAAACTGAATTTACACAACAAGAGCAACAAGGTCATGAGCTCTTTCAAGGAAAAGGAAGATGTGTTACATGCCATAGTATGCAACCCGAAGCGGAAAGCGGTCG
>CANIAA010000064.1 GCA_947465255.1 Flavobacteriales bacterium | reverse complement strand
TGAGAGGACTTCCTATCCAGGAACTCATAACTCCGATAGACAAGCGGTTTGAAACAGCCATATGCACTTCGGGTCCGTACAAGTTGAGCATCGTGTAGTTCTCTCCTTTGTTGATGCTCAGGGCGTTTGTCGTGAAGGCATAGCGTGTGGTAAATGGTCCGGTATTTCGAAACTCACCGGAAACAACTTGTGATTCACTGGTAATGGGTTTTACACTCCGTATTTCCGCTTTCTGTAAATAGACTCCACCCATGTTCTCTGTCATCAGATATATCTCTCGGCCATCGTCTTTGGAGATTGTACCGATGTATTCGTTGCCGTTGCTCAGCACCACTACTACGCGACCTTGTTCCTGAGCAGACATGATGATGGTGCTGAATACGAAAAGAAGGGTTACTATAATTCGCATGGTAATATGAATTTGTTCAGGCGAATTTACATATTCTTCCTGTTTTGGTTAATGTCTGTTGTTGTGATTCATCTCAGCGGAATTAACAGATGTTTATTCCTTTCTGCGATGCAAGCGCTATTTACACCGCTACTTTTGCACTTCATTTATTCTTCTCCATGACGCGATTACTGCTCACGCTTCTTCTTTTTTCCGGTATTGAGATATACGCGTTCAAAGGCTTGCGTATGTCGGTAGCCGCCATGGATCCACTGTGGAGGAAAGTCATTTTGATTGCGTTTTGGTCATCCACCGTTATCGCATACGGGACGATTGTTTTTATGATGTTGAACTGGACTGCCCGCCACGAATGGCAAGGATCTCGAAGTTACAGTCTTTTCAATTTTGCAATCGGTTTTTTCATCATAGCTGTTACCACCAAGTTGATTTTTGGAACGTTTCATATGTTCAACGATTTGGCGAACGGAGTGAAATGGTTGGGTCAGAAATTTTTTGCCAACCCGCCGGCTGAACCTCACGAAAAAATGACTCGCATCCAATTTTTCAATCAGCTCGGCCTGGGTGTTGCTGCAGTGTGGGCCGGTAGCATGATTTATGGAGTTACTCGCGGAAAGTTTGGTTATCGAGTACTTTCCGAACGCATTGTTTATCCTGATTTGCCGGAAGCTTTCGATGGTGTTCGCATCGTACAGATAAGTGACCTTCATTTGGGGAGTTTCAACCAAGCCTTTGATGATGTGCAGCCCGGATTCGATCTCATTAATTCGCTTGATGCCGATTTTGTTTTTTTCACGGGCGACATGGTCAACAATTTTGCACAAGAGGCCGAACCCTGGGTCGACCGTTTGGCCGGTATTCAAGCCAAACAAGGAAAGTTCTCCATTTTGGGTAACCATGACTATGGCGATTATGCCATGGGCAATCAGCCTGAGTTGAAGCGAAAAAGCCAAGAGCGCTTGTTTGAAATACACAAAGAAGCGGGCTTTCAATTGCTGCGCAACGAGAATGTTCGGATAGAGAAAGATGGTCAATCGATTCGCATTCTCGGGAGCGAGAATTGGGGCCTGGGTTTTCACCAGCACGGTGATCTGGCCAAAACGATGGAGGGAGTGGGTGACGAGGAGTTCAAGATTTTGCTATCACATGATCCCACTCACTGGTCGGAGCAGGTAATTGGTCAAACGAATATTGCACTGACACTTTCAGGCCACACGCATGGCGCGCAGATGGGGGTGGAGCTGCCTCAATTCGGAATTAAATTAAGTCCGGTCTCTGTGCGCTACAAACGCTGGGGTGGGCTTTACGCCGAGGGTAGCCAGTATCTCTACATCAACCGAGGATTCGGTTTTCTCGCGTTTCCAGGTAGAGTAGGCATGGCTCCTGAAATCACATTGATTGAGCTCGCGCGAGCATAAACCAATCTTCTATTTGAAAGCGTAGGTTGCTTTACCACTTGCATTCGACTGGCAGTATTATTATATTTAGAGGATGAAACGATTGATTGTTTTTTCCGGTGCCGGTATGAGCGCCGAAAGCGGTATTCCAACTTTTCGCGGAAGCGATGGATTGTGGGAGAATCATCGCATTGAAGATGTGGCAACACCGGAAGCCTGGCATCGCGACCCGGAATTAGTTCTTGAATTTTATAATCAACGGCGGAAGCGGATACTGGAAGTGGAGCCCAACCAAGGACACTTGCAAGTTGCCGCATGGCAAGAGCATTTTCACGTAACAGTCATTACACAGAACATCGACGACTTGCATGAGCGCGCAGGGAGTAAAGACGTCGTGCATTTGCATGGCGAAATAAGAAAGTCGCGCAGCACATTCAATGAAGAACTTGTTTATCCAATAGATGGCTGGCAACTGAAACGTGGCGACTTGTGCGAACAAGGCTCCCAACTACGCCCGCACATTGTATGGTTCGGCGAAGAGGTGCCTATGCTGCAGGTTGCTGCTAGTCTGATTGAAGAGGCTGATGTTTTTATAGTTGTTGGCACCTCCTTTCAAGTTTATCCGGCAGCGGGGCTCATCCATCATGCATGGCAAGCGAAAGCGAAATACATTGTTGATCCGCAGGCGCAAAGTCTGGTTGCAAAGCAAGGTTGGATGGCAGTAAACCAAGGAGCAAGTGAAGGTCTTCAAACCATCAATCGTGAGTTGTTGTTCTGATTAGGTTGAATTGAGTTACATTCGCACCAAACCTTTTCCGACCCCGTGAAACTCAAGATTAATATTGCCATTGACGGTTACTCTTCGTGCGGTAAAAGCACTATAGCAAAGGCAATTGCCCGTGAACTCAATTATATCTACATCGATTCAGGTGCTATGTATCGCGCGATGACGTTATACGCTTTGCAGCACGGTTACATTTCACCGGAAGGAAAAGTCAATGAAGATGCACTGATTCCGGCGCTCGATTTGGTAATGATCAATTTTCGTTACAACACGGATACCTATCGCTACGAGACTTTCCTCAATGGTCAGAATGTGGAGCGTGAAATTCGAACGCTGCAGGTTAGCAACAACGTTTCACCTGTTTCTGCCATCAAAGAAGTACGTATGAAGTTGGTGCGCATGCAGAAGCGAATGGCTGAATCAAAAGGAGTTGTGATGGATGGCAGAGATATCGGTACCGTTGTATTGCCCGATGCAGAGTTGAAACTGTTCATGACGGCTGACCCCACCATTCGAGCGCGCAGAAGGTTTGATGAACTGCATAGCCTGGGTGTCGACACATCCATGGAAGAGGTGCTACGAAACATCACGCAACGAGACCATATTGATACGACACGCGCTCATGATCCGCTCGTGCAGGCTCCCGATGCCATTGTGGTCGACAATTCACACCTCACGCTCGACGAACAATTTCAGTTTGTGATGAGCAAAGTGAATCAACGATTGATGACACAACCAGCAGGCAATTAGAAAACGTCGGGAGTCTATTCACTTCTGTATTTCCTGAAAAGGAACATAGTAATTTCACGCCATGTTTAATGCCGTGCTGAGCAACTTTAGAAATGCCTTTGGAGGTTTGAGCAGATCTATATGGTTGCTGGCCCTCGCTCAGCTCATCAACCGAAGCGGCTCCATGGTGATTTTCTTTCTCGCAGTTTATTTGAAAGATGAGTTGCTGTTTGATCTGAATCAAGTTGGAGCAGTTATGGCCTGTTATGGCATTGGAGCGCTCGTAGGGGTATATGCCGGGGGAAAGCTCACCGACAAGTTGGGTCATAGGCCTGTAATGGTTGCCAGTCTATTAGGAGGATTCTTGCTTTTTGTTTTGGCTTCTCAAATCAGCGATTTTACAATGCTGTGCATCGTCCTTTTCCTGCTAAGTGCTTTTGGAGATGGATTTCGGCCTGCGGGTATGGTTGCCATATCACATTATAGTACACCTGAGAATTATACACGATCCGTATCGCTCTATCGATTAGCCATCAACCTGGGCTTTTCGATTGGTCCCGCTATTGGCGGCTTGCTGGCAGCAATCGACTATCAATGGTTGTTTTGGGTGGATGGCGCAACCTGCTTGTTCGCGTCCGTATTTGTCTACTTCTACCTGAAAGACTCGAAAGAGAATACGGTTGAGAAAGCGCATGAGCCGGAAGATTCAGAGAGCGGTAAATCCCCATGGCGCGATAAGGCATACTTGCTATTTCTTCCAACGGTCACCATTTATGCAATGGCCTTTTTTCAGTTATTCAGCACGATGTCCATTTATTACAAGGGTGAAGAAGGATTTTCGGAGGGACAGATTGGAGCTATACTGGCTTTAAACGGACTACTGGTGGCCGCTGTTGAATTGGTGCTCGTCTACAAAATTGAACGGAAGTATAGCGTATATACCTGGATGATTATTGGCGCCCTTTTACTTACCCTGAGTTATGGGTTGATTTTGGTGGTTCATGGTTTCCTGTGGTATTTATTCATCATTACAATCGTTTCTTTCTCAGAAATGTTTTTCATGCCGTTCACCAACACCTTCATGAATAACCGATCGGGAAAGGCTAACAGGGGGCAATATGCTTCGCTGTATGTTATGTCGTGGTCGGCCTCCCACATATTTACTCCTTTACTGGCCACTTCCGTGATGAATCACATGGGCTATGACACGCTGTGGTGGTTGATGATAGGGTTCACCCTTTTGGTCATACTAGCTACACGGATGGTTCGCAAACTAGCGATCCGATAGAATTGTTATTCGCTTCTTATTCTGTGGAAGTAAGGGACTAGCAAAGCGATTGTATTCCGTTTTGGAATATCGAATGAGACGATCGGTAAGCGTCGGAGGACATTTTTGAGGAAAAATCGCCCATGATTCAGTTGTATGCTCACACCGTTTTAATAGTGGATCAAGACGGCAAGCCGTTTCGAGAAGATTTGGCCGATGACATCGCCAATTTTGTTCGAACGGTTTGTGCCTATAAGGGTACTCTTTGCCTGGACGTTTGTGTTATGCCTGATCATGTCCACATTCTAATTCAATACTACGAGCATACCGAATTGAATCGAGTATTAGACACCCTTCGTTGCTGGTTGCACGACTACATTCTCAGGCGATCATCTATCGATCCTTTCCAATGGAAGGAGGAGTGTTGGGCTGTGTCGAAATCACCATCCTGCCTGGCGAGTGTGCGGAAGTATCTGCGTCGGCAGCGCGAATACCATGCTGCACGAACGGTTATGCAAGAGTGGGAGGATATGTTGGATATGGAAGAAATTGAGTTAGAACATTCGTGATATCGAGCATAAAAAAAGGCCGCTATGAATAGCAGCCTCTTTTTCTATGTTGAATGACACGAATCAACCTTGTTTCGTGCGGTGTTTGTCGATTTGCTTGCGCAGGGCGCTCACGGCAAAATCGGTTGCTTCTTCGAAGGATTTACATTGCTTCTTTGCAAACAATTCCTTGCCCGGTATGGAGAGCTTTACCTCGGCGATTTTGTTTTCGTTGACGTCCGACTTGTCGAGACGCAAGAACACCTCTCCTTTGATGATTCGATCATGAAAGGTGGTGAGTTTGTTGACCTTTTCTTCAATGAAGCGAATCAGTTTGATGTCGGCATCGAAGTGAATACTTTGAACTTGAACTTGCATAATTCAAAACTTTTTTAAGGGTTTAACTTCAATTATTTCTAGGATGCATCCTCGAATGGATGCTTTTTAATTTCTCGATACTGTTGTGAGTGTAAACTTGCGTAGCAGCCAGACTCGAATGACCGAGTATCTCTTTAATGACATTTAATTCTGCTCCGTTGTTTAACATATGCGTTGCGAATGTGTGTCGAAGTACATGAGGACTTTTCCTCTGAATCGTCGTTACCTGCGAAAGGTAAAATTTAACTTTAAGATAAACAAGAGATTTTGTCACTTTTTTGCCTTTATCAGTAGCGATAAGGCTTTCGAATGTCGGTTGGCGAAAACGCTCATTGCGGAGGCTGATATATGCTTCAATCTTACTCATCATTGCTTTGCCTAACGGCACATAGCGTGTTTTATTCCTTTTACCGAGCACTTTGATCTGGCCTATTGACCGGTCTACATCGGAGTCCTTTAATCCAAGCAGCTCTGATTGCCTTATACCCGTTTCATATAAAAGGGTTACAATGAGTTCATCTCTTTTTAATAAAAAAGGATCAGCACCCTCCGGACGCTTGAATTGCTCGCTGCTTTCTATATGATAAAGAGCTTGGGCTCCTTTTTCCTCCACAAACAAGGGAAGGCGTGCCGGTTTCTTCGGCTTGGGGATATTGCGTGCCGGGTTGGCGTTTATCAATCCCTCTTTCATTTGAAAACGCATAAAGGCATTCACAGCGGAGAGTTTTCGATGAACAGATGACGGGTGATAGTCACTCTCCATGAGCGATGCTAGCCAGGAACGCACTACTTGATGGGTTACTTCGACAGAGGAGTCAATCTCGAACTCCTTCTTACAATATAGAGCAAACTGAGAAAGATCAACCGCATAAGAATCCAGTGTATGCGGCGAGCATCTTTTCTCGGTGAGGAGATAGTTCAAGAATTTTTCAGTTTGCACTAAACTAATAAAGGTGAGTTTTCGGCCTAAACCGGAAACTCACCTTTTATATTGTGAACAAGAGTCTGTTATTACATCTCTTCGCGTCTCAGCGTAGAAATGTAGGCAGCCTTCTTAATCTCTTCTCGACGTGATACACTCTTTTTGGTGTACGCCTGGCGGCTACGCAATTCTTTTACTACGCCTGTCTTTTCGAACTTCTTCTTGAACTTCTTCAGTGCGCGGTCAATGCTTTCGCCTTCTTTTACCGGGATAATTAGCATAACGGATATACCTCCTTCATTTTAGGATGGCAAAAGTAGGCAGTGGAGGAGGGTTCCACCAAACTTTTTTTCACATTCGCTTCTACTTCTTGACTCCAAGGTTACTTTCGTGCACATGAAGCAGATAATGAAATGGGCGCTATTAGTGGGATTGACGTTATTGGTGTGTTGCCGAAAATACAGCCCTAAAGAGAGTGATTGTCCCATGTTTACTGACGAAGATATTTTGATTTTCAGTGAAGAAATGCTGGGACCCAAACTTTCTGTTAGTGTTTGGGGTGTTGTTCGCAGTGAGTCAGGTCAAGCCATAGCGGGGGCCACAGTCGAGTCAGGTTGGAGTACCCAGCAAACCACCACAGATGCACGTGGTTTTTTTCGTTTCGATAACCTGATTTGCTACGAAAAGAGTGCTTATCTGCGTATTTCAAAACCCGGGTATTTTGATGGATCACGCAGTTGGATTCCCACTTCCGGCGGAGTCAATCGCGCAGAGGTGCAGTTGCTCGCTAAAGCAGTTGCAGGAACTTTTGATTCGAACTCCGGCGGAACAGTTCAGGCTGAGAACATGACCCTCGTATTTCCTCCGAATGGGGTAGAATACAACGGACAGCCTTATCAGGGGGAAGTCACAGTTTCCATCAATGCCATCGATGCCACTGATTTGCCCAATCAAACAGAGCAAATGCCCGGAAGTTTAGTCGGATTCTTCAATGGTGAGTTGCGTGTGCTTCGTTCTTTTGGAATGGCGGCTATAGAACTTCGCGGAACTGCCGGAGAGGAGCTTCAACCTATCGACGGATTTCCGGTCGAAATGCGCTGCGCTATTCCGAATGAACTGCAAGGAATTGCACCGGCAACCATTCCGCTCTGGTCATTCGATGAGTCGAATGGTTTTTGGAAATTCGAAGGGAACGCTAATAGAACAGGAAACGAATATGTGGGGTATGCTGCCCACTTTTCTTACTGGAATTTTGATGTGGAGGCAGCAGGAGTGAATTACACTGTTACGGTCAATTATAATCAGTTTCCCATAGGTTTTTACCCGCTCGATAATGCTGTTCTAATTTTATCAAGCCCCACCGTTTCGGCCATTCCCGGAACCACCGGAACCAATGGTCAAGTAACGGGAATCGTTGCAGCAAACGAGATTATGCAGTTGCAGATCATGCTGCCATGCGAAGGTGGTTTTCAGGAAGTGTATTCCGCCAGTGTGGGGCCCTTTACAACCGACATAGAACAAACCATTGAAATCAATGAACTGCCGTATGTAGCAACCATACAAGGAACTATCGCCGATTGCGATGGTAATGCAAGTAGCGGGTATGTTTGGTTGAATAATGATGACGTCGTTTTCGTTGAAAACGGAGCCTTCCAAATTACAACATGTACCGGTAACAATGGCCTTTATGCATACTGCTTCAATAATGGAATGGCCGGTACCGGCTATCTCTCCAATATAAGCATTTCATCAGGCACTTCAACTATTGGTATCGTATGCGAAGATTGTTTTCCGATAGGGGCTCCGGGAGCGGGTGTCACTGATATTGATGGAAACAATTACCCGACTGTTATCAATGGTAATCAGGAATGGATGGCCGCTAATTTATCTGTTACTCATTATGCCAATGGTGATCCAATAATTGAAATTAGTGATGACGTTCAATGGTCATCTTCTACTACACCGGCCTGGTGCTATCTCAATAACAACATGGCCAATAATGTAGTCTTTGGAAAACTCTACAACGGCTACGCAATGGAAGATTCTCGCAATGTTTGCCCTACCGGCTGGCATGTACCAAGCAACGACGAATGGGCAATTCTAATGACAACACTGGGTGGATCTGAAGTGGCGGCTTCAGCGATGCGCACCACAGGAACTATTTCGGAAGGAACAGGCTTGTGGCCCTTCGATAATGTTATTTCGAATAACGTGAGCGGATTTTCAGCGCAGCCTGCCGGCTTTCGAAATCTCGATGGCACGTTCGCAACACAGATCTATGGAACGGTGTGGTGGTCCAATACGCTAACTGCCAATGACACCTATTACACACGAGGTGTCTATAGCTTTTCGAATTCAGTATTCAATCAAGATTTTACCCGACCGCAAGGATTTTCCCTTCGTTGCCTGCGCGACTGAGAGTGATGATACAATAACGGGAATCTCTTACCTTGCCCACACAAAACGATAGTCTATGAAAGTGATAGTTCTTGGGGCCAATGGCCGAGTAGGTGCACAGGTTGTAAAACGGGCGTTGGAGAAAGGGCATAAGGTTACGGCCTTCGTTCGTAAATCTGAGACAGTCCCTTTGTTGCATCCTAACTTAAGTGTCGTGCAAGGCGATGCGATGCATCAGCAGGATATTGCTCGTTACATGGCAGGGCAGGAAGCCGTCATCTCGTGTTTGAGTTCTGACGAACTTTCTTATCGATTGGTTTTCATCAACCACATTATCAATGCCATGCGAGCCAACAAGGTTCGTCGCATTATTGCCATTGGCGGCATTGGTGCTTTGCAAGCAAGCGAGCATTTGAAAGTTTATGAAACGTCCACGTTCCCTCGTGAATATGTGGACCTGACACAAGCGCACATTCGCGTGCTCGATGCCCTTCTTACCAGCCGCATGGAGTTCACATTCGTATGCCCTCCGATGATTGAAGAAGGCGAGCGCACAGGAGTTTATCGCGTGCAAGACAATTATCCTACTCCGGGATGGAAAATCACAACCGGTGATTTAGCGGATTTCATGGTGACAGACCTCAACGAGCGCAAGCACGTGGGCATGAAGGTCGGTATTTCAAATGCCCAATAGACTTCTAATTTATGAACTTTTATAGTACCCTTCTGGGCCTTCTGTTTTCGGTGTCGTGTTTTTCACAAATCACGGTAAACATTTCGGTTCAGAATCCATCACAGGAAATTGGTGACGCAACTTGCACGGCTGCCGTTGTTGGTGGTGTTCCCCCTTATACTTTTCAATGGTCTAAGCGGGATACTCCTCTCGAGAGTCCGGTGTGTTCGAACATGCAAGAAGGAATTCCTTACACGATAACAGTATCCGACAGTGCAGGAACATTTGCGAAAGCGGAAGTGCTGGTACCGGCTCTTTCCATTGAAGAAAAGCTCAATACGTGGTTTACACCACTGGTCGATGCCTTGGCCATGGTACTGCTGTGGGACCCTTTTGCAGCGTGTGGCATTTATGATCCAATCGTGTACGATGGTGAGGGCTTGCCGGTGTTGCACCCCAATGGTTCGCCCGTCACGCAAGATTGCTGGCTGGTAGTTGTTTTACTTATCGGAGCTGCCGTTTGGTTTACGTTGTATTTCGGATTCATTAATGTGCGTGGGTTTAGACACGCATTAGATATAACTCGAGGCAAATACGCCAAGCCACAGGACAGGGGAGAGGTGTCGCAGTTTCAAGCATTGACTGCAGCCTTGAGTGGTACACTGGGACTAGGGAATATTTCGCTGGTGGCAGTGGCCATTGCGGTGGGTGGCCCCGGTGCTACGTTTTGGATGATCGTAGCAGGCCTTATTGGCATGAGTAGTAAGTTTATTGAATGCACGTTGGGTGTAAAGTATCGCGAAATAGACTCGAAAGGCGAGGTGAGTGGCGGCCCTATGTATTATCTATCGAAAGGGTTGGCATTGCGCAACATGAAGGGGTTAGGGAAAGTGCTGGCTGTCGTGTTTGCCATCATGTGCATTGGCGGAACTTTGGGCGGTGGCAACATGATACAAGCGAATCAAGCCTATGCGCAGGTTGCTCAGACATTGGGAGCTGATAGCGTTTCATCTCTTGTATTTGGCATTGTGATGGCACTAGCCGTTGGGTTGGTTATTATGGGCGGAATAAAGAGCATAGCACGAGTTTCCGATAAGATTGTGCCGTTTATGGTGGCCGTTTATGTGCTGTTCTCATTGTTGATTATTGGAGCAAACATCAACCGCATCGGCGATGCCTTTGCTCAAATTTGGAATGGCGCTTTTCACGCCGATGCGATGAAGGGCGGCTTTATTGGTGTTATGATGATGGGCTTTCGCCGAGCTAGTTTCAGTAATGAAGCAGGCATTGGTTCAGCCAGCATTGCGCATAGCGCCAGTAAAACGGATCGTCCGGTGAGTGAGGGATTCGTTTCATTACTCGAACCTTTTATTGATACCGTGATTGTATGCACCATGACGGCGCTCGTGCTGGTGTTTACGGGGTATGCAGCCGACCCGCAAGGGCTCACGGGCTCGTCGCTGACTAATGCAGCGTTTACGAGTGTATTTCCCTGGTTCGACTGGGTGTTGATGATAGCGATTATACTATTTGCCTACGCAACGATGATTTCCTGGAGCTACTATGGCATGAAGTCGTGGGCGTATTTGTTTGGCGAGAAAAACTGGATCAAGCAATCGTTTAATATACTCTTCATGGTATGCACCGTGATAGGCACGGTCTCAGGACTAGGAGCGGTGGTCGACTTCAGCGACATGATGATTCTGGGTATGGCGTTCCCGAATATTATCGGGCTGCTCATTATGAGCAAAGAAGTGAAGGCGGATTTGAGGGAGTATTGGAAAGATTTGAAGGAGGGGAGGATTGTTAAGTACTAGTGACTAGTGACTAGTGACTAGTGACTAGTGACTAGTGACTAGTGACTAGTGACGAATGAGGCGCAGCAAGTTACCAATTCACCAATTCACCATTTCACTATTTCACCATTCAACGATGCAAGGCACACAAGTATATCAAGGGCTCAGAGTAAGTGAACGCGGGAGCGAGCGCGTGGGCGATGAGCTTACGCTGGAGCATCCTCTCTCTATACGCATCGGAGGGGAACCGTTTACCATGACCATGCATACACCTGCTGATGAAGTTGATTTGGTGCGTGGAATCTTATATACCGAGGGTGTGCTGCGAAAGAAGTCCGGTCTTATTTCGATGGAAGTTGTAGAACGTTCTCAAACGGGTTTCATTTCTTGTGTGAATGTACCGACCGAGGAAGTAGATATGCACGCCAAGCAACTCAACAAGCGCAGTTTGTTATCCGTTGCCAGTTGCGGCATTTGCGGAAAGACTGAATTATCCATTCCGGAAGGGCGATTGGATGGTTCAAGTGAAACGCTCGATATCGCCCATGTTTCGCGGATGTTTTCTATCATGAAAGAAAAGCAAAGCGCTTACCTCAGAGGCGGGGGAAGTCATGGTGCGGCTGTATTTAACGACG
>CANIAA010000063.1 GCA_947465255.1 Flavobacteriales bacterium | reverse complement strand
CGGAATTGGGGCAACAAGCCAAAGCGTTTATGGACAAAGGCGAGCTGGTGCCCGATAGCCTTACAATTTCCATGTTGGAGAGTGAGGTTGTGAAGCAGCATGATTCGAAGGGTTTTATTTTCGATGGTTTCCCACGCACCTCTGCACAGGCTGAAGCACTCGATCGTTTTTTGAATTCTCAAAGCACCTCCATCACCTGCATGCTCGCTTTGGAGGTAGATGAGGAAGAGCTTATAAAGCGCCTGTTGAATCGCGCCTCTACCAGTGGGCGAGCAGACGATGCGGATGAATCGATAGTGCGAAACCGCATCGCTGTTTACAACCGTGAAACAGCTCCGGTAGCAGGTTATTACCAAGCTTGTGGAAAGTACCGCGGTGTGAAAGGTGTAGGTACTGTAGAAGAAATTACCGGTCGCTTGTGCGCCGAATTGGACGCGTTTGTCCGATAGTTTAGAGAATCAAATATCCTTATGGCTGAATCCAATTTTGTCGATTACGTAAAGATTTGCTGCCGCTCCGGAAAGGGCGGTGCCGGCAGTCGTCACTTCCGCCGTGAGAAGTTTGTGCCCAAAGGTGGGCCTGATGGTGGTGATGGCGGCCGAGGTGGGCACATTATTGTGCGCGGAAGTAAAGACGTTTGGACGCTGCTCCATTTGAAGTATCGTAAACATGTTATTGCCGAAGATGGAGAGTCGGGTGCAGGTGCCAAGCGCACGGGTGCACAAGGGCATGATGAAATTTTGGAAGTGCCGCTGGGAACAGTGGCGCGTGATTTTGAAACCGGAAGACTTGAATTTGAGATCACCGAAGAAGGCCAGGAGTTTGTTTTAGTAAGTGGTGGTCGTGGTGGTTTAGGCAATGATCATTTTAAGACTTCGACTAATCAAGCCCCTGATTACGCTCAGCCAGGTGAGCCCGGCAAGGAAGAATGGAAAATACTGGAGTTGAAGGTGCTTGCTGATGTTGGTTTGGTTGGCTTTCCAAATGCAGGAAAGTCCACTTTGCTTTCTGTTGTGAGCGCTGCCAAGCCCGAAATAGCTGATTATCCTTTCACAACTCTTGTTCCTAACTTGGGTATGGTCCGTTATCGCGGTGACCGTTCTTTTGTAATGGCGGATATTCCGGGAATCATTGAAGGCGCAGCAGAAGGGCGCGGACTAGGACATCGCTTCTTGAGGCACATTGAACGCAACTCGACATTGCTTTTCATGATTGCTTGCGACACCAAGGATATCCGAGTCGAGTACGACATTCTCGTTAATGAGCTCAAGAAATACAATCCGGAGCTGCTTCACAAGAAACGCTTGTTAGCCATAACGAAATGCGATATGCTCGACGAACTGATGATTGAGCAAATGAAGCCTAGTCTTCCTGTTGGAATCCCCTCCATTTTTATCTCTGCTGTTACCGGAATGAACGTGGATAGGCTCAAAGACATCATCTGGGAGCAGATTAATCAAGGGTAGTCTCACTGAATCAATTCAAACTTCTTTTCCAGAATCTGGAACTCCACTCGCCTGTTTTGATGCCTGCCTTCATCAGTCTCGTTGTTTGCAATAGGCTGTTGTTTGCCAAAATAGGTAAGTTGAAGACGGTTGGAGTCGATTCCTTTGGCCAACAGGTGGTCTATGACACGCTGGGCTCGGCGTTTGGACAAACTTAGGTTGTACCCGTCCGGACCGACTACATCTGTATGACCTGAGATTTCCATGTACATGGCTCGGTTCTTTTTCAAAAGAACATAGACCTCCTCAAGCTGAATCAGCGCCTCATCTGTGAGCACGTCTTTATCAAAGTCAAAAAGGATAGCATCGAGTTGTATCTTTTTGTATTCACTTAGTTCTAAAGGCGGGTCAACCGCTATACTCGCTAGATATTCGTTTTCACAGCTGCATTCAAGTTTGCGCTGAACGGGGCGCACTTTCACATCATCAATGTACATGTAGGACCATGTTCCGTATCCCTTGTCGCTCATGTCTTCTGTGCGCCGAATTACTTTGAGTTCTTTATCGGCCTTGAAGTTGCCTATGGTCAGATATTCCTCGCCTCCTTTGGCCACGTATACATCTGATAGCAATTGCCATGCATTGCTTTCGTCGAGCATATTTAAACGCGGGTTGCTCATTGATGCTGAAAAGGCAAGCTCCGTTTGCAAATTGCTTTCTGCTTTTTTTTCAGAAAGTAAAATTCCAATTCCATCAGTCACATAGTTGCAGTAGTCGGCTGCACTTATATACATTTCTATACATACCATTTCACCCGCAAGCAAAGGTCGCGTCAGTTTGGTTTGCAGATATTCGCGGTAATTGCGTTTGTTGCCGACGCTGAATGTTACCAAGCCGGTGTACCCATCGCCATCCTTGGCGGCTTGCTGGCCGAAAACATTATTGGGAACACCTACTTTGTCGCTGCATGAATGAAAATAGTCGGGAGTCCCATCAGTTGCCTGCCACCAGCCCGCTATCGTATTCAAGCTTTGCTGGTTGAAGTTGCTTGGGCAATAGGACTTAGTCTCGAAGCTGCCGTTGCTAACGAGGTTTTGTGCGCTCATTGAAATCGCAACACACAGAATGGTAACGATGACAACACATCTCTTGTTCATCGTGACGAATAACTGAAAAGCGATGGCATTATTTCAAATCGTTTCGGGTGCGTTATTAGGGGTTAGCTGTGAACAAAAAAAAGGCTCGCATTTGCGAGCCTTTTTTGAAAGTATATCGTTCTGTTTATTTCACTTTAAACACGACTCTGCGGTTTTGTGCTTTACCCATGGGAGTCGTTTTATCGGTTGCAGGCATGGTGTTGTCCTTGCCTACTACAGAAATATTAGCAGCGGAAACACCATTGTCGACAAGGAATTGTTTGATTGCCTCGGCTCTTCTAAGAGCCAAACCAACATAAATTTTCTTTGTTTTCGTTTCGTTTTGTTCATCGTTGTCGGTATGTCCAGTAAGCTCAACCTTCATGCTAGGGTTGTCTTGCATCAGTTTTGCAACCTCTTGTAGTTCGGCTTCGAACATCGCAGGTACTTCCACCGATAAATAAGAGAACCAAGTTGATGTTGCATTGATAGCCTCTGTTGGTTTCATATCGATGTTCTTGGCTGATGAACGGCTGTAGATCAAATCGGGGTCTCTGTCTTCTGTTTTTCCGCAGAAGCAACCATCCACCGATTCGATTTCAATTACCTCAACATTGTCGATGTAGTAATATGCATCGGCCATAATCAATCCTTCCTGTGTTGCCGGTTTGATCACTTTTTCTAATTTGATATTATCCTCTTCACCAAAGCATCCGATGATGAAATATTCCTCCTTACCGGTTGAAAGGAATGTGCCGCAAATGGTTTCCCAACCGCTCATGGTTACGATGGGTGCATTCGATTTTTCTGTTATTTGAGGAATCGATGTGAGTGCATTCGTGTTTGCATATTGAACCTTACGGTCGCTCAAAAACATACCTATGTTGTTGGTTCCCCATTTGCTCAAGTCAGAAAGGCTTACGTTGAACTTCACACAGTACATTTTGTCTTTGGTGAGTTTTCTGCTCAACTTGGCCTGCAGGTATGTACGCGTTTTCTTTGGGTCCTTGGTGAATGCTCTAAAACCTGCATAACCACTGCCTTCAAAGGGTTCTTCCGTTCCCAGATCATTTTTAGGAATAGCAACTTTGGTCGCTTTTGCCATGGTATTGAACAAGTCGGCTTTTGCCTCGTTGGGTGAGCCCCAGTTTTTTAACATGAGTGGCAGCTGGCCGTATGTCTTGAGCAACTTCACATCATCGAGCTCGAAACTCGGGTCCATAACGAGGTTGCTAGGTGTTGCGGGTGCCTCTGCCGCCGGTTCTTCTTTGGCGGTTGTGCCGCTTTTAGCTGTAGAAGATTTCGATGTCGTTGTCGGCTTTTTTTGCTGAGCTGAAACGCTTCCGCAGAAAACGAGCATCAATAGAATTAAACTGTATTGTTTCATGATCGGTTGAATTGGTGTGCTTGTACGGTTTGAATAAAGAGCTTGAGCTTTTCGTGGTTTATGTCCGGATAAACCCCGTGCCCAAGGTTGGCAATATACTTATGAGACCCGAATCGGTCAAGCATTCGTTTTGTTTCGGATATGACGAATTCCTCTGAGCCATAGAGAACGGCAGGGTCTAAATTCCCCTGTAGTGTTTTGTCGGGGCCGGCCAACCGGCGTGCAAATTCAGGTGAAGTATGCCAATCGATGCCTAATGTGCGACAAGGCAACTGCCCCATTTCTTCCATCGAAAAGAATGCACCTTTGGCAAATACGGTCATGGGCACCGTATCAATCGCCTGGCATATTTCTTCGATGTAGGGCAATGCGAATGTGTTGTATGTGTCTTTGTTGAGTATTCCGGCCCAGCTGTCGAACAACTGGACCATGTTGCAACCACACGCTATCTGTTGTTTCAGATAGACAATCGTTGCATCGGTAATTTTGCGAAGCAAGCGGTGTGCCAGTTCCGGATTTTCCGATAACATAGACCGCGATATCGAGAAAGTCTTCGAACCCCTTCCTTCTACCATGTAGCAGAAAATGGTCCAGGGTGCGCCGGCGAATCCAATAAGAGGAACGCGGTTATGGAGGTCGCGCTTAATGGTCGTGATGGCATCGAACACATATTTCAAATTGTCGAGCACTTGCTCGGTTGAAAGCTTGTCAACATCGGCCTGCGATTGAATCGTGTTTTCGAAAGAAGGTCCTTTCCCTTCGTCCATGCGATAGGGTAGGCCCATTGCCTCGGGAATGACTAGAATATCGCTAAAAAGTATAGCTGCATCCACACCCAGAATATCAACCGGTTGAATGGTCACTTCTGCGGCCAGTTGCGGATTCATTAGTAAACTCTTAAAACTACCGGCTTGAGCTCTAGTAGCGCGATATTCAGATAAAACGCGCCCGGCCTGGCGCATTACCCAAACGGGCACGCGCTCGGTTTCTTCGCCACGGGCAGCGCGCAGTATAAGGTCATTCTCGATTTTCATGCGGTGCAAATGTACAGGTGATAAGCGCCGCCTTACCTTCGGGCGTCGATTTGACATTCTTATGACCCCAACCATTCAGCAAACATTCATCTATCCGGTCAAATCGTTGGCCGGTATTGCGTGTGATTCCCTGGTCCTAACCGACCGGGGCGCTCAAGGTGATAGAAGATGGATGTTGGTTGATAAGGATGGACGTTTTATTTCCCAGCGAGAATGGCCGCGTCTCTGCCTCTTTCGCGTCGCAGCGGCAAATGAAGGTTTTGAAATTGTAGGCTGGAGGGGAGGGAGTGTTCGGATACCGTTATCGCTTGAGCAAGGAATGAATGTCATGGTCTCGGTTTGGTCTGATACAGTTTGCGCTGTTGAGGCAAGCCAGGAGGTGAATCAGTTTTTCAGCCGTGAATTGGATATGCCTTGTCGGTTGGTTTATATGCCTGATGAGTCGCATCGATTTGCGGATATTGCCTATGCCGGCGATGGACAACTGACTTCCTTTTCGGATGCCTACCCGTTGCTTCTCATTGGCTCAGGATCATTGCACGAGTTGAACAGAAGATTGCGTGAAAATTCAGAGTCTGAAATGTCGTGGGATCGCTTTCGACCCAATATTGTCGTCGCAACAGATGAGCCGCATGTGGAGGATTCCTGGTCTGAGTTTACCCTCGGAAATGTGGAGGCGCGTGGAGTGAAACTATGCTCTCGTTGTGTGATGACCACCGTTGATCAATCTTCGGGACTTCCAGGTAAGGAACCTCTTCGAACACTTGCTAGATACCGGACGATGAAGAATAAAATTATGTTCGGTCAAAACGTAATTGCCCATGAAGGGGTAATCAGAATTGGCGATGCTATCCGTATTTCGAAAATTGCTTTTCCGCCTAATGCAGAATTTTAAAGACCAGCTCTTTCATTAAATCGCCATCATCGGCAGAAGCATTGTTCACCCCTTTCGATTTTTTGTCTGTATCGCGGATGTACCCGATTATCCGCTCTACTTTTTGTGCGTTGAATTTAGTGGAAGCTTCTTTATAGTCGTTAAGTGCCCAGGTTGTCATGCCAAGCTCGGCTGCCGCATTGCGCTTATCGGGAATGGAAATGTAGGCTGCCAGTTTTGCGAAATAATTGTAGAGCGATGGTAATACCATTTGGATAGGATTCGATTTCGGGTTCGCCTCGAAATAGTGGATGATGCGATTGGCCTTCATGACGTCTTTTTGTCCTAAGGCTTTTTGCAATTCCCATACGTTGTAATCCTTGCTGATACCTATGTTTTGCTCGATATGCTGGCCGTTTATTTCACTTCCTGCCGGTAGAATGATTGCCAGTTTATTTACTGCATTGACTACCTTACTTAAATCGGTGCCCAGATACTCGGCAAGGAGTTGTGCCGCTCCGCCGTTTATCTTGAATCCGCGCGACTTCACATAGTTTTCTATCCACTCCGGTAGCTTATAGTCTTTAATTTTTTGCGAGTCAAAAACCACCCCGATTTTCTCCAGTTGCTTATAAACTTTTTTGCGCTTGTCGAGTGTTTTGTTTTTGTAATTGAAAACAAGCAGGGTGGAAGGAGTAGGTTGTTGCAAATAGTGCAACAAGTGCTTCATGTCTTCATCATCATCTTCTTTCTTTCGGCTCTTCCATTCTTTCATGTCTTGAGCCTCTTTCACAATGACGACTTGCTTGTCGCCCATCATGGGAAAGCTTTTGGCGAGTGACATGACTTGTTCCATGGATACATCACGACCGTAGACAATTGTTTGTCCGAACGCTTTGCTTGCTTCATCCAGTACATTGTTTTCAACGTACTCGGTAACTAAATCAATGAAATAGGGCTCTTCACCCATCAAGAAATAGATGGGTTTGAAGTTTTTAAGTTCTATGTCGCGAAGAATGCGAAGGTGTTCCATGGTGTGGTGAAACGGTGACTTGGTGAAATAGTGAAATAGTGAAGTTAATCCCAGCGGAGGTGACGCACTGATTGTCCTTCGTCACGAATTTCTTTGAGAGCTGCGATACCAACCTGAATATGCTTGTCGACGAAGTTGCTCGTGATTTTTTGGTCGCTTTCGCTGGTTTTCACCCCTTGGGGAATCATCGGCTGGTCGCTTACCAGCAACAAAGCTCCGGTCGGAATCTTATTGGCAAATCCAACCATGAAAAGCGTGGCTGTTTCCATATCGATCGCCATGGCGCGAATGCGACGTAAGTATTCTTTGAATTGAACGTCATGTTCCCATACCCGTCGATTGGTCGTGTAAACGGTACCGGTCCAATAATCCAACGAGAAATCGCGAATGGTGGATGACACTGCGCGCTGCAGCGTAAAGGCGGGCATAGCAGGAACCTCTGCAGGGAAGTAGTCGTTGCTGGTTCCTTCACCGCGAATGGCAGCGATGGGAAGTATAAAATCGCCGAGCTGGTTTTTCTTTTTCAGTCCACCGCATTTGCCAAGGAAGAGAACAGCCTTTGGCATAATGGCGCTAAGCAGATCCATGATAGTTGCAGCATTAGCGCTACCCATGCTGAAGTTGATCATGGTAATGCCGTCGGCAGTCGCCATGGGCATTGCCTTGCCTTTGCCGATGATTTCTACGTTGTGCCATTCCGCGAATTTTTGTAGGTAGCCATCGAAGTTGGTTAGCAGTATGTAGCTGCCAAATTGTTCGAGTGTTGCTCCCGTATAACGAGGAAGCCAGTTTTTTACAATTTCTTCTTTCGATTCCATCTAGCGGTGTTCTTTGTTTCTTTGCTGAAGCAATTTACTTCATCGTCAAAGGTAAACCTAAACGTGCAGAAGCTTCAATTCCCTCAACCCGATTTGCGTTTGCGCAATGCAAATGAGGCTATGCAGGTTTGGGATGTGGTGCGTAAAAAATGGGTCGCGCTTACTCCTGAAGAGTGGGTGCGCCAGCATCTGATTCACTTTCTGCGCGACCATCGGGGCTGGTCGGAATCGCTCATGGCGGTGGAAAAGAACCTGAAGTACAATGGTCTGAATCGAAGACCGGATGTGGTTGTGTACACTTCGGATATGAAGCCTTTGTTACTGGCCGAGTGCAAGGCTCCCGAGGTGATTATCAATCAAGCTGTGCTTGATCAGGCCGTCATGTACAATCGTGCGCTCGGTGTAGCTTATGTGCTTGTAACGAATGGTCTATATACATCGTGCTGCTTTATTCACTCGGAACAAGCTGCAATTCAGTGGTTGAATGACGTTCCGTTTGCCGGGGTCTAGAGTTTATGCACAAAACCAAGGCAACGATGTATTGAGCATACACTTCTCCGATATTTGCCGCCAAATTTTGATTTCGTTTTATGAAGACTGAGTTGGAGAAAATCCTTTCTGTTTCCGGTAAGCCCGGTATTTACAAGTTGATTACAGGCGGCCGCGCTACGATTATAGTAGAGTCACTGATAGATGGCAAACGACTACCGGTGCATCCCACCCAGAAAGTAAGTGCCTTAGGCGACATTACCATGTTTACCTATGAGGAAGATGTTCCGTTACGTGAGATCTTCCTGAAAGCGAAGGCAGTCTTTGAAGGCGGACCAGCGCCCGATCCCAAAAGTGACGGCAAGGCGCTACGAGATGCCATGAAGAAAATTCTCCCCGATTACGACGAAGAGCGTGTGTACGAATCAGATATTCGTAAACTCCTTACTTGGTACAATATTCTTCAAGCAAAGGATATGCTCGATTTTGTTGAGCCTGAAGTGAGCGAAGAAGGTGCTGAGTAATTTTTAGTTCTTTCGGAACGACTCAGATACTACCGGATTCTTGGGGTCGGCGTAATTGTAAAAGCCTTCTCCTTTCTTGTCGCCGAGCTTACCCGCCATCACCATGTTCACCAACAAGGGGCATGGAGCATATTTCGGATTGCCAAAACCGTCGTGCAACACCCTCAAAATAGAGAGGCATGTGTCGAGTCCTATGAAATCGGCTAGGCGCAGCGGGCCCATGGGGTGTGCCATTCCGAGCTTCATGATCGTGTCAATTTCTTCTACGCCGGCCGTTCCTTCGTAAAGGGTACAGATAGCTTCGTTGATCATCGGCATTAAAATCTTATTGGCTACGAATCCGGGATAATCATTTACCGTTACGGGGATTTTACCAATTGCTTTGGAAAGCTCCGTTACTTGTTGTGATACTTCGTCGGTAGTGGAATATCCGCGAATCACTTCTACCAGCTTCATAACCGGAACCGGATTCATGAAATGCATGCCGATTACCAACTGCGGGCGATGTGTAGCCGCAGCAATTTGAGTGATGGAAATGGATGAAGTATTCGTAGCGAGAATGCAGCTAGCCGGGGCGAAGGAATCGAGTTGAGCGAAAATTTTCAGTTTCAGATCGATGTTTTCTGTAGCTGCCTCCACAATCAAATCGCGGTCAGAACATGCAGATGCCATATCGGTACAAAGGCTGATATTAGTCAGGGTAGATGCCTTCGCATCTTCTGTCAGAGAGCCTTTGGCTATTTGACGGTCTAGGTTTTTGCTGATGGTCGCAAATGCTTTATCCAACGCTTCCTGCTTCACGTCGATGAGGTTCACCGGATAACCGGTTTGTGCAAAAACGTGTGCGATGCCATTTCCCATTTGACCTGCACCTACTACGGCGATTTTTTTCATAGCTCGAAATTTGACCGCGAAAATAGGACGATTGACTGAATTTGACTGAACCGTAGAATATTCGCGCGCCTTCAATAATTTTACCCAAAACGAATGCCCTATGATTTCACCCAAGCGACTGTTTGATTTTGTCTACTACCAACAAGAACGGTATCCGCTGGAAACGATGATAACCTCCAAGACAGGTTCGGAGTGGATCAGCGTCTCAACGAATGATTTTATTGACCAAATGAACAAGGCTAGTCGAGGGTTACTGGCTCTTGGTGTTAAGCCGGGCGACCGCGTGGCACTTATTACGCATGCCAATCGACATGAGTGGGATATTATGGATCATGCCGTTATGCAGATTGGGGCGGTCGATGTTCCTATTTATCCGACCATGACGCCCGATGACTGCGAGTATATTTTGAATCATGCTGAGGCTCGATATTGTTTTGTTTCGAATGAAGAGTTGTTTCGAAAGATAAAGTCGATACAACCGAAGTGTGCGTCGCTAATAGAGGTTTACACTTTTGATCATGTCGCTGGTGCGCTTAATTGGTCCGAATTGTTTGCCCTTGGAAATGCTATCGAATCTTCAGAGGTAGAACGTTTGAGCAAGGAAGTGAAAGAAGATGACTTAGCAACGATTATCTACACTTCCGGCACAACAGGATTACCGAAGGGCGTAATGCTGAGTCACCGGAATATTTCAAGTAATGCAATTAACTGTGAAGAGCGCTTGCCTTTGTTGGAAAAGGGAAAGAGTCATTGTTTGAGCTTTCTGCCGGTTTCGCACATCTACGAGCGTATGTTGCACTACATGTACATAGCCAATGGCATTCATATGTATTTGGGAGGAATGGATACGATAAAGGATGATCTTGCCGTAGCCCGCCCTCATATCTTCACCGGAGTGCCACGCCTGTTTGAAAAGTTCTATGATGGTATTTATCAGAAGGGAATGGCAAATACAGGCATCAAGAAAAAGCTCTTTTCATGGGCACATGATCTGGCTTTGCAATGGGAGCCTGATGGAGCGAACGGCGCATGGTACGAGTTTCAGTTAGGGATTGCACGTAAACTTGTTTTCAGCAAAGTGAAGGCAGCACTGGGGCTTACGGAGATTCGAGCAGTGGCTTCCGGCAGTGCGGCACTACAAACACGTCTGGCGAAATTTTTTAATGGAGCCGGAATACCGGTGTTGGAAGGATATGGATTGACAGAAACTTCGCCGGTTATTTCGGTGAATACGTTGCGCAAGCCACACATGCTTCGTCCGGGATCCGTGGGCAAAGTGATTGCCGATGTGGAAGTGCGCATTGCGGAAGATGGTGAGATTTTGTGCAAGGGTCCCAATGTCATGATCGGCTATTACCGCGAACCGGAGAAAACAGCTGAAGTCCTCAAGGACGGTTGGTTTGCAACCGGCGATATCGGAGAAATCAAAGATGGATTTCTTCGCATTACGGATCGCAAGAAGGAGCTATTCAAAACATCAGGGGGTAAATATGTGGCGCCACAAGTGCTGGAGAACGCTATGAAGGAGAGTATTTACATTGAGCAAATCATTGTAATCGGCGACGGACAGAAGTTTCCCGCAGCTCTTATAGTGCCTGAGTATGTTGCCCTGAAAGCATGGGCCGAGCGAGAAGGCGTAGCGGTTGACCAGGAGTTGAAATGGCTCAACGATGTGCGTGTCATTAAAATGATCGAGGAAGAGATTAACAGAGTCAATTCACGCTTTGGTAATTGGGAGCAAGTCAAAGCATTCCGTCTCTTACCCCGTGCTTTTACGATTGACGCCGCGGAAATCACACCTACGCTGAAGCTCAAACGCAAGCAAATTTGTGCGAACTGGAAAGCGGAGATTGACTCTATTTACAATTAGCTGCTCTCCGAATGCTAGACGCCATAAAGCGGTTTGATGAGGGTTTTTTTCTGTGGCTGAATGGAAGTCATTGCGCCATTTGTGACGTTGCTATGTGGTATGTGAGTAAGATGTGGATGTGGCTTCCCATTTATGCATGGATGGTTTTTACTCTATTCAAGCGAAAGTCAAAGCCAAATGCAGTGGTCGCGCTTGTTTGTATTGCGTGTTTACTTTTCTTGACAGATTTCGTTGCTGTAAAAACGGTAAAAGAAACCGTGATGCGTTTACGCCCTACACATAATCCTGCACTGCAAGATCTTGTTCACATGGTGAAGGACGAAATGGGTAATTTTTATAAAGGGGGTCGCTATGGTTTTTTCTCGAACCATTCCAGCAACTTTGCAGGTGTTGCCCTTTTTTTTGGGTTGCTCGCGAGGCCTCTTAAAAGGCGGGTTCAGCTTGGCCTTGCCGCTTGGGTTTTATTAATAGGCTACAGCAGAATTTATCTTGGGGTTCATTATCCGCTCGATGTGTTGGCTGGGTTTGCATATGGCGGATGCGCTGCACTTTTCATG